>NZ_DLHL01000011.1:0-300000 GCF_002483225.1 Gemmatimonas sp. UBA7669 | reverse complement strand
CGCGCATAGCCGGCGGCGGTGCCGCCTTCCGTGTGCGGCACCGGACCCACGCCATGATCGATCTCGCACTGCGCCACCAGTTCGGCGATGTCGGCGTCCACAAAGCGCACCGGCGTGAACGGCAGGTCGCGCGGCGTGAACGGCGGGGTATGCGGCGCCACATCGCGCCAGGGTCGCCCCACACGTTCGTCGCGCAGGTGCGCGGTGGCATCGCGAAAGGCAAAGGCACGCGTGTGCGCGGTGCCCACCAGCGGCATGGGCACCACGCAGGCCGTGTCCACACTCCACACGGGGCAGGGCGCGTCGTCGGCCAGTCCCTCGGTCAACCAGTCGAGCGGCGGGACCGGCATGGTTTCCGTCACCAGCAGCGCTGCGCGCGTGAGCAGGGTCTTGAGCGCCTTCTGCCGGTGTCCGGGCCGCTCGAGATGAAACGCATAGCCGATGCCGCGCGCCGCGCATTCGGCTTCCACATCACGCGCGCCTTCGAGAATGAAGGTATGGTGCCGGTCGGAGGCGTAGGGATAGCGCTCCGACAGCGCGTGATACACGAACACCGGTAGACCGAGACGCCGGCCCGCGTCCAGGGCGACGTCGAGTGCAGGGTTCTCGTGGGCGCGTACGGCGGTGCGCATCCAGTACAGCACATACTCGGCCTGTGCATTGGCCGGCTGATGCGCCGAGTACGCGGTGATGCGCTCGGCCAGATGTTCGGAGAAGTCGTCGGGTCGGATCACGGTGGACAACGCGCGGTGCCTCAGGCGAGTGCCCTGTCCCGGACACCAGCGGGAACTCTCACTGTGGCAATGGGCATTCCGCTGCCATGAGCCATGCATCGACCTTTCTGCTTCTTGGCGGCGCCGGCGGCATCGGCGCGGCCACGGCCCGTCGTCTTGTTGCCGCAGGACACCGCGTGGTGCTGGCGGGTCGCTCGGCGGCTCCCATGGACGCGCTGGCCGCAGAACTGGGCGCCGGTGTGCTGGCGACACACGTCGCAGACCTGACCACTTTCGACGCGGTGGAACAGGCAGCCCAGGCCGCGCAGGCGGCGGCGCCGGCAGACGCCCCACTGGTCGGTGTGGCCAATCTCGTGGGGTCGATTCTGCTCAAGCCTGCCCACCTGACACGTGAGGATGAGTATGCGCAGGTCATTGCGCAGAATCTCACGAGCGCGTTCGCCACGGTACGCGCGGCAGCCAAGGTGCTGCCCAGTGGCGGGTCTGTCGTGCTGGTGGCCACCGCGGCCGCGCGTCATGGATTGGCCAATCACGAGGCCATCGCGGCCGCGAAGGGCGGAGTGATTGGGCTCATGCGATCGACAGCCGCCACCTATGCCTCGCGTGGGTTGCGCTGCAATGTGGTGGCGCCCGGACTGGTGCGCACGCCGATGGCTGCGCGCATCACGGGAAACGAGGCGGCCGAGAAGGCGTCGGCGTCCCTGCATGCGCTGGGGCGCATTGGCGAGGCGGATGATGTGGCGCCGGCGGTGGCCTGGTTGCTGGGCGCTGACGCCGCGTGGGTGACCGGTCAGGTGATCGGTGTGGACGGTGGCTTGGCTACCGTGCGGAGTCGCTGAGGGGAATCGCGCGCCGTCGGCCTACCCCCGATGGTGCTCAATGTTCCGCGTAAAGCATTGTGTTTCAACATCTTGAGCCCTTGGCCTGAAGCCGGGATTCTGTTATGATGTTGGGGTAGGTCAATGACGCGCGACACGTCAATGGACGGCACTCTGGCGCCAGAGGCGACATGCCACGGACCATCCGACTGGCGCTCCGATCGTATCGACGATCACGCCCGAACCTTCAGGGCGACGAAGCGAACCGCAACGGGCACTGCATATCGGCAACCTTGCCATGCATGCCAGGGAGGATCGACATGATGAACTCGCTCGAACAGATCAACGGCATTGGCCCCAATTACGCCCGACTTCTCGAGGCGTCGGGCATCGAGGACGTGGCCACGTTGAGCCAGCGCAAGCCGGAGAATCTCGTGAACCTCATGGATCGCGTGAATCGCGAACAACACCTCATTCGCGCCATTCCGCCCGAGAAGACTGTGGCCCAGTGGGTGCAGCGCGCACGGGAGCTGGCTGGGAATGTGGCGCCTGAATCCGCGCCGTTGTCACCGGAGCCGTCGCCGACCCCGGCGTTCACCGCGATGAATGCCACGATGGCATCACGTAACGAACCTTCACCATGGCTGGCACGACCCGTGCACTCGAGCTGATCGCGCAGCATACTTGAGCATCGGCGGCGCGCTGGTGTGATCGGGCGGGCCCGCCCGTTTTCACTCCAGTCGGTGAATTCTGCATGACGCGGATGTTCAACCTCATCGCGGCCCGCTTGCCTGCGGCAATGCTGGCCCTGTCATTGATCAGTGACAGCACGGAACGGGCGCAGAGTCGGCGGTTCGCTGCCGAGGCTGCGCCCGTTCCCATTGTATTCGTGCACGGTAATGGCGATCACGCCGGCTTGTGGGACAACACCATCTGGCGCTTCGAAAGCAACGGCTATCCCCGCGATCGGCTGTACGCCGTCGATCTGCCCCACCCGCTGGCGAGTTCCACGCCGTCGGCACGGGAGACCAATCGCAGCACGCCGGATGATCAGGCGGCGGCGTTGGCTGCCTTCGTGACCCGGGTGTTGATTCGCACCGGGGCCAGCAAGGTGGCGCTGGTGGGCAGTTCCCGTGGTGGGCTGACCATCCGCCACTATGTGCGGTTTGGCGGCGGCGCGGCACATGTGTCGCATGTGATTACCTGTGGCACGCCCAATCACGGCGTCATGGCGTCGGCCAGCATGCAACCGGAGAACGAGTTCAACGGGTTCTCACCGTATCTCCGTGCACTGAATGGCGGGAGCGAAGTGGTGCGCGATGTGCGCTTTCTGGCGCTGCGTTCCGACTCGCTGGACAAGTACGCGCAGGCGACGGGTGCGGCACTCGGGGCGCCGGGTATGCAGACCGGTGTCGATGCCATGTCTCCGGCGCTCAAGGGCGCAACAAACATCGTGTTGCCGGGCACCGACCACCGCGAAGTGGCCTTCGGACCGGAAGCCTTTGCTGCGCAGTATCGATTCATTACCGGACGTGCCCCACGCACGCTGGATATCGAGCCGGAGAGCGTCATTGTGCTGAACGGCATGGTGAGTGGCACGGTGGCTGGTGCGCCAACCAATCTGCCGCTGCGAGGTGCGCAGGTGCTGGTACACGAAACCGATGCGGCGACCGGAAAACGTGTCGCAGAAGCCGTGCACCGCGTGACCACGCGCGACGATGGACAGTGGGGGCCATTCCGTGCGCGTGCCGGTGCGGTGTACGAGTTCGAAGTGGTGGCGCCGGACAGCAGTGTGCTGCTGCATCTCTATCGTGCGCCGTTTCTGCGCAGCAGTCAGGTGGTCAACCTGCGACTACCAGCCGCGCCGGCACGGCGCGTGGCAGTCGGTCCGTCCAATGCGGACAGTGTCGCGGTACAGGTCATCCGCCCGCGCGGCTATCTGGGGGTCGGACGCGATACCCTACGCTTCGATGGTGAGCTGGCGCGCGGCATTGCGCCGGGCGTGCCCACAGTGGATCGCAGTGTGCGGTGGTTCGAGGCGTCGCAACCGCGCAGTGTCCGCACGGAATTCAATGGCCAGACACTCGTGGTGCGTACGCAGCCTGTGGACAGGCGACGCGTGGTAGTGGCCGAGTTCCAGGAGGAGTAACTCGGCCGCCGGCTAATCTTCCATTCTGCTACGCGCTACGCGCTGCGCCGCAGTGCGTCGGCGTGGCGCGGTGCCGCAGCCGGTTTGGCAATGAGATAGCCCTGCACGAACTTCGCGCCGTGTTCGCGCACCCAATCCAGTTCGCCCTGCGTCTCGATGCCTTCAGCCAGCGCATCAATGCCCAGCGAAGTGGCGACGTTCAGCAGGTTGGCTGCAATGCGCGCCTTGTACGGATCCTTGTCGACATCCCGGATGAGCTCCATGTCGAGCTTGAGGATGTCGGGGCGCAAGAGATGGATGAGGTTGAGCGAAGAGTACCCAGCGCCCACGTCGTCCAGCGCAATGCGGAAGCCGGCGCCACGATAGTAGTCGAGAATGCGTCGGAGGTGCGAGGCATCGTGCGCACGTTCCGTCTCCACCAGTTCGAACACCACCTGATCGCGTGACATGCCCGCCTTGTCGATGGCGGCCACCGTGCTGCGGAGGCAGGCCTGGGGATCGTAGATGGCGGTGGGTGCGAAGTTCACGAACAGTGCGCCCTGCAGCGCATGCTGCACCGAGGCGGCTATGGCCGAGCGTCGTGCGGCGAGGTCGAGCTGGAAGAGCAGTCCCGCGCCGCGCGCGGTGTCGAACAACTGCCCCGGTGAGACGAAGCTGCCATCGGGGGCCACGCCACGCAGGAGCGCCTCGTGCCCATAGATACGATCGGGCACGTGGGCATGTACGATGGGCTGGAAGTGCGACGTGAGGCGGCGCTCCTCCAGCAGGTTGATGAGCCAGCCGCTGCGCACGCGGGTGACAATGCGCGCCAGGGGCTCCACCCGGGCCAGGTCATCGGGGCTGGGCAGGTGCTGCGGGGCGCAAAGCAGAGCGCGGGTGTCTTCGCGTTCAATGCCGGAGAGCGCCTCTTCGAGTGCCAGGGCGATCTGCTCACCGTTGTGCTCATCCCACAGAAAGCTGAGCCCCCCGCCAACTGTCTTGTCCGCAGAGACACCGAAGTCGCGGAACACCGCACGCGCCTTGCCGCCCACATGGCCGGTGGGGAACCAGCAGTGCAGCGTCTGCGCCTCCACCGGGATCGGCGGCAGCTGTTCGCAGCGGCGACAGGCGTTGTCGGCAGGGGCCGACACGGCCGCCGTGGGCAAGGGAACTGAGGGCACGAGGGACTTTGGCGGAAATGCGAAAACCCGCGCCTCGCCTCATCGTCGGGGCGCCGTCGGGCAGCGTTCTGTACTCCAGATGGTAGACGATTGGCGAGGATACGGTGTCACACCCAGGAACGGCTGGTCCCACGCTTACCGCAAGCGCCCAGCGACCCGCAGAGCTACTTTGGACCCGCCATCGGTTCCTCTGAATTTTCGGCAATTACAGGAGAACGTGTGCGTACACGACGTGGTTGCGTGCCGGTCTGGGTGACGGCGATGTCCCTGTGCCTGATTCAGTCAGGGTTCCCGGCCGACGAGGCGGTTGCCCAGCGTACTCCCCGTCTGCCGTCGGCCACCTCCGCGTTGCACCGTATAAACGGCGCCGACCTCTACGTGGAAACCCTCGGCTCCGGTCCGCCACTCGTCCTGCTGCACGGCTTCTTCGGGTGTGGCGCAACCTGGGCGCCGCATATCGAACGGTTGGCCGAACGGTTTCAACTCATCGTGCCTGACCTGCGTGGTCACGGACGCTCCTCGTTTCCAGACAAGCAGTATTCACACCGACAAACGGGTCGGGATCTGCTGGGCCTGCTGGACCAGCTGGGGCTGTCGCGCGTGCGGGCGCTCGGCATCAGCAGCGGCGGCATGACCTTGTTGCATGCGGCGATGTCGCAGCCGAATCGGTTTGAGTCGCTCGTGCTCATCGGGGCCACCACGCATTTCCCCGATGAAGCGCGTGCCATCATGGCGCAAACCACCTCGCTCGATGCCATCCCACCCGATGTGGTGGCTGAACTGCGGGCCTGTGTCGCACGAGGTGAGCCGCAGATGTTGGATCTCGTCCGGACGTTTCACGGGTTCAAGGACAGTCGAGACGACATGAACCTCACCGAGCAGGACCTGCGCCGCATCACGGCACGAACGCTGGTGGTGCACGGTGATCGCGACCCCTTCTTTCCCGTGCGCATTCCGGCTGCCACGTACGCTGGGTTGACCAAGGGGCAGTTGTGGATCGTGCCCAACGGCGACCATGTCCCCATATTCGGGCCACATGCCGCATCGTTCCAGTCGGAAGTGCTGCGCTTTCTGACGCCCCGGCGCTGATCGCATACGACGCGCTGTTTGTACCCGTTCCAGTTGGCGGTAGGCTGATGGGTTGCGTGAACCCCCTTGGTCCGGCGCGATAACGCTTGCCAAGTCCAGCTCGATAGCGTTGCGTAGGGAGTTCGCCCGTCGACCACTCCCACCCCGCTTCGCGTGACTTCCATTCCGCCCACCACCCTGGCCACCGCACGTCGCGTCGCGACCGCGGCACTGGCCGTTTCGCTGGTGTCTCCCAGTACGTCGGCCTTCGCGCAACGCCCACAGGCCGGCGCGTCGGCATCCGCCGACACGTCCTTCGACGTGAAGTGGCGCAACCTCGGCCCCAATCAGGCGGGGCGCATGACCGCGGTGGCCGGCAGCACGGCCCGGCCCGATGAGTACTACATGGGCACCACCGGTGGTGGCGTCTGGAAGACCACCGATGGCGGCAAGACCGTGGCGCCCGTGACCGACGCCTACTTCGGCGGCACCATCGGCAGCATTGCGGTGCAGCAGAGCAATCCCGATGTGGTGTGGGTGGGTGGTGGCGAGACTCCCATTCGCGGCAATGTGAGTCACGGTGACGGCGTGTGGAGGAGCACGGACGCCGGCAAGACCTGGCAGTACATGGGTCTCAAGGAAACGCAGTACATCGCGCGCGTGCTCATTCACCCGGGCAATCCCGACATCGTGTATGTGGGCGCCCTGGGTCATGTCTTCGGTCCCAACAAGGACCGCGGCGTGTTCCGCACCACCGATGGTGGCAAGACGTGGAAGAACATCCTGTTCCGCAACGACAGCACCGGTGTGGCGGACATGATTCTCGATCCGAGCAATCCGCGCATCATCTACGCCACCTTCTGGGAGGTGGGCCGCAAGCCGTGGCAGCTCGTGAGCGGCGGCATGCACAGCGGCATCTTCAAGAGCACGGACGGCGGCGATACGTGGACGGAGCTTACGCGCAACCCGGGACTGCCGCAGAGCGGGCCACTGGGTGCCATTGGCATCACCGTGAGTCCGGCCAAGCCGAGCCGCCTCTGGGCGATCATCGAGCACGAGCCCAACGGTGGCGTGTACCGCAGCGACGACGCCGGCGCGACCTGGCAGTTCATGACGGGCGACCGCAATCTGCGGCAGCGCGCCTGGTACTACAGCAAGCTGTACGCTGACCCGAAGGACACGAACGTGGTGTATGGCCCGCAGGTCAGTCCGCTGGTGTCGCGTGATGGCGGCAAGACCTTCCGCCGCGGATTTGGTGGCGGGGACAATCACGACATCTGGATTGATCCCACCAACCCGGAGCGCATCGCGGTCGCGCACGACAATGGGCTCATCGTCACCAAGGACGGCGGCAAGACCAGCCAGCGTGTGGCTGCGCCCACCGGTCAGTACTATCACGTACACCTCACCAATCACTTCCCCTACCACGTGTGCGGCGCCAAGCAGGACGCCGGCTCGAGTTGCGGGCCGGTGCGCGCGGCAGCTGGTGGCGGACGTGGTGGATTCGGCGGATTTGGTGGTGGCGCCGCGCCGGCGGCCGCTCCCAGCGGATTCAGTGAGTTTTATGGCGTGGCGGGCGGCGAAAGTGGCTACGTGAGCAGCGATCCGCGCGATCCGGACATCACCTACGGCGCCAACTACGGTGGCAGCATGGACATGCTGAACCGTCGCACCGGCAAGAGCCTGTCGCTCGACCCGTGGCCACTCAACCCCATGGGCCACGACGCCAAGGACAGCAAGTACCGCTTCCAGTGGACCTATCCCATCGTGCATTCGCCGCACGATCCGAACACGATCTATGTGGGTTCCAACGTGGTGTTCCGCTCCACTGATCGCGGCATGTCGTGGACGCCCATTTCGCGTGACCTCACGCGCAACGATCCGCGCACACTCGGTCCCTCCGGCGGTCCCATCACCAAGGACCAGACCAGTGTCGAGTACTACGGCACGGTGTTCACCCTGGCCGAGTCGAAGCTGGTGAAAGGTTTGATCTGGACCGGCAGCGACGATGGGCTCATTCATGTGTCGCGCGACAATGGCGTCACTTGGAAGAACGTCACACCCAAGGGTCTGCCCGAGTGGATGCGCTGGAGCATCATCGAGGCCGGGCAGCACGCGCCCGGCACGGCCTATGTGGCCGGCAATCGCTATCAGCTCGACGACTTCACGCCCTACCTGTTCAAGACTACGGACTACGGCGTGACCTGGACGAAGATCACCAGCGGCATCACGGCCGATCACTTCACGCGCGCCATTCGTGAAGACCTGCATCGTCCCGGCATGCTGTATGCCGCCACTGAACGCGGCGTGTGGGTGAGCTACAATGCCGGCGCGACCTGGCAGAGCCTGCAGAAGAACCTGCCGCCGGTGCCCGTGCACGACATGCTGCTGCGTGATGATGACCTGGCCATTGCCACGCACGGCCGCGCCTTCTGGGTGATGGAGAATCTCACCAGTCTGCGTTGGGCTGACAGCGCCGCGGCCGTGGCCGGCAATGCGCCGTATCTCTACAAGCCGGTGCCGGTGTATCGCCTGAACGGACAGACGCAGCCCACGTTCACGTATCGCCTGCCGGCTGACAGTCTGGTGGTCAAGTTCGAGTTCTACGATGCCGCCGGCAAGCTGGTGGGCACGGCTGCCAGCAACGATACCACGCGCGCTGCGGCCGATCCTCGTTTCGCCGAGATGGGCTTCACGCCGCCGGCGCCGCCCAAGCCCGGCAACCGCAAGGGCGTCAACCGCTTCACCTACACGATGCGGCATCCGGATGCGGTGACGTTCCGCGGCATGATCACCTGGGCCGGTCGTGGCAACGGGCCCTCCATGGCGCCCGGCGCGTACCGCGTGCGCATGACGGCCGGCAACAGTGCGCCGGTGAGCTACGAGTTCCGTGTGCTGCCCGATCCGCGCAGTGACGCGACGGAAGCCGATCTCAAGGAACAGGTGCGCTTCGCCCTGCAGATTCGCGACAAGATTACCGCGGCCAACCAGGGTGTGATCGAAAGTCGCAACCTCAAGCGTGATCTCACCGATCGCACGGAGAAGATGACGGCCGTGCCGGCTTTCGCGCCGCTGGCCAAGCGTCTGGCTGATTCGTTGAACGTCGTGGAAGACTCGCTGTATCAGACGAAGAACCAGAGCGGTCAGGATCCGCTCAACTTCCCCATTCGCCTCAACGATCAGTTGGCCGGGTTGATGGGCTTCGTCATGAGCGGCGAGCGTCGGCCGGCCAAGCAGGCCTACGACGTGTGGAACGTGCTGGCGCCCAAGACCGACGGTGAGCTGGCGCGCATGGAACGCTTCATCACGCTGCAGTTGCCGCGCATCAACGCCATGCTCAAAGCGGCGGGCCAGCCGGAGATCGTGCGCAGCAAGACTGAAGGACCGGCGCCGAGGGCTGTGACGCCGTAGGGTAAGCCGTCGCGTCACGCTGGCCGGTAGCGCGCCGTCGCGGGATGCGTGCGAGAGGGGTTCAAGCGTCGGGGCACCTGAGCATCGGTGCCCCGATTGGCCTTAGTGCAGGTCGGATGACGGGGTTTTCCGCGCGATTGCGCAATGCAGATGGTCGGACGTCGTACCGGCATTCCGCCCCTCCCTCTGAATCCCTCGCCGAGTGTGCCCATGCCTGCCTCCCGCTCACGCCTTCGTGCTCCCACCATCGCGGCGCTCCTTCTGCTGAACAGTTTCGCCGCAACCGCGGTCGCCGAAGCGCAGGGTTTTGCTACCGGCGCCGTCTACGCTGGGCCGCGTATCTGGACCGGAAACCTCAATGGGGCCACCGCCATCGGCGTGCAGGCTGAAAAAGGTCTGACCGCGCCGGGCAAGTACGGACCAGGCGTCATCTCCGCCGGTCTCGGTGTCGATTGGTATTCATGGGACTTCACCTATCCCGGCGGCAAGTACGAGTACTCCGTGGTGCCCATCCAGGCATTCTCCAACTACCACTTCGCGGTCAAGTCGCAGCCAAAGCTCGACCCGTATGCGGGATTGGCGTTGGTGTATTCAGTCGTCAACGCCACGGTGACGGGACTCGGGTCGGCCAGTGCGAGTGCCAGCGGTACTGACATCGCCGGTCAGGTGGGTGCACGTTGGTTTTTCACCGAGAAGTTCGCCGCGCAAGGACAACTGGGTTTTGGCTACGGTACGCTCTCCGTGGGGGCCACATGGAAGTTCTGATGAGAAATCTCCCGCGGCGTCTGTCACGCGGGGTTCTGCCGCCTGTGCTGATCGCGCTGCTTGCCGCGGCATGCGGTGGTGGTGATGACAACCCTGGCAGCAGCACCGGGACGCCAACTGGTCCCAGTACCAACTGCGCCATTACGCCACCAACCGGCACCATGACGGCTCAGCTCAATGGCGCCGCCTTCACCGCCAACTTCAGTACCCAGGCCACCATCCAGAACGCTACCGCCCTTGGCCCGAACATCGTGCAGATATCTGGCGTGGGCTGCGTGGACGGCACAGCCACGCGTGTGCAGCAGGTGCTCATCACCATCGGACGGCTGACCCCCATTACACCGGGCACCTACGCTTTGGATGCCGCAGCGCAGTCCCAACCCCCCGGCAGCGGTTACTCGGGTATCGGCACCTACGCTTCGGCGCCCAATCTCTGGTACACCAACCTCAACAGTGCCGCTGGTGCCGGCTCGGGTTCGATCACCTTCACCACCGTCACCGCCACACGACTCGCGGGTACGTTCTCACTCGTACTGGCGCCGGCGCCAAGCAACGGCGCGGGATTCACAAACCGCGTCACTGTCAGCAACGGCGCGTTCGATATCTCCACCCGCTGAGCTGTCAGGGCTGGTGCGCTGTATGGCTCGCGGATTGCGGAGCCAGCCCGCAAGTTCAGCGAATGCCCGTCGATGCGCCGGATCGCAAAGAACTCGATCATCTGTTCAGCGTGACCTACGAAGAGCTGCGGCGCCTCGCGGCAGCGGTGCGCCGCAGCGATCCGGGTGCATCCATCACGCCAACTGCGCTCGTGAACGAGGCGTGGCTCAAGCTGGCGCGCACCCCCCAGGTGGCCAACACCTCGCCTCTGCATTTTCAGCGCATCGCGGCACGCGCCATGCGCCAGGTGCTCATCGAGGCGGCCAGACGGCGCATGGCCGGCAAGCGCGACGCATCGGCGTGGCATGTCACATTCGACGCCGAATCGGCAAACGCCGCACTCGATGCCGAAGGACTGATAGCGCTGGATGCCGCCATGGAGCGATTGGCGCAGCGTTCACCACGGCAGGCGCAGTTGGTGGAAGCACGGTTCTTCGGTGGGCTCAGTGTGCCGGACACCGCGCAGGTGCTCGGCATCAGCGAATCCACCGTGTTGCGTGACTGGCGACTGGCTCGCGCCTGGCTGGCCCGCGAACTGGCGGCCTTCCGCTGATCACGCCGGAGACGCCAGATGTCGGACTCCGTCTTGCATACCCCAGATCCCGAGGCAGACGCGCAATGGCTGCGTTTGCACGCGGTATTCGACGCAACCGTGGACCTGGAGCCGTCAGCGCGCGAAGCCGTGCTGCGCACGCTGTGTGGCGACGACGCAGGCCTGATGCGCGAAGTGCGCGATCTTCTTGACGCGCATGACGCCGGGCTACCGCTGCTCGATCGCAATCAGGCCGAGTTGGCGGCCGGATTCATTGGGGATCGGCCATTTCTTGTGGGGGCGCCTACCCATGTTGGTCCATATCGCCTGCTGCAGCTGCTGGGTGAAGGCGGCATGGGTGTGGTGTATGCGGCAGAGCGCGATGATGTGGGGCGCCGTGTGGCCATCAAGCTGCTGCGCGATGCCTGGTTGTCGCCGGCGCGCCGCGCGCGCTTCATCACCGAGCAGCGGGCGCTCGCGCAGCTCGACCATCCGCATATTGCGCGTTTGTACGACGCGGGCACGCTGGGCGACGGGACGCCGTGGTTCGTCATGGAGCTGGTGGAAGGTCAGCCTCTCACGACCTGGGTCGAGCAACGTCAGGCGCCACTGAGTGCGCGGCTTGCGCTCTTTCGGGATGTCGCGTCAGCGGTTCAGCATGCACACGATCAGGCCATCGTGCACCGTGATCTCAAACCGTCGAATGTGTTGGTCACGGAGAGCGGAACGGCCAAGCTGCTGGACTTTGGCATAGCAAAGCGCCTCGTCGCCGATCAGCGCAGCGGGGTGCAAGCGGCGGATATCACGCGCACGGGGCTGCGCTTCATGACGCCGGTATACGCCGCGCCGGAACAATTGCGCGGCGAGCGCGTTGGCGTATTCACCGATGTATATGCGTTGGGCGCCTTGCTGCATGAGATGGTGACCGGGCGCCCACCGTACAATGCCGAAGGCCTCGCAGCGTCCGATCTCGAACGGCGTATGCTGGAGGAGTCGCCGCCGCCACCGTCGGTGATAGTGCAGCGGGAGCATCCGGAGCGAGTGTCGTGGCTCTCGGCGCCGCGGTGGCGCGAGCTCGACCTGTTGTGCGCCACTGCCATGCAGAAGGATCCAACACGACGCTATCGCAGTGTGGATGCGCTCCTGCGGGATGTTGCACACTTCGAGGCGCATGAACCGCTGGATGCGCATCCGGAATCCACCGGCTATCGCCTCCGTCGGCTTTTGTATCGGCGCCGCCGCGGCGTGGGCGCCGCAGCGCTGCTGGTGGGCGCCGCCATCGTGGCGACGGCCAACTACACGGTGCGTATTCAGCGGGCGCGCGATGCCGCGGTGCTCGAGGCGGAACGACGCGCGCGGCTTCAAGACTTTCTCCTCTCGCTCTTCAGTGGCGACGATGACGCGGGGCCGGCTGACAGTCTGCGGGTGGTGACGCTGATTGACCGCGGGGTGGAGGAGGCCCGCTTGCTGCGCCATGATCCGGCGGCTCAGGCCGACCTGCTGCAGTCATTGGCCAGTGTGAACCAGAAGCTTGGACGATTCGAGCGCGCCGACTCGTTGCTGAGCGAAGCGATCGAGGCACAGGATCGTGCGCCAGCAGGTAATGCCGCTGCACGCGCTGCCCTGTGGTTGACGCGTGCCGACCTGCGCATTGACCAGGCGCGCTTCGCTGAGGCGGACTCGGCCCTCAAATATGCCACGCGCCTATCCGTGGCAGCTCCGGCGTTGCTCAGGTCACGAATACTCTGGACCATCGGCCGGCGGCTCGAGGAGGAGGGCAAGTACGACTCGGCCACCGCGCAGCTGCAACAGGCACTCGCCACATATCCGGCTGGCGATCCCGAACCCGCCACGCGTGCCGCGATGCTGGGCGAGCTGGCCAACGTGCATTTCTATGCCGGGCGTTATGACGCAAGCGATTCGCTCAATCGCCTGGCACTCGCCATTCACGAGGCACGCGGAGGAGCGCGCCACCCGGCCGTCGCGGAGATCTTTGTGAATCTGGGTGCGAGCGATTTCGAGCGGGGACGTTATGCCGAAGCTGACGCGTGGTATCGCCGCGCGTTTTCCATTGATTCGGCCTTCTACGGTGTACAGCACTTTCGCACCGCAGCTACGCTGGTGATGCGGGGGCGGACGCTGCTTCGACTCGAAGAGTTCGACGCAGCGGAACGGCTGCTCAAGCAGGCGCACGCGGTACAGCGAGCCACGTTTGGCGACCGGCATCCGAGAGTAGCCAGTATTCTGAACGAGCTGGGCAACGGCGCGATCACGCGTCAGGCGTACGACAGTGCCGATGCATACTTCACACGAATGGCGGCCGTGTATCGCGCCGCCAACGGCGATGCCCATTTCACCGTGGCGGTGGCGCTGTCCAATCGCGCCACGGTGTATACAGAACAAGGGCAGTTTGCGCGGGCTGAGGCCATCTACCGGGACGTCGTGCGGCGATTTACGCGCGCGCAGGGCGCGGACCACGTCAATACGGGCATTGCGCGCATCAAGCTGGGGCGTTCGCTCATGCGCCAGCGCCGCTGGCGCGACGGCATTGTCGAGAGCGAAGCGGGTTATGAAGTGGTGAGCCGGCAGTCCGAGCCTGGTATCAGCTTCCTGCAGGCCGCCCGCAAGGATCTTGCTGAGGCATACACTGCCCTCGCGCAGCCAACCGCTGCAGCCCGTTGGCTGCAGGAGTGGGAGCGGTATGGACCCCGGGGTGCGGAGCGACGGTAAAGGCATTGGTGCTTCATCATGTCTCACCAGAATCCGAAATTCCATGCGTTCTACTGCTCGCCTCCTGACAAGCCTGTTGCTTGCGTCGGCGCCACTCACTCTGCCCGCGCAGACCTGGACCGGCGTGCTCACCGGCCTTGAAGCCACACCGGCCAACGACTCGCCAGCTCTTGGCAATCTGACCCTGACACTCGATGGCACCTCGCTGCTCGTGCAGCTGACGTGGCATGACGTGAAGCAGATTGTGCAGGGGGTGCAGGTGTACAGCACACCACCGCGCACACCCATGGATCGGTCATCGCAGGTGCTGGCCTTCCCGTTTCTCGAGCCTGCTGCCAGCGGTTCCTACAACTTCCGCATCGATCTCACCGATCGCATGCCATTCGGTAATGCATTTCTCAAGACGCACGGCAACTCGGTGGAGCGCGCGCGTTCGGCGCTGACGGCCGTGCTCGACTCTGGATACGTCGCGATGATCACGCAGCCCGGTCCAAGTATTGAGATCGCGGCGCGTCTGGGCAGAACCGAGGATCGTTGAACGCAACGCGGGGCACCGAATAGTCGGTGCCCCGCGTTGTGCTTCAGACCTGCCAGACTGAGACGCGATCGCTCAGCTCGCGATCTTCTTCTTGTTCTGGTTGATCTTCTCCATGTACTTCTTGAAGAACTGCTTCTGCATGTCGTTCATGTCAATCTCACGCCCCTGGATGTACGACTGGATGATGTTCGTCGTCATGTCGAGCGGCGTGCCGGTCGTTATCACCAGCGTGGCTTCCTTGCCCACCTCGAGCGAACCCACCTTGTCCGCCACACCCATGAACTCGGCGGCATTGATGGTCACCGCCTTGAGCGCTTCCTCTTCGGGCAAACCAAACGCCACCGCCACACCCGCGTCCCAGGGCAGGCGATAGCTGTAGAGCGCATCGCCGTCACCGGCGATGGCGAACTTCACGCCGGCCTTGTAGAGCGCGGCCGGTGTGGCGTAGGCCTCGTCGTACGCATCGTCACTGCGCGACGGCGCTGACATGGTGGCCGTGAGGATGACCGGCACGTTCTCCGCCTTGAGCCGCGGCGCCACCTTGATGGCGTTGCGGCCGCCACGAATGACCAGCTTCACGCCTTCCTGCTTGGCCCAGGTGATGGCGTCGTTGATCTGTGCCACACCGTCAGCGGCCACGACCACCGGGATCTCGCCGTTGAGCGCCGGGATCATCGCCGCGTAGCGCGAGTCGGTGCGTACGGGCTGCCCGGCCTTGATGGCGTCCCGATAGGCGCGCGCCTCGCCGAAGAAGTTGCGGATCTCCTCCACCTGCTCGGCGTAGGTCTTCGGTGCGCGCTGCGGCTGTCCGCCAAAACCCGGCGGCGGACCGCCACCGAAGCGACGCGGCCGCGCGTTGGGGTCGGGCCAGTTCACGTTGAGCGCCGCGGCGCCCTTCATGCTCATCTCTTCCCAGGTCCAGCCTTCGAGCGAAATGGCCGACGACAGGCCGGAGATGAGTCCACCCCCCGGCGTCGCGAAGGCCACCAGCACGCCAGCCGAGCGCGTGGTACCGATGTGCCGGCTCTCCACGTTGATGGCCACTTCGGGGCGGGCGTTCGGATTGAAGTCGCCGAGCTCGTTGATGTCGTTGGAGACATCCACCGCGCCGATCTCGGTGATACCCACCGTGCTGTAGGCGTCGATGAGGCCGGGGTAGATGTGCTTGCCCGTGACGTCCACGACCTTGGCGCCACGCGGCGTGGCCACCTCGGCGCCGCCGATCGCGGTGATCTTTCCGCGCTCGAGCACGATGGTGCCGTTGGTGATCGTGCCCTTGGTCACCGTGTGAATGGTGGCGCCCCTGAGCACCACCGGCACATCCTGCGCGGCGGTCGGGATGACCACCTGCGCGTCAGCGACGACGGCAGTCACCGTGGTGACCGCGACGCCCGCCACGAGCATGCTCGCCGTGAAGGCCGCCGCACGCGCGGCAATGCGCAAAGCCGAGTGCATCGGAAACGTCCGGTTGGAAGTAGAGAGAATTGGCATGATCAGTTGCTCCCCGGGCCACGGCCGCGCGCCGGAGCGGCGCCAGCGGCCGGCGCCGCGTCGGCGCTGGCCGCGATCACCGCCTGGATGAGCTGCGCGCGCTGCTTGGCCACTTCTTCACGCAGCACCTTGTCTTCGTCGAGCGAGAAGTAACGGCGGCCATCCACCCAGGTCTGCTCGGCCTTGGTGAACTGCGAGAGCGGGTAGCCGTTCCAGATCACGAAGTCGGCGTCCTTGCCGGCCTCCAGCGAGCCGATGCGCTTGTCGATGGCAATGGCCTTGGCCGCGTTGATGGTGACGGTGTTGAGTGCGTCGATCTCCGTCACGCCACTGCGCAGCAGCTTGCCCGCTTCCCAATTCATGCGGGTGGAGATCTCGTTGTCGTCGGAGTGCAGCGACGTCACCACGCCCGCTTCGAGCAGCATCTTGGCGTTGTAGCTCGTGGCATCATAGGCCTCGAGCTTGAAGGCGCCCCAGTCGCTCCACACCACGGCGGCCACGCCCGACTTCTTGAGTTCGTCGGCGATCTTGTACGCTTCCACACCGTGCTGCAGCGTCTGCACACGGAAGCCGAATTCTTCGGCCAGACGCACGAGCGCAAGGAACTCGTCGCCGCGATAGCCGTGCGAGCTCACCAGCAGCTTCTGGTTGAGGATGTCGAGGATGGCTTCCATGCGCAGGTCGCGGCGCGGTGGCAGCCCCGTCTTGGTCTTCTCCCAGGCTTTCCACTCCTTCTCGTAATCACGCGCGGCGAGGAAATGGTCGCGAATGATTTCCTGCACGCCCATGCGGGTGTTCGGATAACGCGTGGGCGCACGCTTCGGGTTTTCGCCGAGCGCAAACTTCACCGTGCGCGGCGCGTTCTCGATCTTGTATTCATCGGGCAGCGAACCCCAACGCGTCTTCACGAACACGTTCTCGCCACCGATGGGGTTGGCCGAGCCGTGCTTGATCATCGTGGTGGTGAGACCACCGGCGAGCTGGCGGTAGAACCAGATGTTGTTGTGCGTGATGACGTCGCCCATCTGCACTTCAGGCACGATGGCGAAGCCGCTTTCGTTCACGCTGCTCACACCGCCGTGCGTGTGCGGATCGATGAGGCCCGGCGTCACATGCTTGCCGGTGCCGTCAATTTCAATTGCGCCTGCGGGAGCGGACAGCTTCTGTCCCACGCGCACCACCTTGCCGTTCTGCACGAGCAGGTCGGCGTTTTCCATCTTGCCCTGCGGCCCCGACGTCCACACCGTGGCGTTGCGCACGATGACCGCAGCCGGCTGGGCTGGCGGTGCGCTGCGACCGAACTCCATGCTCGGACGAATGAAGGGCAGGTCGATCTTCGGGACCTTGACTGCCACGGCGCCGCGCGCGGCACCCTGGAACGGTTCCGTGCGCGTGCCCTTGTAGCTCGCGTCGGTGCCGGTGGGCAGGGACATGGTGCCGAAGAACTCTTCGCCGCGAACCGCGCCGGAGAGCAGCACGGCGCCCTCGAGGCCGAGCTGTTCGCCGTTGAAGGTGGCCTCCAGGCGACCCGTTTCGGCGATGATGCGCACGCCGGTGAGGTTCACCGGACGACGGCTTGGCATTTCGATGGTGCCGCGAATGCGGTTGAGCGGTCCTTCGAGGCGCAGCGTGGCGCTCTTGAAGGTGCCCTGATCATCCGACGCAATGGTCCAGGTGCCGCGCGGATCGACCTGCGGCGGACGGGTCACACCGTAGCGCGTGCCCTGCACCCACACGTCGCGAATGCTGGCCTCCTCGGTGAACAGATCGCCTTCGCTCACAACGAGGTTGGCCACCTTGCCCACGGCGATGGTGCCATGCGTCTTGTCGATGCCGAGAATGCCGGCGGGCACGGTGGTGAGCGCGGCGAGTGCCTTGTCGGGCGCGAGGCCGCGGGCCACGGCCACGCGCAGGTTGGGGAAGAACTGGTTGAGTGACGATAGCCCGTCGGCCGTGAGCGCGAACGGAATGTTGTTGCTGGCGAGCTGCCCGGGGTTGGTGGGCGCGAGGTACCAGTGGCGCAGGTCGCCGAGCGAGACGTTGTCGGCCGCCTCGGGGTTGCTGAGGGCGGGCGCGTCCGGGAAGGCGAGCGGCACGATGAGCGGCTGCGTGCGCGACTTGAGCACGTCAATGAGACGGTACTCCTGGCCGTTGCCACGGAACCACGGCGTGAGCTTGTAGTCGCTCGCAATCTTGAACGCGCGCAGGTACTCCTCTTCACTTTCGGTCTGGAAGAGCACCGGCTGCTGTCCCTTGACCGCCTTGCCGAGGGCGGCGAGCGCCTCGCTGGTTTCAGGGGGCAGGATGGAGCGGCCGCTCGTCTCGTAGGTACCCCAGGCGCGCATGTACCACTCGGCGTCGAGCAGCGTCTGCTTCATGAGCGCCGTGGTGCCCATGGTGGAGTTGGGGTACGTGCCACCAAGAGCGAAGGAGCGCGAGAAGCCAACGCTCTGCGCGAGGTCGGGGCGCAGCACGCGCTCGCGCACACCGGCGTCGCCGAGGTGCACCACCGAGGCCGTGCCGCGGAAGATGCCCTGGCGGGGCACGGCGAGCGCGGCGCCGAAGCCGAGGGAACGCAGTGAGGAGCGGCGGGTGGTGTCCTCCTTGGCGTTGGAGGTGGTGCTGAACCACGCGCGCACCTGCGGATTCCAGTGCGTGGGGCCCACGTCACCGCCCTGCTGGGGCGCGTCGCCCCCGAGGTCGGCGTGGGCGTCGATGAAGCCCGGGTAGACCGTGAGGCCCTTGAGGTCCCAGACGCGGGCGCCGGCCGGGGCGGCCGCATTAGCGCCAACCGCGGTAACGATGCCGTTGCGGATGACGATGGTGGCGTTGTCGAGCGTTTGGCCGGGCGCGGTGACGACACGGGCGCCAACCAGGGCGTGATAACCCGTGGCATTGGTGCGAAGACCCGTTACCGGCTCGGTGCGGGACGATTGCTGGGCCTCGAGCGTGGTGGCGGCAAATGCCGTGACGCCGAGGAGGGTACGAAACACTCTCACGAGGGGCTCCCGGTGACGGCCGAAGGGCGGGCCGTCGGTGACGAAATGGAGGGCGAGGACCGGCGCTGCGCGTCGGACGCCAAAGGCAACGCGGGCCAGCCCGTATATGTTGGCGTGTCGAGGGGCTGAGGGCAAATAACCAGGACGGTTTCGGCCCCGCCCAGCGTGGGAGGCTACGTCAAATGACGCATGGTCCCAATGGCAGCGGAGATGGAGAATGGAGGTGTCCACCATACCGGAGCCTTCATGTCCGTCCCCTCCATCCTGCTCATTCCTGGCCAGATTGCCTTGGTCTGGCTCATCGCTGATTTCATCACGGGTTTTGTACACTGGCTCGAGGATGCGTACGGCAATCCCGACCTGCCCGTGTTGGGTCAACACATGACGCGCCCCAACTTGCTGCACCACTACGCGCCGCGCGCCATCGTGGACAACAGCTGGTTCCGGAGCGCGCGCGGTTTGCTGGCCATCTGCGCGTTGCTTGGCCTGTTGGCTGCGGCGCTCGGTGTGTTCAACTGGATGGTGGCGCTCGGATTGTTTCTCTCGGCCAATGCCAACGAGGTACACAAGTGGAGTCATCGCACACGCCGGGAGAATGGCCCTGTGGTGCGTCTGCTGCAGCGACTGCGTCTTGTGCAGTCACCGTCGCATCATCATCGGCACCATGCGCACGAAAAGAACAGCAACTACTGCATTCTGACGGACTTTCTCAATCCCGTGCTGGAGCGCGTGCAGTTCTGGTCGCGGCTCGAGTGGGTCGTACTGCAGGTGTTCGGCGTGCCGCGGCGCGATGAGGACGCGGTGGCGGCGCGTCTGGTTGCTGAGGCGCCCGAGACGTTCGGGCCGTACCTGCCCATCGTGGTGCGGCGTTTGGGGCGGCACCACGAATAGGGCAGGCTTCACCCTCGCTGCGACCAGCACCTACCGTTGGGCGGCCTTGCGTCCGGGTGTGTACCACTCGCCGCGAATCCAGTCCACCACCATCTCGATTTCCTTCTGCGTGAGACTCTTCTCGACGCCGTAGCTGGGCATGCGATCGTTGTCCCGCCCGAAGAAACGCGGATGCGCCGGATCGTTCACAAAGGCAATCATCCAGTCACGCGATGCCCAGCCCGTGAGGTCGGGACTGTCGGTGCCCACATCCTCGAACGTGTGACACGAGGCGCAGCCGTAATCGGTGTTGCGAATGAATGCAGTGCCCAGCGCAATGCGCGCGCTGTCGCGCACATCGACCTCAGCCTGCGACGGCAACTTGGCCTGCGCCGACAGGGCCAGCACCACGTTCTGGCGCATGGTGACTTCGTCTTCGCCCTCGGGGATGTGATCGGCCAGCCACATGGCCATGTCTCCTTCGGCGTGATACGTGCCGCCCCAGTAGCGCGCCGTGAGAATGGTGTCGGCGTGCAGGAAGCCACTCACCCAGGCGCGCGAACCGAAGCCCTTGAGATCGGACGCCGAGATGGAATCCGTGGGCAGCGCATTGCCGAGCCCATCGTGCCCGTCGAAGCGATGGCACGAGGCGCAGTTGCGTGAGAAGATGCGCGGACCCTGCGTGTACGCGTCTTCGCGCATGAGCGTGAGCGCGCCGGTGATGGGCACACCACCCGACGCGAGCACCACCGCACGCTCGGCGTCGCGGCGCGAGACCGCTTTGGCCACCTGATACTCGGCGTCGTTGCGATCGGCGGACACGGCCTGCCAAGTGAGCAGCGCCACGCCGGCCAGCAGCACACCAAGGAAGCCGAGGTTGAAGCGATGACCGAGGCGCCAGCGCCCGATGATGGGCATGGCGACAATGATCAGCAACACCAGCGTGGGCAGGATGATGGCGCCGATGATTTCCGTCTTGCCCGGGAAATACTTGAGGAACTGGAACAGGAAGAGGAAATACCACTCGGGCCGCGCGGCCGAGAACTGCTCGGCCGGGTCGGCGGGAGCGCCCAGTGGCGCGCCGTGTTCGCGCACGACAAAGAACACCACGGCGGCGAGCACGGCGAGACAGGCGACCGCATCGCGTAGCACCTGCTCGGGCCAGAAGCCTTCGTCGGGTCCCTTGGGCGGCAGCTTGGGCGTGATGCCATGCTTCCGGAAGAGATACACGTGCCCGACGATGAGCAGGATGATGAGGCCGGGAATGAGGCCGGCATGCAGCGCAAAGAATCGGGTGAGCGTGTGGTGGCCGTAGGCCACGCCACCCACGACGACCGTTTGCATGGATTGCCCCACCACGGGACTCATGCCCACGAGATTGGTGGAGACGGCGGTGGACCAGTAGCCGTTCTGATCCCAGGGCAGCAGATAGCCCGTGAGGGAAAGCGCGAGAATGAGCAGCAGCAGCGCCACGCCAAACCAGAAGTTCACTTCGCGTGGGGCCTTGTACGCGCCGTCGATGACCACCTGCATGAGATGCAGCACGAGCAGCACGGTCATGGCCTGGGCCACGAAGTGATGCAACCCACGCAGGAACCAGCCCCCCATCATCTGGTGCTGGATGAAGTACACGCTCTCCCAGGCCGTCTGCGAACTGGGGCTGTACGACATCCACAGAAAAGTGCCCGTGATGACCTGCACCACGAAGAAAAACGTGAGCGTACTGCCCCACACATAGCGCCAGCGCGCGCCGCCCGGCACGTTCTCGAAGAGCACCTCGTGCAGCAGGCCCTTATAGCCCGTGCGCGAGTCGAGCCACTGCCTCCAGTCGTTCAGTCGATTGGCCATCAGACGGGAATCTTGTCCGGTGAGCCTTTGCGGAAGTTCTGGAAGCGCACCCAGACCTCACCGTCGCGCACTTCGGCCTCGAGCGCGTCCATGGCGCGCGGACTCGGGCTCTTGGGGTCGGCGATGCTGCCGTCGAGCGCGAAGGCACTCTTGTGACAGGGACAGAAGTAGCCCGACGACGCGGCATTGTAGCCCACCGAACAGCCAAGATGCGGACAGACGGTGTTGAGCACGCGCACGGTGTTCTCGCCCGTCTTCTGAATGTAGACCGAGCCCACGGGCACATTCTCGGTGCGATTCCAGGCGTCGACGAGTGTGTCGAGGACGGGGAACTTGCGCGGCTCGCCCGAGTCGGGCAGGGCCGAGAGCGCGGTGATGCGCACGAGGCCCCGGGTGTCCGTCTTGCGGCGGAGCGGGTCGAAGACGGTGAACAGGCCGGCCACGGGGGCCACGACGGAAATGAGGCCACCCACCACGACAGCGGCGGCCTTGGTGACGAAGTTGCGCCGGTCGGGCGCCTGATCGGACTCGGTCATGGGCGAGGGCAACGAGGCGGGAGGACCGGCGTGGGGCGTGTACTCACAAGTGCTCACCCTCCGAACAGCCGGTCCCGGTTGGGGTACTACGCAATGTGCGGGTGGTTCGCTGGTTCGGCCACAGCCTCTCGCCAGTCAGCGAACCGGGCGAGCCATCCGTATGTACCAGTGCCGTCCATCGCTTCATCCTGCCTACGGTCCGACTCAGCCCCTGCCTGCCATGCTCCTGCGATTCCGGTCTCTCGGTACACTGTCGCTGCTCGCCCTCGCGCTCACGTCGTCGGCTCTGCAGGCCCAGAGCGACGAAGAGACGCCATTGGGCAAGAAGATGGCCGCCATCAACACGGCCTTCAAAGCCATCGGGCGGCAGATCGAGGACCCTGCAAAGAATGCGAGCACGCTTGAGCAGATCACGGTCATGGAGACCAACGCCAAGGCGGCGCTGACGCTCGAACCCGAAAAGAAGGCGCAGGTGCCGGCGGCCCAGCAGGCCAAGTTCGTGGCCGACTACAAGGCGGGCATCCAGAAGTTCATCGATACCGCGGTCAAGCTGCGCACGGCCGTCAAGGCAGGCAAGAACGCCGAAGCCGTGGCCATCGTGGATGAGATGAAGGCGCAGCAGCGGGAGTCGCACAAGGAGTTCCGTATCCGGAAGGCGGGGGCGCCGCCGGCGCAGTAATTTTTGTGCACGACCGTTGGTTGCTGAGCGCCCCGTTTCGGTCGGTCCGAACGGGGCGTTTGCATTGTGCCTCCCTTTCTCCCTGCCCTGTCATGTTGCTGCGATTCCGCTCTCTCGGTGCGCTGGCCGCGCTGGCCCTTGCGTTCACCACCTCGGCGCTGCGTGCGCAGTCCACCGAAGACAAGACGCCGCTCGGTAAGAAGATGTCGGCCATGAATGCCGCATTCCGAACCATCGGTCAGCAGGTCGCCGATTCCAGCAAGAACGCGAGCACCCTGGAGCAGGTCACCATCTTCGAGACGAACGCCAAGGAGGCGCTGGCATTCGAGCCGGAGAAGAAGGCGCAGATCGAGTCGGCGGGGCAGGAGAAGTTCGTGGCCGACTTCAGGGCTGGTCTGCAAAAGCTCATTGATACTGCCGCGAAGCTGCACGAGGCCGTGGCGGCGGGCAAGAACGCGGACGCGGCGGCCATCGTGGAGCAGATGCGCACCATGCAGCGGGAATCACATCAGGTGTTCCGTATCCGCCGGCCGCCGCCGCCGGGGAAGTAACATGCAAACGGTGTCCACGCGGCGCGACATGGTGACCGTGGCGTTGATGCTCCTTGGAATTGCTGTCGCGATCTGGCTGTACAACGTGCTGCCCTCAGCGTTCCCCGTGCCGGCCCGGCTCACCATTGCCGGATGGAGCGGTGTGGGTCTGGTCTATCTCAGCACGCTTGTGGAGACATGGCCGGATCGACGGACTTCACGCAAGGCGTATGGGCATCTTGCCCTCGCAATCACCATGTGGCTCTCGGCTGCGAGCAACTATCTGCGCGAAGCCGGTTCCCCGGCGGGCAGACCATGGTCCTGGACGCTCCTCGCTTTGCACATTCCCCTGTTGGCGTTTGCCTACTCATGCCTGTGGCGCGATAACCGGAGCCACGCGGTGACGCCTCCGTCCTGAGGCCTTCACAAGCGGCGCACGACGTATTCGTGACACTGGAAACGGGGCAGGGCACCGTCTGGGGCCCTGCCCCGTTTTTATTGCCATGGGTCCAACGTCGGTCCTACCGCCATTGTCCCGCGCCTGGAGAAATGCCGAGCGCGAACATGACGAAGTCGTATCGCGGTTTCGCGATACGCTGCGCTGTTTCTCACAGGCCAACTGGCATCGCGAACCCGCGCCCGGGCGATGGAGTGCGGCGGCCCTGGCGCTGCACGTGTGTCAGTCCTACGAACTGGGTGCCGTCGCAGCACGTGGCGGACCGAGCATGGCACTGCGCAGTCCACGATCGCTGGCGTTCGTTTCCCGGCACGTGTTGCTGCGGCTGATGCTGGCCACGGGCACGTTCCCGCGCGAGGCACCGGCGCCGCGAGAGGTGCGGCCTGACTTGCAGGATGCCACGACGCTTCGCGTTGAGGACGTCGTGGCACGCCTGCACCATGCCAGTGCGGATGCCCTGACGGCGCTGCGCGCGCCCAATGCCGCGCCGTTCACGCACGCCTATTTCGGCACGCTCTCGCCGTACCATACGCTGCGATTGCTGAGCGCACACACACGCCACCATACGCAGGGGTTGGATGCGAGGCTGCTGCTGCGATCCTGACGTGCACGAGGGTCCGCGTCAGTGCGCGCGCGTCGTCGCCATGCGCCGCCGTCCGCTCTCGAGACTGCGGTCCGCGTCATCAATGGCACGCCGCAGCACCCAGGCCTTCTCCTCCTGATCGCGCTCCCGGTCCGCATCACGCAAGCCCCGCTCCAGTGCACGACGTGCGGTCCCGTCGACGCGATTGCCAAGTGCCAGCACGCTGCGCGCAGCCACTTCGTAGATGGCCGCCGTGGCCTCGACGTTGCCGTCGTTGAAGAGCGGTGCCCCACGTCGCACGGCAAGGCTCAGCAGCTCACGCGCCGCACGTGCATCGGACGCCCGATCGGGTTCATCGGCCGACACACGGTCTGGCGGCAGCAGCACCTCGTCGATGACGTGAATGACGCCATTGGTGGCTGGTACATCGGCGCGCAGCACGGCAGCCGAGTTGATGCGCAGTGTGCTGCCTTCGCTGCGAATGCGCACGCTGCGTCCTTCCACGGTGCTGGCACTGTTCAGGCGACGTGCCTGAGAGGCTGTGACCCGTCCGGGTACGACATGATAAAGCAGAATGCTGCGCAGCTGCTCCACGTTTTCCGGCTTGAGCAGGTTCTCGACCGTACCCGCGGGCAGCTTGCGAAAGGCTTCGTCCGTTGGGGCAAACACGGTGAACGGACCGTTGCCGAGTAACGTGGACGTCAGGCCCGCGGCCTCGAGGGCCGTAACGAGCGTGGCGAACTGCCCCGCGCTGCGCGCCACGGTGGGAATGTCCCCGCGCTGGGCGGCGACGGGGGAAACGGACAGACAGAGCAGGGAGGCGGCGGGCAGCAGCGCACGCCGCAGGCGCGCGGAACGACGAATGGGCAGCATGGGAACACCTCGCGAGGCATGAGGAACGTGGGAATGACCGGGGCACGGCCCGGGTTGATCCGGCGTGCATGGCGGTATTCGCTGCCCAAACCGATTCCGGATGCACCGGCATCCCAAGCCCTGGTGGTGCATCCAAACCACCCTCTGCAGTCGAACTCTCTCGTGGCCGGGGACTCCCCTCCGGTCATCGTGCCCGCTCTGCGAACCAGCCTGACATCCGTGCCGTTCAATTTCCGTGGCCACCCCCTCCGTCACTTCGCTTTCCATGTTCACGTCCGACCTCACGCCAGGTGAAGAGGTCGCGCCGCTGCTCGGTCGTATTGCGAGTGGCGACGAGCGGGCGGTGCGTGAGTGTGTGTTGCGCTACGGCCCCATGGTGATGGCGCTCGCGCGCCGCTGGTCCACCGATCGCGCGGATGCCGAGGATGCCGTGCAGGACATCTTCTTCGATCTGTGGAAGACGGCGGCGCGCTACGATGCCTCCCGATCGAGCGAGCGCGGGTTCGTGATGTTGCTGGCACGTCGCCGACTCATCGACCGGCATCGCAAGCGCCTGCGCATGGTGCGCACCGAGTCGGTGGAGGCCGGCTTCGACCTGCCGGATGTGCCCTCGGAGGAGGGGGTGGCCGTGACGGACGCCGTGTCTGCACAGGACGCATTGGCCACATTGACGCCGATGCAGCGGCGGTGTATCGAGCGCCACCTGCTCGATGGTCGCACGCACGAAGAGATCGCCAAGGAGCAAGCTTTGCCGCTGGGAACGGTCAAATCGCACATCCGCCGCGGCCTGCTGCGCGCGCGGGCACTCCTCACGGGTCAGCGCGAATCGCAGGAGGAGCGATGAACAGCCACTCACCGGATCACGAACCGGCTCGCATGGATCTGCATGCACTGGAGCCAACGGTGGCCGAGCTCACGGCGGTGCTTGCTCGTCAGGCGGCTGAACACGACGCCAGTGCGCCGACTGGCGCCTCCGAATTCTCGGCGGATTTTGCGGAGCGCTTGATCGCGGACGGCGAAGCGATGGTCGGAAGTTGGCGCCGGTCTGCTCTCCCGCTCGCTGCATCGTCTGGTGGTGGTCCGACGAACATTCGGCCAGCACGCCGTCGTCGTGCGCTGTTCGTGTGGGCCTTGGCGACGGCCGCCGGCCTGGCGGTGCTGCTGCCGCGTCTTGCTCCGCTATGGCAGAACACCGTAGCCGATGCTGCGGCGCCCGTCTCTGGTCCGTCAGCGGCGCAGTTGTTTGCGGAACTGCGCGCTGACCCGGCGGTCGTGCCGGTGCGCTGGGCCGAGTCCGAAGACCCGGCCGCAATGAATGCCGACGGGGAGGTTTGGTGGGATGCCGCACGGCAGCGCGGCGTGCTGCGCATCCGTGGCCTCGTGCCCAACGATCCGCGTCTGGCGCAGTACCAGCTCTGGATTGTCGATGCCGAGCGCGACGCGCGCTATCCGGTGGATGGTGGCGTGTTCGACATTGGCCGCGATGGCGAGGTACTGGTGGTTATCGACGCGCGCGTGCCGGTGCGTCGGGCTACCCTGTTTGCCGTGACGCTCGAAGTGCCCGGTGGGGTGGTGGTGTCCACGCGTGAACGTCTCGTGTTGACGGCGGCGGTTGGTGGATGATACACCCGCCAACGGCCAACTCGTCGTTCAGCGCTTCACCAACTCCACGCGTCGATTCTGCTGACGCCCTTCGGGTGTGGTGTTGGGTGCGGCAGGCGCCGCTTGTCCTCGGCCTGTGGCCGTGAGTCGCGATCCATCGATGCCATACTGCGACACGAGCGCGGCGCGTACCGCGTCGGCCCGCTTCTGTGACAGCGCCAAATTGGCCGCCGCTGCGCCCACGTTGTCGGTGTGCCCCTCAATGGTGAGCTGGAGATCGGTGTGCTCGTTCAGCATGGCCGCGATTTCCTTGAGCGTCGGGGTGCTTTCCGGCCGGATGACGTCCTTGCCCGTATCGAAGTAGATACCCTGCGTGGCCACCCGTCCCGACTCGGCCAGCGCGTCATAGAGCTTTCGGCCGCCGCCTGCGAGCCGCACGTTGCGAATGAAGATGGGGTCCTCTTCGGTACCGTCACACCAGAAGTGCACCCGATCACTGCGCGTATGGGTGAGATTGGGTACGTTGACGACCCGCTTGGCATCGATGTACGACTTGACATACATGCCGTCCACCATGATGCGCGCCTGATACGGCACGCCAACACCCTCATCATCCTTGGCGTCGACGCGCGTGACGTCGCCGTTCTGCCGGGTGTAGCCTCCGTCGTGGCGCGCCGAGAAGTTGAGATACGGCGGCTCACTCTGACCACCCGGATAGACCCAGCACTCGCCGTCGGTCCCGAGCAGTTCGAACTCGAGTGTCCAGCGAGACGGGAGCGGGCCGGCGGCCTTGACGGCAAACTCATTGGGCTTGCCGTTGCCGCGCACCCAGCGTTCGCCTTCGATCTCCACAATCTCCCAGTTGCCACCCACGGCCTCGAGGGCGCGCGGAAAATCACCGACGACGTCCTTGCTGAAGTCGGTGACGACGAGCGGCTTTTCACCGGGCACGAAGTCGTAGTTGGCCCAGGCCGATGCCGCAGCCGGACGTCGCGGTGCAGGCCGAGCAGTCGCCTCGGTTTCCGAATCGGCGGCCTCCGCGGCCTTCTTGGCCGCGTTCTTCTCAACCGCCACATCCGCCGGGATGGTCTTGCCTGCCTTGTCGGTCCGCACCACGGTGCGGCCCTCGTCACGCGCCTTGCTGATGCACTCCGTGTCGGTCACCACGCATTTGACCACGTTCACGCTGCCGTCGATGGCCTTGTCGACCGCTTCGTCGGTCTTGCGGTTGAGTGCGTCTTCGCCGCGTTGTTTGGCGCGCTCGGCTGCGCGCTGCTTGAGTCGTTCACCGAGACTTTGAGCACTTGAAACGGACGGCATACCGCCAAGTGCGACGGCCGCAAACAGAACAAGGTGAGAGCGCATCATCATGTCGCGAGGGGAGGGTTACTGGGAATTGGAATTTCCGACATGAAACTATGTCCATCTTTCGACGCGGCAAGCGGTGTCGTGTTTACGGTGCAGCCGTGCCACTGCACCAACGCCTCAGCGAGCCCGGATGTCCCGCCCTCGCTGACCCAGGCGACATGCCCGTCCGGTCGCACGAGGAGTCCACGTGGTGGTGTCACTTCACCGATGACCGGAAGCACCCAGCGTTCCCGGCACTCGGCATTGATCATGCGCACGTGCTGCGTCCACGGTCCGATGTCGATGCTGTCTTGCACGCCCAGGTCGATGAGCAGCGGGCGGGCATCATGCAGCAGCGTGGCGATGTGCGTTGGACCATCGGCCGTGTGAAGCCGCAGATCCGGAATGCGGCGACCGAGCAGGGGATGCCCATGGCCCAGATCGTAGTGCACATCGAGTCCGGCAAGCATGGCCGCCACTGCCACCCGGGGTTCGTTCATGACAAGCCACGACGCGACGCTCTCACGCAGCGCCTCGGTTTGCGCGTCCGTACGCAGCAGGGCGGACTGCGCGCGGGTGTTCTGCAGCACGCGGGCCGCCACCGGATGGCGCTCGCGCTGGTAGCTGTCGAGTAGCGTCTCATCGGAGATGCCACGCACCACCTGCGCGAGCTTCCAACCCAGATTGAAGGCGTCTTGCATGCCCAGGTTGAGTCCCTGGCCACCGGTGGGGTAATGCACATGCGCCGCATCGCCAGCGACCAGCAGGCGCCCCACGCGATACGGCGATGCCTGACGCGCGGCGTCCGTGAACCATGACAACCAGCTGGCATCGTGTGCGCCGAAGTCCTGGCCGTACACCTCACGCAGGCGCTGACACACCTCGTCCAATGTCGGTGCCGTGCGACGTTCGACGCCGGCTTCCGTGAGCATCACACGAGCGCGAACGGTGCCGGGTACCGCATTGGAGGCGCCGCCGCCCGTCTCGGGCAATGGACCGATGGCATGGATGCCCAGCACGTCGCGCTTCAGTCCCCACGCCGGCGTCTCACGCAGGCGCAGCTCGGCCAGTATGTGACAGATGCTTGGTGGCGATCCCTCGAAGGCCATACCGGCCGCACGGCGCACCACACTGTGCGCACCGTCGCAGCCCACGACCCACGCGCCGCGGAGCACCTCGCCGTCGTCAAGCGGCACCGTTACCGCATGCTCGTCCTGCATGAGCTGCGCCACCACGGTATTCCGACGAATGCTGACCCCGCATTTCGTCGCCCAGGCAAGCAGCTGTCGCTCAATATCCTGCTGTGAAAGCGCCAGGCCGTACGGGTGTCGCGTGGGGAAGTCGCTGATGTCGAGTGGCATCCAGGCAAAGCCCACGATCTGCGCGGGCGCACCTGCGGCCAGGAACGGCGCGAGCGCGCCGCGGGTCTCGAGCAGCTCGAGGGTACGGGCGTGCAGGCCGCCGGCGCGCGAACCGTCAAGGTCCTGATTCGCCCGACGCTCGAGCACGAGGACGTTCACTTTGGCAATGGCCAATTCGGCGGCGAGGGTGAGTCCGGTCGGGCCAGCACCAACGATGATGACGTCAGCGTCCAAACCTGTTGACGACGGCGACCGAGAGCCGGACAGGATGGCCGGGGGAAGTGTGCTCATGGTTGCGCTCCGGTGTGGGTGAACAACGGCACCGACAGTACCATGCCCCCGGGTCCTTGCCGCAAGCCGTGGGGGTGGCTACATCTTCGTTGTGGCGAGAGAGGCCGGCGGTGAACCATCCGCGCCCTTGCCCCGTTGGCACAGCATGGCTGTCCAACTTGTTTGGTTGAAGCGCGACCTGCGCCTCCATGACCACGCACCGTTTGCCGCTGCGGCACGTCAGGGCCCGGTGGTAGCGCTCTATGTGTTCGAGCCCAGCATGGTGCGCGCACCGGATCATGATGTGCAGCATTTCCGCTTCATTTCGGACGCACTGACGGAACTGCGGCAGCGTCTCGTCAAACGCGGTGGTGCGTTGCTCATTCGCACGGGAGAACTCCCGGCCGTGATGGAGCAGGTCGTGCAGGAGGTCGGCGCCGAGTGCGTGTGGGCGCATGAGGAAACCGGCAATGCGCTCAGCTACGCCCGCGATCGCCGCGTGCGCGCCTGGGCCAGAGCCCGCGGACTCCCGTTTCGCGAATTGCCGGGGAGTGGTGTGATACGGCGGCTGGACTCGCGTGATGGCTGGGCTGAGCGTTGGGAGGCCTTTGTACGAGCGCCGGTGGCCAATCCACCGCAGCAGTTTGCGGCACTTCCCTGGTTTCAGGCACCGGATGGGAAGGCAGCACCGGAAGCCGGTGTCGTTCCCACGCCGGCATCACTCGGCGTGCAGAATGCCTCCACGCGGCCAGTGCAATCCGCGGCCGGAGAACGTGCCGCGCGCGAAACCCTGCACAGCTTTCTCACGGCGCGCGGTGAAGACTATCGTCGCGCGATGTCATCACCGGTGTCAGCCTTCTCCGCCTGCTCTCGAGTCAGTGCGCATCTCGCGTTTGGCACCATGTCCGGCAGGCAAGCGTGGCAGGCGGCGCAGCGACGACGCGCGGAGTTGCTAGACGATCGGCCGGGCCACGCGGCATGGCTGGCCTCGCTCCAGTCGTTCACGGCCCGACTGGCCTGGCGTGATCACTTCATGCAGAAACTCGAAGATGAGCCACGCATCGAGTACGAGGAGTTCTCACGCGCCTATCAGGGCCTCCGCTCCGAAGAACCCGACGGCGCACGACTGGATGCGTGGATTGAGGGTCGCACGGGCTATCCGTTCGTCGATGCCTGCATGCGGGCCCTGCGCGCGCATGGCTGGATCAACTTCCGCATGCGCGCGATGCTCGTGTCCTTTGCCTCGTATCATCTCTGGTTGCCGTGGCAGGCCACATCCAAGGCACTGGCGCCGCACTTTCTGGACTACGAGCCGGGTATTCACTACTCGCAGTTCCAGATGCAGTCGGGCACGACGGGCATCAACACCGTCCGCATCTACAATCCCTACAAGCAGGGGCTGGAGCACGACCCCGACGGGGCCTTCATCCGGCATTGGGTACCGGAGCTGGAATCGGTACCGGTGGACTTTGTGCATGCCCCACACGAGATGCCGGCCCTGATGGCCGGAATGACCGGTTTGCGTCTCGGACTCGACTATCCGTGGCCGATCGTGGATCACGCTTCGGCATATCGCGAAGCGCGCGATCGTGTGCACGCCGTACGCCGCAGTCTCGCGGCGCGGGCCGAAGCGGCGTCCGTGTACGCCATGCACGGCTCGCGCAAAGAGCCGCTGCACAAGCGGACGCGCTGAGCGATGCGCTGAGCGACGCGCGGCTGCTGTCGGTACGCCGCGCCGCTCCGTACTTTCCCGCCATGCCCAACTCCCGTTCTCTCGCGGTGGTGACCGGCGCCACCGCCGGCATTGGTCACGTATTTGCGCAGCGACTTGCTGCGGCCGGCCATGATCTCCTGCTGGTGGCGCGTGATGCGGAGCGACTGCGCGACGTGTGCCAGGCATTGCAGGCCGAGTGGTCCGTGCAGGCGGAGGCCTTTGTGGCCGACCTCTCCACGGACGAGGACATTGCGCGGCTGGCCGAGCGATTGCGGGTGGAGTCGAATGGCACAACGGGGCGGCAGATGGTGCTGGTGAGCAATGCCGGATTCGGAACCCGCGGCACCATCATCACCGCGGATCCTGACAAGCAACGGCGCATGCTGCGTCTGCATGTGCAAGCCACCCACGAGCTGGTGAGTGCGGTGGTACCCGGTATGGTGGCACGTGGCGCGGGCACGATCATCGTGGTGGCCAGCGTGGCCAGTTGGTCGCCAACGGCCGGCAATGTGAACTACAACGCCACCAAGGCCTATCAACGCGTGTACTGTGAAGCGCTGGCGACCGAGCTTGTGGACAGTGGTGTGTCCGTGCAGGCGCTGTGTCCGGGCTTCACGTATACGGAGTTCCACGATCGCCTGGGCAGTGGCCGCAAGGGCATTCCGTCATGGGCCTGGCTGTCGGCTGACCGCGTGGTCGATGAGAGTCTGGCGCAGGTTGCGCGAAAAGGGGCGGTGGTCTGCGTCCCGGGGAAGCGATTCAAACTCATTGTGTTCTTGCTCAAGCATGCCATGTGGATGCTGGGCAGCCTTCGCCAACGCTATCGACGGGATCGGCTCAAGGTATGATGCACCCTCTTCCACGTCTTGTTGGGCTGGTGATGGGATTGGCCATGAGCGCCAATCTGGCGTTGTCGCAAACTACGCAGGCGGGCGGCAGCGGATCGCCGTATCTGCTCAGTGTGTCGGTCGGCATACCCGCCGCGTACGGCGAAACGGCCCGCGAGCTTTACACGCTTGGTGTCCAGTGGACACAGTGGAAGCCGGGTCGGCTGTCTGCCGATGTCGCAGTGGGTACCATGCCGCGGTTGCTGGCCAACAGTGTATTGGGCATCGGCCTGCGTGGCGGTGCGGCGCTCCCGCTTGAACTCACACGAGGGGCATATCTGCTGCCATCGGCGGGAGTCAGCGTGATTGGGGTCGCCGGTGGAGGCGTGACCGACGGGGCGTATGGCCCGCATGTGGGACTGGCGACAGTGCTGCTGGGCCAGAACAATCTTGGCCTGCGGGCCGGCGCCACCTGGAACCTGTTTCGCGAAGCCCGGGAAGGGGTGTGGTTGCTGGAGCTTGGGGTCGCCATTCGCCGCTGAGCACGGCAAATGCTGAGCTCGTGCGCCGAGCGGTGTGTGACAGGAGAGGCTGGCGGCAGGTAGGGTGTGCACACGAGTCGCTGCGCCTCTTCACCTGCACCTCGAGCATTCATATGTCAAAAAGCACGCTGTTCGCTTCACACCAACTTCTGCGTTCACCCGCTGCGGCAGTCTTGGCGCTGACCTTGCTGGCCGCCTGCGACGAGCGCGCAACCGAACCCCTGCCACCGCCTGCGGATCAACCCGATCGCGTCGAGCAAATTGACCTGCGTCAGGCCACGTTCCGGCTCGGTCAGGGCGATAGTGCCAGTATCCAGCCGCGTCTCGTGGGTCGCAACGGCCGCGAACTGACGGGACGTACCGTGCGCTACACGATCGATGATTCGCTCATTGCGGGCATCGATTCCACGGGGCGACTGATCGCAAAGGGCTCCGGCATTACCACTGTGCGTGTTGCCAGCGAGGGTGTGAACGCATCAGCGCGCGTTGAGGTGCTGCCTGGCGCTCGTGTGCATGCCCTCATGCGCCAGGACGGTCGCGATATCCCCATCCTCGTCGCCAGCGACTCCGTGGAATGGGATGGAGTGCCGGAATACCACGAGGTGTGGCTCGAGAGCGGCCGGCTCAAGTTCATCGCCGGTGCGCAGCCACGGTACGAAGTGGAGTTGCGGTACGTGGAGTACAACGTGCGCGACGTGGACGGCCGGCGGGAAAAGCAGCTCCGCTTGGTGCAGCGCGAGACAGACTTTGGCACGGTGCAGCTCGATGCGCAGGGCGCTGTGCGCATGACGTCCGAGTTTGTCTGGCCCCTCGAGCATCGCGCGACACGAACCGCCGATGGCTACACCTTGCGGTATCGCGTGGCGGGAACGAACGATGTGCTCACCCTCAGTTATCGCGCTGGCCCCTGATGAAGGAGCCGCCCGCTCCCGGACGAGCGGGCGGCGTGGTTGGACTGAAAGCAGGCCGAGCACGGTGTCGAGCTGGCTGAAGCGCCCGATCCATCGTGCTTCGAGATGTTGCAGCAACGTGCGGGCCTGTGCGATTCGGACGGGGGCGGCGCGCACCAGGCGCTCGCGGCCGCGGCCTCGCGCCATCAGTCCACGAGCCAGCGCGTCACCTCGTTGGGTAGCGTGTAGTCCAGTGGCATGGGCTCGCGGTTGAGCACGATCTCGATGAGCGTGGTGGTGAACGGGTGGAAGAGTGTCGTGTCCGCGTCGATCTGATTCTGCAGCATGATCTGGGCATCCCAGCGCTTGCCGGGAGTGCCCGGCGCGACGTTGAGCATCTCTGAGCCGGTCCCGTAGTAGCTCACAAAGTCCGTGCCGGTGGTGGCAATGACCTTGAGCATGAAGGTGCCGGTCTTGAGATCGCCCAGATCGTCAAGCTTGACGTGGAAGCAGCGCAGGCTCTTGTCCCGTGCGAAGACATGCACGTCCACCGCAAACTCCTTCCAGCGCTGCTTGTGCAGGTCACCCACGAAGAACTGGAGATTCCAGTCGGGAATGGCGTCGCCGCGTTCGTCCACCGCGCGAATGATGAACTGCTGATAGGGCGTGAGCCCCTCGAGTGCCGTCTTGGTGCGCTTGCGCGCGTCTTTCATGTACTGCTCGAAACTCGCGGCGCTGTCCACGGCCAAGGCCTTCTCCACGAGATCAATGAGCAAGTCGCCAGGATCCTTGACGATGCTGCCGTGATCCTTGCCCTCAATGGGGATGAAATCAATATCGACGTTGCGGAACGGTTCGGTCTTGGCACGCGGCGCATTGGCTTCACGCCGCCGCTCGGTGAGATCGAGGATGAATTTTCGGGAGTTGAGCGGCGTGCCGGCCCAGCGCACGGTGCCGTCCGTTCCCGGCTCGTTGATGAGCTTGCGGATGCCGCCGTAGGACTTGGTGCCACAGAACACAAACACGTACGGTGTGCGCTTGGTGGGACCGTAAAAGGGATCGTCGCCGAAGAGGTCGCGGTGCGCGAGATCCCAGGTGAAGCGACTGCCCAGTTCGAGGCCGAACAGCACCTCATCGCCGGCTTCCATGAAGTCCGGTGAAAGCAGATTCTTGTCGCCCTTGAATACGGACCCGATGAAGCTGCGCCCCTTGTGCGCGAGCGGTGAGCCGAAGGTGGCCGGCGCCAATGCGATGAGGTTGCGAAGCGGCGACTGCGCCGCGCCATACTGGGTGAGCCAGGCCCGAATGACCAGCATGCCCGTGGAATGCACGATGGCATCGAAGGCTTGCCCCTCCTTGAGACTGGTTTGCAGGCGCAGCGCGCGATCGAAGCCCTCGGCGATATCCTTGATCGAGATCTCGTTGGTGAGCGAACGATAGCTGCAGATGTGCACCTGACCCGGGTCGTAGCCGAGCCGGTTGACGAGAAGGTCACGCCAGCCGCGAAAGCTCTCGCCCTTGTCGCTGTAGCCGTGAATGATGACGATGGGACGCTTGGGCATTGCGATGGTCTCCATGGGACGGATTGATTGCCAGAAGTCCCCCACGATACGGCGCACACTGCGGCCCGTCCATTCCCCCGACGCTGGCATGGGGAAATCCCCTACGAAACTTTGGTCTGTCCGACGTATGCATGGTACGACCGGCGGTGATCTGAGTCCGACGGCTTCCACGACAGGAGATACGCATGCTGGCCTCGTTCATGCCCGACCCGTTGCACGCCGCGTTGGTGCACATGCCGGTGGCTTTCGCGGTATTGGCACCGGTGGCTGCAGCCGGCGCGCTGCTGCTGGTGTCGCGCGGTGCGGATGTGCCGCGCAGCTGGGGAATGGTGGTCGTGCTGCTAACCTTGTTGTCCGTGAGTGCCGTGGTCGCCAAATCCACGGGTGAGGATCAGGAGGACCGCGTGGAAGAGGTGGTGCCGCACGCAGCCATCGAAACGCACGAAGAGGCAGCGGATGTCTTCACCATCGGGTCTTTTGTCCTGCTGGCGGTCGCGGCTGTCGGACTCGTGCGCGGCCAGATGGGACGGTGGGCTCGGCTGACCGCGACACTCGGCACGCTGGCCCTGCTCTGGGCCGGCTACGCGGTGGGCCACTCGGGTGGACGGCTGGTGTATCAGCACGGGGCCGCGGCGGTGTACCGCGATTCCACGCTGTCCGGCGCTGCTCCACCCACTGGCGAGTCAGCGCGCGATCGCTGAGCCATTCCGCAGCACGGGCCAGGGCGCATACTTAGGGGATGACATCACCCGTCATCCCCTTGCTCGCGCTGTGTCTCAGCGCGCTCGTTGCGTCAAACACGCTATCGGGACAGTCCGCTTCGTCGCCAGCGCCGGATTCCAGCACGCCACTCATCCGTCGCACCGAGTATGGCGTACCACACGTCACGGCCGCGAACTTCCGCGGCATTGGCGTGGGACTGGGCTACGCCATGAGCGAGGACTACGGTGAGCGTGTGCTGCGCGTCCTGTTGCGCAACAAGGGCTGGATGGGACGGGTGTTTGGCACAGACAGCATGGGTGGCGATTGGAACGCGCTGCTGGCCGTGCAGCGCGTGCGCGAGACGTATCATCTGCTGGACGCCGACACACGTGCGGTGTACGAGGGCTTTGCCGACGGGGTGAATCGCTGGATTCGTACCAACCGTGCGGCGCTGCCGGCCTGGGCCGAGCCGGCATTCACGGGACATGACGTGGCAGCCGGCGACATCGGGCAGGCCAACGTGACGGCGGCGCAGCGCCTCGTCCTGCGAAGGCTGCGCAGCGACAGTCTATCGGCAGCGGCGTCTCCAGCGCGTGACGAGCCCGCATACAGTGAAGACGGATCAAACGCCTGGGCGCTCGCGCCAAGCCGCACCACGTCGGGGCGTGCCATCCTGTTGCGCAATCCGCATCTCTCGTGGACGGCCGGCTATTGGGAAGCCCACGTCACCGTGCCGGGGAAACTCGATTTCTACGGCGATTTCCGCATTGGTGGGCCCTTTGGCGTGATTGCCGGCTTCAACCGCAATCTGGGCTGGGCCACCACCAACAACGCCACCGATCTCGACGAAGTGTACGCGCTCGATGTCGATCCGTCTGACAGTCTGCGCTATGTCTTCGACGGCGTATCGCAGCCCCTGCATGTGGAGTCACTCACCGTGTTGGTGCGTGGTGCTGCGGGCCTCGTGCCACGCACCCGCGTGCAGTGGAGCACGCCGCTTGGTCCGGTGGTGCATCGCACACCCGGCACGCTCTACGTGGTGCGGGCCGGTCCGGCTGGTGAGTACCGCGGGGGCCAGCAGTTCCTGGCCATGATGCGTGCGCGCTCGCTGCGCGAATGGAAGGCGGCACTGGCGATGCGCGCACGGGCCACCAGCAACCTCACGTATGCGGATCGCGCGGGCAACATCTTCACGATCTGGATGGCCAGCCTGCCCAGTCTCCCGCATGCGGCCACTGGCGACAGCCTCTTCACGCGCGCTCGCACGTCGAATGACATCTGGACGCGACTGCTGCCACTCGATTCCCTGCCGCAGTTTCTCAATCCACGCGGCGGCTATGTGCACAACGAGAACGATCCACCGCACTTTGGCAACCTGCGCGCCGTACTCGACACCTCGCGCTTTCCGGCCAACGTGGAGCGCGGCGCGTTCGATCTGCGCAGTCAACTAGCCGTGCAGCTGGTTGGTGGCAACGACAAGCTGTCGCTTGCCGAAGTGATGCGGCGCAAACATTCGTATCGCATGCTGCTGGCCGATCGCGTGAAGCCCGACCTGCTTCGTGCGCTGCGGGCCGACTCGACCACTCCGGCACTCGCCAATGCCACGCGGCTGTTGACGCGCTGGGACAACACCGTGTCGCCGGACAGTCGTGGCAGCACGCTGTTCGAAACGTGGTGGCGCCTGTACACAGCGGCCGCGCGCGATAGCGCCTTCGCCGAGCCATGGCGCTGGGCGCAACTTGCCACGACGCCGCGCGGATTGGGTCGTCCTGATCTCGTGCGCTCCAGCATGCTGGCCGCCATCGATACCATGCAGGCGCGCTGGGGCACTCCGGACGTGGCCTGGGGCGACGTGCACCGGGTCCGGCGCGGTGCGGTGGATGTGCCCGTGGGCGGCTGCAGCGGCGCGCTGGGCTGCTTTCGGGTCCTGGGCTACGAGCGTGCGCCCGACGGCAAACTCGCCGCCAACACCGGCGACGGATGGGTGTTGGCCGTGGAGTTCGGTGCCACAGGGCCGCGAGCCTACTCGGTGTTGGCCTATGGGCAAAGCGACAATCCCGCCTCGCCACACCATGCCGATCAAGCGGAGATGTTTGCCCGAGGGCAGTACAAGCCGGTGTGGTTCACCGAGGCCGAAGTTCGTGCGCACACTCAGCGCACGTACAGACCGGAATAGTCCCTCGAGCAGGACGTCGGACGGCGCTCGTGAAACCGGCGTATTGGCCGTCCGTTGTGCTGGCATGAGCGACGCTACGGTCAACCTCACCAGTCTCCCGGCCGATCTGCGGACGCGTCTGGCCGGATACACCGCCACCCCAGTGACGACCGGCGAATCGGGGGGCGAGGTGCACCGTCTCTCGGCGCCGGGGCTACCCGACTGCTTTCTCAAGGCGGGTCGTGGCAGCGTGTCCGACGACATCACCCACGAAATGCTGCGGCTCACGTGGCTTGATGGGCGACTGCCGGCGCCGCGCGTGCTGCATTTTGTGCGTAATGACGACCACGCCGCGCTGCTTTCAACCGCGCTGCCTGGCGTGGCGGCCGCCGAGTGGTTGGCGGCGCATCCGGAACGCGCCGCTGACGCCGTGCACAGCATCGCAAAGTTTCTGCGCCAGTTGCACGCGCTCCCGGTGGAGCATTGCCCCTTCGAGGCGGGGCATGTGTTGCGCTTGGCGGCTGCGCGTCAGCGCCTCGACGCCGGTCTTGTGGACGAGGAGGATTTCGACGAGGCGCGGGCAGGCATGTCAGCCGAAGCGGTGTGGACAGCGATGCAGGCCATGTTGCCACTCTCGTTCGAGCGGGTGGTCACGCATGGCGACTTCTCGCTCGACAACATCTTCCTCGCAGACGGTCGCGTGACCGGTTGTCTTGACGTGGGCCGACTGGGTGTAGCCGACCCCTATCAGGACGTGGCGATACTGTGGAACAACCTGTCCGAGCTTGGCGCCGAGCTGCAGGAGACGTGGCTGTCGGCGTTCGGTATGATGCCGCCTGACAACGCACGTCTCGCATTCCACTGCTGCCTCGACGAATTCTTCTGACCCGCCGACGTCGCGTCAGTCGATGTCGAGTGTGATGCTCACCGGGCAATGATCACTGCCCATGATTTCGGGATGGATGTCAGCGGCACGTACCTTGTTGCGAAGCGTGCCGGACACCAGCACGTAGTCGATGCGCCAACCGATGTTCCGCGCACGCGCATTGGCGCGGTGACTCCACCAGCTGTAGTGCCCATTGCCTTCGCGAAAGAGACGCAGCGTGTCCACAAAGCCCGCGTCCACAAAAGCCTGAAAGCCCGCGCGCTCCTCGTCGGTGAAGCCCTTCTTCCCCCGGTTCGGCTTGGGGTTGGCGAGATCGAGTTCGGTGTGCGCGACATTGAGATCACCGCAGAACACCACCGGCTTCTTCTTTTCCAGAGCCTTGCAGTGCGCGAGAAACGCCGGGTCCCAGTGCGCATGACGCAGTGGCAAGCGGCTCAGGTCTTCCTTGGCGTTTGGTGTGTACACCGTCACCACGTAGCACTGCTCGAATTCGGCCGTGATGACCCGGCCTTCGCTGGCACTGTCGCGGCCTTCGTCATCGACGAGGTTGTACTTCTTCGCGATGGTCTTCGAGAAGCCGTTCTGCACCGACAGCGGCTTGGTGCGCGAGAAGATGGCCGTGCCCGAGTAGCCCTTGGTGCTCGCCGAGTTCCAGTACTCGTGGTAGTCCGGAAGGTCGATGTCCACCTGACTCTGCTCCGACTTGGTTTCCTGCAGGCAGAGCACGTCGGGACGGTGCGCCTCAATGAAGGGAAGAAACACGCCCTTGTTGATGACCGAGCGCAGGCCGTTGACGTTCCACGAGTAGATCTTCATTGGACGACAGAGAGGGTGACGGCGGGCACGCTGCGCCGTACTGCGTGGCGCGGCGTGCAGACGCCGCGAAAGATACCGCCGTGTGCCGCCAGGCAGGATGTCAGTTCCAGTTGTCGATCTTGAGATCGTCGGGCGCGGGACGGCCGGTGCCGGTTTCCACGTAGGCGCGCAGACTGAGCAGAAAGGTCGCCCACTTCATGCTGCAGTGCGCCATGAAGGGCACAGCCTCGCGCCAACCGCGGTGCGCAAACAGCACGATGCTGTGTTCACCCTCCTGCGCAATGTGGAATTCGATATCCGTGCCCACCCACTCCTCGGGGCCTTCAATGACGTGCCAGCGAACACGCTGCCCGGGGACCAGGTCGCGGACTTCGTAAACAAAGGCGCCGACTTCCGTGCCATCAGGGGCGTGGAAGCGCGAGGTGATGCGTTCACCAACAGTGCTGGTGCCGGTGGTGGCGCGCGTCCACCAGCCGGCGATGCCCGATACGGTGGCAAGCGCGTCGTACACGGTGGCGAGTGGCGCGGTGGTACCGAGGCGATGGATGATGTCGGGCATGGGTGTGGGCGGGGACAAGGGGGAGTCTTCGTTACTTGCATGATGCTAGTACTTGCGCTAGCGTCATGCAAGCGTCCGTTCTAGGCTTCTGACATGCTCGGACGCACTTACGACCGTGAGGTTTGCTCCGCCGCCCGTGCCCTTGAGGTGGTGGGCGAGCGCTGGAGTCTGCTCATTCTCCGCAATGCCGCCTTTGCCGGCTGCACGCGATTCACCGATTTCCAACAGCGGCTCGGTGTGGCCCCCAACATCCTCTCGGTCCGCCTCGCGCTCTTTGTTGAGGAAGGACTGATGGAGACCATGCTCGGCGAGAGCGGTCACCTGGAGTACCACTTGACCCGGAAGGGGCAGGATCTCACGCCGGCCATTGTTGCTCTTACCGCCTGGGGCGATCGCTGGGCGGCGCCCGACGGGCCGCCTATCGCCTATGGGCATGCCGGCTGCGAGGGCATCGTCCGCATGCAACTCGTTTGCGAACGCTGCGGCGAGCAGGTGGAGGCGCCGCAACTCACTGCGCGCCCAACTGCTGCCATGGCAGCCGCGCGCCAACGGCGTCGGCTACCGCCGTTGCCGCCGCGCTGATCGCCGTCACCCATCGATGCGAAGCTCTGTTGACATTGCATAAGCGATGGCTTATTGATTGACCCATGCCCACCACCGCTGAACGCGAAGACCGAGTGTTCTCCGCTCTGGCCGATCCGAGTCGACGTGCGATCTTCGAGTCGCTGACTCGCGGCGAGGCAGCCGTGAAGGATCTCACGGCTCGATTCGACATCTCGCAACCTGCCGTGTCGCAGCACCTCGCCGTGCTCAAGGAGGCCGGTCTCGTGACTGGCCGCCGCGATGGTCGCCAGGTGTTCTACCGTGTGGAGCCCAAGGGCATGAAGCCCCTCATTGACTGGCTGACGCACTATCGGGCATTCTGGCTCGATCGCGTGGGTCGCCTCGAACGCCTGCTGGAGACGCTCGACTGATGACGCTGCGCGATACCACCGCCCCCGACCAGACCCACGCGCTCGCCTTCGAATTCGATCTGCCGCACCCGCCTGAAAAGGTCTGGCGTGCGCTCACCACCCCGGAACTGTTGGCCGAATGGCTGCTGCCTGTCATCGGCTGGGACACGCAGCCCGGCACAGCATTCACCTTCAAGACGCAGCCCTATCCAGGCTGGGATGGCACCGTGAACTGCCGTCTGCTCGACTATGAGCCGCACACGCGACTGCGCTACGCCTGGACGGTGCCCATGCTCGACACCGAGGTCAGCTTCACGCTTACCCCAACGGCAACGGGCACACACCTGCTGTTGGTGCAGTCCGGCTTCCGCGAAGACCAGAAGCAGAACTGGGGCGGCGCGCGTTATGGTTGGAAGATGATGGGCGGCAAGCTCGTGGCCCTGTTGGACGCGCTGCCATGAGCCCGCGCGCGCACGACGACACTCTTCACCCGGCCGACCAGCACGACCGCATTCGCATTCGCGGCGCCCGCGAGAACAACCTGCGCGGCATCGATCTCGAGTTGCCCAAACGACGGCTCACCGTCTTTGCCGGCGTTTCCGGTTCCGGCAAGTCATCGCTGGTCTTCGGCACGATCGCCGCCGAGTCGCAGCGGCTCATCAACGAAACGTACAGCGCGTTTCTGCAGGGCTTCATGCCGTCCATCGGGCGTCCCGACGTGGACGCGCTGGATGGACTGACCACGGCCATCATCGTGGATCAGGAGCGCATGGGCGCGAATGTGCGCTCCACCGTCGGCACGGCCACCGACGCCAACGCCATGCTGCGCGTGCTGTTCAGCCGTCTTGCCACACCACGTCTGGGTTCGCCCAACGCCTACTCCTTCAACGTGCCGTCCGTGCGCGCCGTGGGCACCATGACGGTGGAGAAGGGCAGCGCCAAGACCGAGAAGAAGGTTTTCGAGGTGCTGGGCGGCATGTGCCCGCGCTGCGAAGGCATGGGGGTCATCAACGACATCGACCGCACGCAGCTCTACGACGCGCGCAAGTCGCTGAGCGAAGGCGCCATCACGGTGCCGGGCTACACTGCAGAGGGCTGGCAGGCTCGCATGTTCGAAGCGGCGGGCCTCGACATCAGCAAGCCCATCGCGCGCTACAACAAGAAAGAGCTCGATCTCCTGCTGCATCAGGAGCCGATGAAGGTGAAGGTGGCCGGCGCCAACCTCACCTACGAGGGACTCCTTCCGCGCATCCAGAAGTCCTTCCTTTCGAAGGACGTGGAGGCCATGCAGCCCCACATCCGTGCCTTCGTGGAACGCGCCGTCACCTTCACCACCTGCCCGGATTGTCAGGGGACGCGGCTCAACGACAGCGCGCGCAGCTCACGGATCGGTGCGCACAACATGGCCGATGTCTGTGCCATGCAGATCAGCGACCTCGCCGAGTGGGTGCGCAGTCTGCGGGAGCCGAGCGTCGCGCCGCTGCTGGCCAAGCTGCAGCACACGCTGGACAGCTTCGTGGAAGTGGGTCTGGGCTATCTCAGTCTCGACCGCGCGTCGGGCACGTTGTCAGGCGGCGAAGCGCAGCGGACCAAGATGATCCGCCATCTGGGGTCGGCGCTCACTGACGTCACCTACGTGTTCGACGAGCCGTCCATTGGTCTGCATCCGCACGACATCCAGCGCATGAACGCGCTGCTGCTGCGGCTGCGCGACCAGGGCAATACCGTACTGGTGGTGGAGCACAAGCCCGAGACCATTGCCATTGCCGACACCGTGGTCGAACTGGGCCCCGGCGCTGGCACGTCCGGTGGGCAGGTGGTGTTTCAGGGCACGGTGGAAGCGCTCAAGCAGAGTGGAACGCTGACCGGTCGGCACCTCGAGACCCGCGCGCAGCTCAAACCCACGGTCCGCCGATCCACCGGGGCGCTCAAGGTGCGGGATGCGCACACGCACAACCTGCAGCATGTCAACGTGGACATTCCGCTGGGCGTGCTGGTGGTGGTGACCGGTGTGGCCGGCTCGGGCAAGAGTTCGCTCATTCATGGATCGGTGAGCGGCCAGAGCGGTGTGGTGACCGTGGATCAGAGCGCCATCAAGGGGTCACGGCGCAGCAACCCCGCCACCTACACCGATGCGCTCGAGCCCATTCGCAAGGCCTTTGCCAAGGCCAATGGGGTGAAGCCGGCGCTGTTCAGCGCCAACTCGGAAGGTGCCTGTCCGACCTGCAACGGCGCCGGCGTGATCTACACGGACCTTGGCATGATGGCGGGTGTGAGTTCACCCTGCGAAGATTGCGCGGGGCGACGCTTTCAGGCCTCGGTGCTGGCCTATCGTCTGGCGGGCAAGAACATCGCCGATGTCTACGATCTGTCGGTTGACGAGGCGCTCGACTTCTTCAGCGACGGCGACGCGCGCACGCCGGCCGCGGCGGCCATTCTGCAGCGGCTCGTCGATGTGGGCCTCGGGTACATCCGCCTGGGGCAGCCACTCACCACGTTGTCCGGCGGTGAACGCCAGCGTCTCAAGCTGGCCACGCACATGGGAACCGACGCGTCGGTCTATGTGCTCGATGAACCCACCACGGGTCTGCATCTCGCCGACCTGCAGCATCTGCTCGCGCTGCTTGACCGTCTGGTGGACAGCGGCAAGTCGGTGATTGTCATCGAGCATCATCTCGCTGTCATGGCGCACGCCGACTGGCTCATCGACATGGGGCCCGGCGCGGGACATGATGGCGGTCGTGTGGTGTTCGAGGGCACGCCGGCGGACTTGGTCGCGCGCGCCGCAAACGACACGGGCTCACTCACCGGCCGGCATCTGCGCGAATACGTCGGCGCCGGCACGCCGCAGCCGAAGTCCCGCAGGAAACCCTGATCGCGAGGGCGGGGTCATAAGGTATACCTTTAGGGTTGACCGTTCCCCGCATCGCGATTGAGGAATACATGCACATCTCCACCTGGGCGGGCTGCCTGCTGTGTGCCGCTGGTCTGTTCCATGGCGCAGTGCGCGGTGCGTCCGATGGCGGGTCACCTGCGCAGCCGCCGGCAAAGGCCGCGCCGCTCACGCTGTTTGACTATGACCGGCGTGCGGCGCTCGATGTGCGGCGGTCACCAGTCGCCACAAGCGACTCGGCGTTCGAACAATTCGCCATCAGCTACGCGAGTCCCGATGGCGGTGTGGTCAGCGGGATGATGCTCAGGCCACGCGCCGTCGTACGCCCGCGAGCCGGTGTCGTGGTGCTGCACGGGTTACCCGGCACGGCCGAGCGTGCGCTGCTGTCCCAGGGCCCCGCTCTCGCGCGCGCTGGGGCCGTGGTGCTGGCCATTGATGCGCCCTGGGTACGGCGTGGCGGCCGGCCGGACTTCACACCCCGCGACAGTGTGGAGCAGGTGCAACTCATTCGCGATCTGCGACGGGCCGTGGATGTGTTGATCGCATACGAGCAAGTGGACTCCACCCACGTCGGGTTCATCGGCGGCAGCTATGGCGGCGCCATGGGCACGCTGTTCGTGGCCGCCGAACCGCGTCTTGCTGCGGCGGTGCTGTTTGTGGCTGATGGTGGGCTGGTGTCCCATTCGATGGGGGCAGACGGCGCGCCGCTCGGCCCACTGGTCGGGCTCTCCGAAGAAGCGCGCGCGCGATGGCTCAGGGCCATGCTGCCCATTGAACCGGTGCGCTTTGCTTCCTACATCACACGCACGCCCCTGCTGCTGCAGAACGGACGACAGGACGAGTTTGTCCCGCCCGAGGCTGCGTCCGCACTGCACGCCGCCATCACCTCACCCAAGACCGTCGAGTGGTACGAGTCGGGTCACGGCCTGCCGCGTGCGGCACTCGATTCGCGAGTGCGCTGGTTGTCGTCAAAACTCGGATTGGCGACACCGTGAGAAAAGGGCAGGGCATGCGGCGTGGCCGCATCGCTGAGCAACGTGTCGCGCAGCGTGTTCTGCAGGGCCTGTGTATCCCGTTGTGCCGCGCGGCGGGCGAGCCAGAATGAGCACACGGCGGACGCCACACTGAAGGTGATGAGCACGGCGATGGCAGCCGGCAATCGCCAGCTGCCGTCGGGGTCGCCGCCGGGGCCGTTGTCCAGCAACGACAGGGCCGGGACGGCGCTGAGCAGCATGCCGCCTCCGACACCCCAGAGCGCCACCTCGCCGAACCCGATCTCGCGCAGCGGCCGCTTGCGGCCGGCGAAGCGCACCACGGCGGCGTAGCAGAGTCCGCCCACAAAGCCGGGTATGGCCATGGCCGGCAGTGGCGCGTCGAAGACCTCGAAGAACCAGCCCAACGGCAGGGTGGGCACCAGCACACTGAGTACGCCGATGGACAGGCCGGCGACTGCCCAACCCATTGCCCAGGTTGCGGCAGTACCAAGGGCAGCGCGAATTCGCGAAAGTCGATGGGCCATACGGGAATCCGGAGGGAGGGTGGCGTTCTACTTTACAGTACAAAGCACTTGACGAGCAAGTCCCATCCGGAGATACTCCAACCCATGAGCCCCACTTCCGGCGAGCCGCCGGCCCTGCATCAGCGCGCGCTTCAGGACCTGTCCTACATCCGGCGGACCATGGAGGGCGCGGCAGCATTTACCGACGTGCCCGGCTGGGGCCTCGTTGGTGTGGGCGGTGTTGCCCTGGTGGCCGCATGGCTCGCCTCCAGCCCGGCGACTCCGATGGCGTGGCTGCTCACCTGGCTTGGCGCGGCAGTGGTGGCGGTGACGGCCGGTGGACTGGCCATGCAACGCAAGATGCGCCGACGCCTCGTTGACGGGGGGAGCCTGCAGCTCACCACGCCGCTCCGGAAATTCCTGTTGGGCTTCTGGCCGGCGGTGGCCGTTGGCGCCGTGCTCACGCTGGCCCTGCTGGAGCCCTCCAGGCCCGGACTGGTCGATCGCGCGGCCCATCCGCTGTTGCCAGGCGTCTGGCTCCTCCTGTACGGCCTGGGTGTGACCACAGCCGGTGCCTATTCCATTCGCGCCGTCCCCGTCATGGGACTCGCGTTCATGGCCCTTGGCGCGGTGGCCCTGTGGTGGCCTTCCCTCGACGGTAACCTGATGATGGCGCTCGGCTTTGGTGGTCTCCAGATCGGCTTTGGCGCACATATCGCTCGGCGGCACGGTGGCTAAGCGCCCCGCCGCCGCGGCCCGCACTCGCGACGCCAGCACCGCACAGAGCGCGGGTCCCCACGCCACGACACCGGAACCAGCGGCCGCGTTGACGTCCGTTGAGGGCAACATGGCCATTCCCATCGCACTCGATCGGGTCATTCACGAGCGCATGCGCCTGGCCATCGTGAGTGCCCTCGCCGTCCACGAATCGTTGACCTTCAACGAGCTCAAGAGTCTACTGGAAGCATCCGACGGCAATGTGTCGGTGCATGCCCGCAAGCTCGAGGAGGCCGGATACGTGACCTGTGACAAGGGGTTCGACGGCCGCATTCCACGCACCGTCTACCGGCTCACCGCCGATGGACGCTCGGCACTCGAGCGCTATCTCGCCCACATGGAAGCCCTCATCAAACAGGTCGGAGGCGCATGACCCCGCGCACGCTGGTGCCATCACACGTGGCCGTCATCATGGACGGCAATGGTCGTTGGGCATCGAGTCGCGGACGGCCGCGCTGGATGGGGCATGCACGCGGCGCGCGCACGGCGCGCGAAGTGGTGGCGCACTGCGCGCGCCTGGGCGTGGACCATCTCTCGCTGTATGCGTTCTCCAGTGACAACTGGAAGCGGCCTCGCGAAGAGGTGGGCTTTCTGCTGGAGCTCTTTGCGTCGCACCTCGAGTCGCAGTTGGCCGACTTGCTGCAGCACGGGATTCGGCTCAGCATCTTCGGGCGGCGCGATCGTTTGCCGGCAGCGCTGGTGCAGGCCATCGCCCACGCCGAGGCGCGCACCGCGCACGGCACCCGCATGCATTTGCGTGTGGCCATTGACTACTCGAGCCGCGCAGCCATTGCCGAGGCCTTCGCGCAGAGCGCTGTGAACGACTCGATGGTCACGTTGGATGCGGCCACACCCGCTCAGTCGCTGCTGCCGCCGGTGGACTTGCTGGTGCGCACAGGCGGCGAGCGTCGTCTGTCAGACTTCCTGCTCTGGGAGTGCGCGTACGCCGAGCTCGCGTTCCTCGACGTGCCGTTCCCCGATCTGACCACCGAACATCTCGATACGGTCTTTGCCGACTACGCGAAGCGCGAGCGGCGTTACGGTGCGGCGCCCGGTCAGACGGTTGCGGTGGGTGATGACGAAGCGCTTGCGGCGGCCGTGCCGGCGGCGCGTCCCGTGGCCCAGGCCCAGAAGAAGTTGTAGCCACCGATCGGGCCGAAGGCGTCGAGGACTTCCCCGCAGAGAAAGAGGCCCGCGTGACGCTTGCTCTGCATGCTGCGCGGGTCCACCTCGGCCAATGAAACGCCGCCTCCGGTGACTTCGGCCTTCTTGTAGCCTTCATCGCCGTTCCACGGCAGCGCGCCCTGCACCAGGGTGTCGACAAGGCGACGCCGTTCATCGCGGGTGAGCTCGGCGAGTGTGCGTGTGGGTTCCACACGCGCCTCCGTCAGCAGCACGGTGGCCAGGCGATCCGGCAACTCCGCACGCAACAGCGTGTTGACCTGTCGTGTGCTGCTGCCCCCGTCACGTGCAAGCAGGCGCGATTCCCACGCGTCGGCATCGAGCGCGGTCCATTGCACGCGCAGGGACGCGGGCGGTTCCGTGTGTGACTGACGCGAACGCACCAGGACGTGCGACACGTTCAGTGCGGCTGGTCCGCTGTAGCCACGATGGGTGAAGAGAAATCCGCCACGTGCCGACGCGCTATGCCCGCCTCCCCGCGCGTCGAGCGTCACCGCGAACGAAATGCCCGACAGGTCGGCGAAGCGGGCATCGTTTGATGTGATGGGCGTAAGCGCCGCGTAGGTGGGATGCAGCACATGGCCGAGGCGCTGGAGCATACCAAGACCCGTACCGTCGCTTCCGGTGGCCGGTACCGACAAGCCGCCGGTGGCCACGATGACGGCATCGGCATGCAGGGGGGCATCTTCGGTGGTGTGAACGGCCCAGCGCGCGCCATCGACCTGAGAGTCCGCCGGCACGATGTCCGTGACCGTGGTCTCCATGCGCAACTGCACGCCGCGTCGGACCGCCAGCGCCAGCAACCCATCGCGCACATCGCGCGCGCGGTGCGAAGCGGGGAACAGTTTGGCCGATTCGACCTCCTCCTCGAGTTCAATACCGACTTCGTTCTCGAAGAACGCCCGCTGCTCGGCCAGCGGCCAGGCGCGCAGCATCTTGCGCAGTGTGTTGGGCGATGAGTCCGTCACGAACCGCGATTCGTCGAGGCGTGCCGGCAGCACATTGCAGCGACCGCCCCCGCTGATGAGGATCTTGCGGCCGCCGTCGCGGGTGCGTTCGATCAGTGTCGTGTGCGCGCCGTGCGTGGCGGCGAAGATGGCGGCCATGGTGCCGGCGGCGCCTGCGCCGATGACGATTACATGTGGGGGCATCCCCGTATTCTAGTCGGAGCAGGATCTTTGCATCAAAACAGACGGTGTGAGGATCGGAGGATTTGAGGATAGGAGAGGCGGGCGGCGAGGGACACTCGCCATGAGGTCCCTCGCCGCCCGCCCCTCCAATCCCCGGATCCTCCGATCCTCACACCGTCTGTTCTCCGATCCTCCGGAAGATCAGAAGCGATCGAGCTCCATCACCTTCGTCCACGCCGCCACGAAGTCCGACACGAACTTCTGCTTGCTGTCGTTCTGCGCATACACCTCGGACAGCGCGCGCAGTTCCGAGTTGGAGCCGAAGATGAGATCGACGCGCGTGGCCGTCCACTTCACGTCCCCCGTGCTGCGATCGCGGCCTTCGTATACGTCGGCGCCAGGCGCTACCGGCTTCCACGCCGTGCCCATGTCGAGCAGGTTGACGAAGAAGTCGTTGCTCAGCGTCTCCGGACGATCGGTGAACACGCCGTGCTTGGCCGCGGCGTAGTTGGCGCCGAGCACGCGCAGGCCACCTACCAGCACGGTCATCTCGGGCGCAGTGAGCGTGAGCAGCTGCGCCTTGTCCACCAGCAGTTCTTCCGGCGAGGTGGTGTACCGGGCCTTCTGATAGTTGCGGAAGCCATCAGCCTGCGGCTCGAGCACCGCATACGACTCCACGTCGGTCTGCTCCTGCGAGGCATCCATGCGGCCCGGCGTGAAGGGCACGCTCACCACAAAGCCCGCGCGTTCGGCCGCCTGCTCAATGGCTGCCGCGCCGCCAAGCACGATGAGATCGGCCAGCGAGACCTTCTTGCCGCCGGTGGCCGACGCGTTGAATTCGGCCTGGATGGTCTCGTAGATCTCGAGCGCCTTGGCCAGCTTGGCCGGCTGGTTGACCTCCCAGTTGCGCGCCGGATTGAGACGGATGCGCGCACCATTGGCGCCCCCGCGCTTGTCGGAGCCGCGGAAGGTGGACGCCGCTGACCACGCCACGTACACGAGGTGCGAGATGGACAGACCCGAGGCCAGAATCTTGCTCTTGAGCGCATCGATGTCCTGCGCGTCGATGAGCGGGTGATTCACGGCCGGAATCGGGTCCTGCCACAGCAGGTCTTCCTGCGGCACGAGCGGGCCGAGGTAGCGGGCCTTCGGGCCCATGTCACGGTGCGTGAGCTTGAACCACGCGCGCGCAAAGGCGTCGTGGAATTCCTGCGGGTTGGCGTGGAAACGCTTGGAGATCTCGAGATACTTGGGGTCGGTGCGCAGTGCGATGTCGGCCGTGGACATGGCGGGCCGCACCTTCTTGCCCGGCACGTGCGCGTCCGGCACAACGAGCGAGGCCTCCTTGTCGGTGGGCTCCCAGATGTGCGCGCCGGCCGGACTCTTGGTGAGCTCCCACTCAAAGCCGAAGAGCGTGTCGAAGTAGCCGTTGTCCCACTTGATGGGGTTGGGTGTCCACGCGCCTTCGAGACCCGACGTGGTGGTGTGCTCACCCTTGCCGCTGCCGAAGCTGTTGAGCCACCCGAAGCCCATGGCTTCAATGGGGGCGCCTTCGGGCTCGGGGCCAACGAGCGCCGTGTCACCGGCACCGTGCATCTTGCCGAAGGTGTGACCGCCGGCCACAAGGGCCACCGTCTCCTCGTCGTTCATGGCCATGCGCGCAAACGTCTCGCGAATGTCGCGCGCCGAGGCCATCGGGTCGGGCTTGCCGTCGGGACCTTCAGGGTTCACGTAGATGAGGCCCATCTGCACGGCGGCCAGCGGGTTCTCGAGCTCGCGGTCACCGGAGTAGCGGCTGTTTTCCTTCTCGCTGGTGGCGAGCCACTCGCCCTCGCTGCCCCAATAAATGTCCTGCTCGGGCTCCCAGACATCCTCACGACCGAAGCCGAAGCCGAAGGGCTTGAATCCCATCGTTTCCATGCCCACGTCGGCGGCAAGGATCATCAGATCCGCCCACGAAATCTTGTTGCCGTACTTCTGCTTGATGGGCCACAGGAGACGGCGGGCCTTGTCGAGATTGCCGTTGTCCGGCCAGCTGTTGAGCGGCGCAAAACGCTGCGTGCCACTGCCGGCGCCGCCGCGGCCGTCGGCCGTGCGATACGTGCCCGCGCTGTGCCAGGCCATGCGCACGAAGAACGGGCCATAGTGCCCGTAGTCGGCCGGCCACCAGTCCTTGGAGTCCGTCTGGAGCTGCACCAGATCGGCCTTGAGCGCCTCGACGTCGAGATCCTTGAGCGCCTCGCGGTACGAAAAACCGGGCAGGGGATTCGACAGTGACGAGTGCTGACGCAGAATGCCGAGGTTGAGCGCGTTGGGCCACCAGTCGCGGTTACCGCGACCCGCCATGGAGGTCGCGCGCGCCGGCGCGCCATGGCCATGCATCACGGGGCACTTGCCACCGGTTTCGCTCTTGTGTCCTTCCATCGGTCCGTCTCCGTACGTGCTGCGTGGATGGGTCCTGCAGAAATAGGGGGGCCGGTCCATGGACCGGGTCAGCCGTTGAACGTTAGGGATTCCAGCCATAGTCAGCAATGGGCTTTGGTCTATATTTGTCATAGATAATTGCTATAGCTTTATCTGGTATGGACAGCACACTTCTGCGCGCCTTCCTCGAAACGGCCGACTCCGGTGCTCTGAGCCGTGCCGCCTCCCAACTGGGTCTGTCGCAGCCATCGCTGACGGCCCAGATCCAGCGCCTCGAACGGCACCTTGGCGTCGAACTCTTCGATCGCCATGGGCGTGGCGTGACGTTGACGGATGCCGGGCGTGCGCTGTATCCGCGGGCCCGGCGTCTGCTCGACGAGCTGCGCGAGACGGAGGACGCGGTGCGGCGGGAGGGTCTGGACGGCCCTGATACGCTGCGCGTGGGCGCCATTCCGACGGTGGCGCCCTATGTGTTGCCGGCCGCCCTCCGGCGCATGCAGGTGCGCAATGCGGCGACTCGCGTGGAGCTGCGAGAAGACTACAGCGCCGTGTTGGCGCGCCTGCTGCACGAGGGCGAGCTCGATGTGCTCATCGCGGCGCAGCCCTATCCGTTTGAGCATGTCGCGATCGAGTCACTGGGCAGCGACGCGCTGGTGGTGGCGGTGCCGGCATCGCATCCGGCCGCGCGCGCGGGGCGCATCACGCTGGCCCAGCTGCGCGATACGCCGGCGGTGACACTCGACCCGGCGCACTGTCTGGGCGAACAGGTGGCCGGCTTCTGCAGCCGTCAGCAGGTGCTGCCGTCGGTGGTGTGCCGCAGCGCGCAACTGGCTACCGTGCTCGAGTTGGTGGGTGCGGAGGTGGGGCTGTCCATTGTGCCGGCCATGGCTGCCGCTCGGCACAACACACCGCAGTGCGCGTACGTGCCGCTCGCAGACCACACGCTGCACCGCGAGATCGTGGCCGTGTGGCGACGTGGGGCGCAGCGCAGCGCGGTGGCCGAGGCCTTTGTGGACTGCGTGCGCGAGGTGGTACGCGGGCGCTAGACTAGTGCGACCCACTGCCCCGAGGATCGTGATGCGCCCCAAGAGGCCCAACAGCCCCAATGACATGATGCAGGCCGTCTCGGCCAGTATGCAGGAACGGACGGGCAAGACACTCGAGGAATGGGTGGCGCTGGTGCAAGCCAGCGGACTCGACGCACTCGATCAGAACGCCGTGCGTCGCTGGCTCAAGAGCACGCATGGTGTGCTGCAGAACTCGCAGTGGGCCATTGCCGATGCCGCAGCGCGTGCGGCGGGGTGGACGGCGCCCACGGTAGACGAATACGTGGCGCAGCAGTACGACGGCGCCAAGGCTGCGCTGCGTCCCGTGTATGATCGACTGCAGGCCTTGCTCACCGCGCTGGGCCCCGACGTAGTGGTCGAGGGGCGCGCCACCTACATCCCGTTCGTGCGCGCGCGCCAGTTCGTGGCGGTGGCTGCGGCAACCAGGACGCGGGTGGATGTCGGGCTTCGATACACCAAGGCGCCGCGGTCAACGCTGCTGGTTGAATCCGCGGCGCCTGGTCAGGCCACGCACAAGTTGTCGCTGCAGACGGTATCGGACATTACCACCGAGGTGGAGCAGTTGCTGCGCGCGGCGTACGAGCAGAACGGGTAGTTCAACGCGTACGCCGCACCCGCGTCTGCGCGGCAACCGGCCCTTAGCGCCGACGCGCGGGCCGGGTCATGGGCGGCGGCGTGATGCGACGTACACCCTGCGTGTCCACCGCCTTGAGCACCTCGCTCACTGCACGCTCCAACTGCGGATCGCGCCCGGCGGCTGCGCTCTTCTCGTCCACGATCACCTCGATGTCAGGCGCCACGCCCTCATTCTCGGCGATCCACTGGTTGTTGACGGGATCGAACACGCGAATGACCGGCGCGGTGACACTGAGCCCGTTGACCATGGGGTAGTGCGACGCGGCACTCACCAGACCGCCCCAGGTGCGGGTGCCAACAATGACGCCGGCCTTCTGCTGACGGAACGCCCACGGGAAGTAGTCACCGCCGCTGCCGGCGCGTTCGTTCACGATGAGTGCCTTGGGCCCGAGCACGCCCTGCGGCAGTGCCGAGGGGGCGCCACCGGGCACATGATTGGTGAGTGCGCCGCGCAGGCTGCGCGTGAGATAGTCCACCATGTAGTCATCGAGTGACCCGCCGCCGTTGTAGCGCTCGTCGATGATCGCGCCCTGCCGATCCTGCTGGGCAAACACATAGCGATCAAAGCTGGTGGTGCCCGGCGCGCTGGTGTTGGGAATCCAGGCATACGCCAGACGCCCCCGGGACAGCGAATCGACCTTGCGGCGATTGTCTTCCACCCAGGCGCGCTGACGCAAGGCGTTCTCGTTGCCCGCGGGCACCACCGTGATGCTCCACGCGCTGTCGGTGCTGGGCCGCGAGTTGATGAGCAAGGTGGTCTGCCGGTCGGCGGTCCCGTCGAGCAGACGATAGGGATCATCGTTGGCCGTGAGCGCGTCCCCGTTGACGGCGAGCAGATAGTCTCCGGCCTTCACGCGCAATCCCGGTCGGTCGAGTGGCGCACCAAGGCCGGGATTCCAGCTCTCGGTGGTGAGGATGCGCGCGATGCGCCAGCGGCCGTTCTCGAGAACGAGATCGGCACCCAGCGTACCAACGCGCGACGTGTCCACCGGCGGCAGGTCACCGGCGCTCACGTAGCTGTGTCCCACGGACAGCTCGCCGTTCACGAGATCCACCACATAGGCCAGGTCAGCCTGATGGCGAATGTGCGGCACGAGTGGGCGATAGCGTTCACGCACCGCATCCCAGTCGTTGCCGTGCATGTCGGGATCGTAGAAGAAATCCCGTTCGAAGTGCCAGACTTCGTCGAACACCTGTCGCCATTCGGCCAGCCGATCCAGCTGCATGCGCAGCGCCACGGCGACCGTGCCACGACCCGCCTGCGGCGGCGCTTCCGTGCCGGTCACGGTCCACTGCTGCCCATTCTGCAGCAGGATCTTCTTGCCATCGTGCGAGACGGAGACGCGGCTGACGCCGCGCGTGAAGACCTCCGTCTTGCCGTCGGCGAGGTTGAACTTGTGGAGCGTGACGCCGGGCTGATTCTCCACGCGCTCACTGACAAAAACGACACCCTTGCCGGCCGTCTGTACGTCAGCGTAGCGGCGCACGGGCAGCGAGGTGACCACGATGCGACGATCGAGGCCCTCGAGATCGATGCGCACCTGCACCGCACCCGTGTCGGGCTTGGGCGGCGGCGGCGCGGCCTCTTCATCGCTCTTGTGCGGGAAGGGCGTGGGATCACCGCTGCGCAGCACCATCACGTACACCCCGTACTGCGGATCGGCGAGACCGGCGCTGGTGTTGGCCCAGCCACTGGCCAGGCCCAGGTTCGTGCTGGCCAGGAACCAGAGATGGCGTCCGTCCTTGTCGAAGGCCGGCTGCACGGCATGCGCCATGGCGTCGGTCAGTGGCGAGACCGTACCCGTCTCAGAATTCCACGCCGTGATGCGACGGAAGTTGTTGGGATAGGTCTTGCTGTACGCCAGCCACTTCGAGTCGGGTGACCACGAAAGGCCCATGCTGCCACGATCGTTGGACGCGCCGCCGACATCGGCCGTGCTGATGCGGCCGCTGGCGACATCCACGATGCGCACCCGCGTGACATGGTCGACAAACGCGAGGCGCTTGCCATCAGGCGACCAGACGGGCTCCCAGGCCATCTTCGATTCACCAAGCTCGATGCGCCTCGGCGTGCCGGTGCCGTCCTGATTGGCGATGTGCAGGCGATACCCACTGCCCTCATCACTGAACCAGGCCACCTGCTTGCCATCGGGTGACCAGCTGGGCGCGCGGTCGGCGGCGCCGGAACTGCGTGTGAGATTGCGTGTGTCGCCCTGCTCAACGGGCACAGTGAACACTTCACCGCGCGCTTCGAAGAGAATGCGCTTGCCGGTGGGGGAAAGCGACGCCGCGGCCACACTGCGCGTGACGTCCTCCCAGCGTGTGGCCGCCCAGGGGAAGTCGCCGCGCACGGTGATGGCCACGCGCTGGGATCGGCCGGTCGCCGGGTCGAGTGTGTGAAGGTAGCCGTCCTGCTCGAACACCAACTGTCCTCCGCCGGCGCCCAGCCACTTCACGTCCACATCACGAAAGCGCGTGATTTGCGACAGGGCTTTCGACGCGATGTCATAGGCCCACACGTTGCTGACCCAATCACGATCGGACAGGAAATACACCTTGCCGTTCAGCACATGCGGCTGCAGGTCCGTGCTGCGATCGGGATTGGGGATGAGTGTTTCTTCCTTGCTCTGCACATCGAGCAGGCGCAGCGGGATGTTCTGTCCGCCGCGGTACGAGCGCCACTCGGGATCCCAGCGCGTCATGCGATCCACCACGACCGTGCGCCCATCGGGCGCCCAGCGTCCGTCGAAGCCCCAGCCGACGGTCACGGGTGTGGATGGGCCACCGCTCCGCGACACCGACCAGAGGCGATGATACGCCGAGGGCGCCGTCCCATAGGTGGTGGCGTACAGCACGCGCTGTCCATCGGGACTCCAGCCACGCGCCAGCGCCGGGGCGGGATACCAGGTGAGACGCTGTGGTTCGCCGCCCTGCGCACTCACCACATACACGGCGGGTGTGCCGCTGCGATTGGACGTAAAGGCAATCCACTGGCCATCGGGGGAGAGGCGCGGGTCGCTCTCGACGGCCGCCGTACTGGTGATGCGTCGCGCGACACCGCCACTGCGATCCACGATCCAGACATCGGATCCGTAGGTGAAGGCAATGTGGGTGGACGAGATGGAGGGCTGTCGCAGCAGACGTGTGGGTTCGTCAGTGCGCGGCGTGGTGGTCTGCGCCGTGAGCGGGGCGGGCAGTAGGGCGGACAGCGACGCGGACAGCGACGCGGACAGCGACAGGCTGGCGATGAATGCCAGGCAGAGGCGCAGCGTGTCGCCTTGAGACGGAACGTGGCAGGATCGCATGAGGCGGGGGATAAGGTGTACGTTCCAAGCTCTGCCCGAGGGCAGGGCGTGGCAAGTCGGAAACCGCATGTGCGCGCACCGCGTAGGAGGCACTGCCTCCCCAGCACCCGATGTGCCACCCTCCCACGAGTCCCCTCATGAACCGCGCCCGCAATCGCGACCGCAAGAGCGACCGCTGGCTTTCACGCATTCGGCGTGTCTGGATTACCGCCGGACTGGTGTTCACGGTGGTCTTCACTGGCTGGTCACTCTGGGCCTATCGCGCGGACGCCGATGCACACGCCGCGCTGGCCAGCGATGATCAGGTGATGGTGCAACACGACGACGGGGTGTGGTCGTTTGTCCCCACGCGTGGCGATTCGTCCCGACGTGACGGTGCTGCGCTGGTATTCTTTCCGGGGGCGTTGGTGGACCCGGTGGCGTATGCGCCGCTGCTGCGCGCGGTGGCCGCCGGCGGGTACCGCGCGTATCTCGTGGAGATTCCGCGCCGTGCCGCGTTTGGCGGCACAGATTCCCCGGAGCTCGAGGCGCGCCTCGCGCGCGTGGTGGCTGGCGCCGCGTCTCCGGCCCGCTGGGTGGCGGCGGGGCATTCGAAGGGCGGTGTGGTCGCGAGTACCGTCGCTTCGCAGCAGCGGCCGGGTTTCTCCGGGCTCGTACTCATTGGCACGTCGCATCCGCGGGACGTGGACCTCAGCGGACTCACGGTGCCCGTGACAAAAATTGTGGGCACGCATGACGGACTGGCGAGTCGCGCGGAGGTGGAGAGCAATCGTGGCAAGCTGCCGCTTTCGACGCGCTGGGAGTGGGTCGAGGGGGGCAATCACTCGCAGTTCGGCTGGTACGGATTCCAGCCGGGTGATCGCTGGCCGCACATCACGGCGGACGCGCAGCGGGACCTCATGATTCGCCGGGTCCTGGACATGCTCGCCGACGTGACGGGACATCCACCCTCGCTGCCGTTATCGTAGAGGGCATGAGCTCGGCCACGCAGGAGTTCCTCACCGTTCAATCGGCGCTGATTGGCGAATATTCGCTGCAGCGCGAGCTGGGGCGTGGTGGCATGGGGGTCGTGTACCTCGCACGCGATGTCCAGCTCGACCGCGATGTGGCCATCAAGGTGCTGCCACCGGAGCTTGCTGCCAATGCCGTGGCGCGCGAGCGCTTTCTGCGCGAGGCCCGTACGGCCGCCGGCCTGTCACACCCGCACATCGTGCCCATTCACCGTGTCGGTGAAGCGCAGGGCGTGGTGTTCTTCGTGATGAGTTACATCGCCGGCGAAACGCTCGGACAGCGCCTGCGCACGCAGGGACCGCTGCCGCCGGGCGATGTGGCGCGCGTACTGCGCGAAGTGGCATGGGCGCTGGCTTACGCACACGGCCGCGGCATTGTCCATCGGGACATCAAACCCGACAACATCCTCATCGAAGAAGGCAGCGGCCGCGCGATGGTGACGGACTTCGGCATTGCCTCGGACATGGAGCGCGCTGCGCTGACCCCCGCGCCGCTGATGGGGACGGCGCACTACATCAGTCCCGAACATGCGTCTGGCGCAGCGCTCGACGGACGCAGTGATCTGTACGCGCTGGGCGTGGTTGGTTACCTCGCACTCAGCGGTCGCTATCCGTTTGACGGCGAGACCGTGCCCGCCCTGCTGTTGGCACAGGCCACGCAGTCTGCCCCCAGTCTGCGCACGGTTGCTCCCGGTGTTCCGGCGGCACTCGAGGCGGCCATTGCCCGTTGTCTGGCTCGCGATCCGGCCGAGCGCTTTGCCGATGGCGAAGCCTTGGCGGCAGCGCTGGCGCCTGCGCCGGAGCCGCGCAGCCAGCTCGCACCGGGACTTCGCGCCTGGCTGGCTGCGCGCAACCCGCTGATGCTGCCATACAGTGGGTGGATGGCCGGCTTCAGTGTGCTCACCGCGGGCAATCTGGTGGCATGGGTCACAGGCAATCGTCCCGACGGCCCCGCTGACATTGCGCTGCTGGCTGGTATTGCCGCGGCGCCACTGCTGCCCATCATCGGATATCACATCAACCAGGCACGCCGCCAGTTTCGTGCCGGTCATTCCCTTGCCGATCTGCGCGCGGCCATCGACGTGGCGCGGCGCGAGCGGGTGGAGGCGGCGGCGCTGTCGCACGCGGATACCGAGTCGCCCGTACATCGTGCGCTGCGCTATGCCACGTTCGCTTCCACGTCATGGCTCGCAGTGACGGTGGGGCTCGTGGTGCAAGGTGTGCTGCACGAGAATCGCTCGCCCATCTGGATGGTGTTGTCGCCGGTCGGTGCCACGCTGCTCACGGTGGCGGTGAGCAATGCACTCGATGTGCGCTTCGTCTCGCCGCGTGTGCGCGAGTGGTGGATGTCGGGAATCAGGGATCGACTCTGGAACAGCCGGGTTGGTGCGTGGCTCTCGCGCAAGCTGGGCGCGCCGTCGCGCTCGCGGGCGCTGGAAGCCGGTGGGTTCCGCGCGACGGAAGTGGCGCTGGGTGTCGCCGCGCAGGACCTGTACGAGGCCCTGCCGTCGGCTCAGCGTGAGGCGCTCACGGACCTGCCGGCCACCCTGGCGGCGCTCGAGGCAGAAGCGGCGGATGCACGCGCGGCGGTGGCGCTGCTCGACGGTGCCGCGCGCGAGGCGGCTGCGCAGCGGCTGGCCAGGGCGGTGGCGGCGCTCGAAACGTTGCGGCTCGACTTGTTGCGTCTGCACGCCGGCTCCACCGATCTGGCGCCACTCACCACACTGATCGACGCCGTTCGTCACCTGGGGGACGAAGTGGATCGCCTGGTGGATGCGCGCGCCGACGTTGATCGCTTGCTGCCACCCTGACGACGCGCGATATATCGAGGGAGTCTTTTCAGGAGGCCAATCATGATTCGAGCAGGTGCACGAGCTGTGGCAGGCTGGCGTATGGCGGCGGTCGCCGCCGTCTCTTTGGGTGCCGCATGGGGCTGCCGCGACGCGGTCGGACCGACGGCCGCTCCCCCCGAGGTACAGGCGCTTGGGGACACGCTGGTGGGTGAGCGTCGCAGCTCAGGCAACGTGGAGTTCCTCGCCTTTGCGATGCCGGTGCGGGTGCGCAACACCACCGGCGCCGCGTTGCGCTTCGAAGAGTGTGCCACGGTGGTGGAGCAGCAGGCCGCGCCGGGAAGCTGGCGCCGCGCTTGGTCGCCGCTCTGTGCGTTTTCGCCGAGCAACGTGGACATTGCGCCCGGTGAAACGCGCTTGTTCGTGATGGAAGTGCACGCCGTGCTGTCCGGACCGTCTGCGCCGCCAGGGGATGGGGCCGTGCAGACAGGGGCGGTGCGTGCGCAGGTGGCACTGACCGGTCCGGCCGGCGCGGTCTCCGCGGCCACAAACGCCGTGGTGTTGCGCGTGCCGAAGTGACGCCACGCACGACCCGCAGGTAGATTGGCAGCATAGCAGGACCGTTGAATTTCCCTGGCCCATGTGGCGTGTTGCGCGACGAGCGAAACACGCCCATGCGCCGGTGGGCGGTATTCCCCGAGCAGTGAGGCGCCACATGGACAGCACCCGGATCACGACTTCGACTCGCAGGCATCACTCCGATGCCCTGCCCCGAACGACTGTCTGGGAAATCCATGTCTCGTCCATCGTCCGCGTGGCTCGTTGCCACGGCCGTCTCCTGCCATCGGCCTGACGGCACTCCACTTCTCGCCGAGATTCACTTCGCGCTCGACAGCGAGCGCGTAGGCCTCATCGGACCAAACGGATCCGGCAAGAGCACGCTGCTGGCCGTGTTGAGCGGCGCTCGGCAGCCCGATGCGGGGCAGGTCACGCGCCGCGGCCGAGTGGCGGTGCTTTCGCAGTTGGCCACACCGCTGCCGACTGCTGCCTTCGGCGCGCCATTCACCGACGACACGGTCGCGCAGCGTCTGGGCAAGGCCGACGTGCTGGCTGCGCTCGCGCGTTGCGCGTTGGGCGAGGGCTCGGCGGAGGACGTGCAGCGCATTGGCACCGAGTGGGATCTCGCCGAGCGTCTTGAAGCGCTGCTGCACTCTTTTGATCTGGGACACATTCGGCTCGATCGACACTGGTCCAGTTTGAGTGGTGGCGAGGCCACACGCATGCGCCTGGCGGCGTTGCTGCTCGATGCGCCCGACGTGCTCGTGCTCGATGAGCCCACCAATGATCTCGACGCGGCGCATCGCGACGCGGTGTACACGCTGGTGCGCACGTGGCCACGGGCCCTGGTCGTGGCCACGCATGACCGTCAGTTGCTCGATCACGTGGATCGCATCGAGGCGGTGGAGCGGGGCACACTGCGACGCTATGGTGGCAATTACGCGCACTATCGTGCGGAGCGCGCGTTGCAGCGTGAGGCGGCAGAGCGGGAGTTCAGCAGTGCACTGGCTGCCCGCGACAAGGTGGAGCGCGCCCAGCAGGCCGCCAAGGAACGACAGGATCGCCGCGACGCCGCAGGACGCCGTGCCCGGGCCCGCGGCGGGCAGGCAAAGATTCTGCTGGGTATGCAGGCGGAACGCAGCGAGGGCACCGGGGCACGTCTGCAAGGCATTCGCCAACGGGAGAACGACGAAGCGTCCGCACGCGTGCGTGAGGCGCAGGCGCTGCTCGAGGAGGCGGTGCCTCTGGCGTTTCCCGTGGTCTCGAGCGAACTGGCCGCTGGCACGCTCGTGTTCGCGATGCACGATGCCACGCTGGGCGTGGGCGAGCCCGCCGAGGAACTGGTGGCAGGGTTCACATTCGAGTTGCGTGGTCCGGAGCGGGTGGCGGTGCTGGGGCCCAACGGCAGTGGCAAGTCTACCCTGCTGCGCGTGCTGTCTGGTGAGCGCGCGCCCATGCGGGCGCTGCGCGTGCATCGCGGCGTCCCGGTGGAGGAGGTGGTCTATCTCGATCAGCAGGTAACGGTGCTGTCGCGACACGGTTCGCTGCTGCGAGCCATGCAGCACATGGCGGCCATGCGCGGTGGGGCGTTCATGGTGCCGGACGAGACCGCGCTGCGTGGCGCGCTGGCCCGGTTTGGCTTTCGTCGCGACATGGCTTTTCGCGCCGCCAACGCGCTGAGTGGCGGGGAACGCATGCGGGCCGCGCTGGCCTGTGTGCTGGGTGTGCCGGGAGTACCCGCCCCACGTCTCCTGCTGCTGGACGAGCCAACCAATCACCTCGATCTCGACAGTCTGGAGGCATTGGAATCCGTCCTGCAGCAGTTCGATGGGGCGCTGGTGGTGGCGTCGCATGATGAGCGGTTTCTGGACCGCATTGCCGTTGACCGGCGGGTGCTGATGCCTGGCCGGCAAGGCTTGACAGGATCCGAATAAACACCGAAGTTCGACCTCCCCGGTTTCACTCCCCATCACCGAGGTCCTGTCATGTCCACCACCGTTGCCGCGCTGTTTCCTGCCGACCTGCTCGCACACTGGCAGGGTCACCGCCGCCTCACACGCCGCGTCATCGAGGCGTTCCCTGACGAGTCGCTTCACAGCTTCAGCGTTGGCGGGATGCGTCCGTTTGCGGCGCTGGCCAGCGAAATGCTGGCTATTGCCGTGCCCATGTTGCGCGAGATCGTGTCGGGTGAGCCGGCCAGCTACGCCGAGGTGGTGCCGGCCAGCAAAGCCGAACTGCTGGCCGCCTGGGATGCCGCCACGTCGGAGCTCGACGCGTGGTTTGCGAAGGTGCCGTCCGACAAGTTCGCCGAAACGCTGACCGTGTTTGGGCAGTTCACCGGGCCGGTGTGGAGCCACATCGCCTACGCCATCGACAACGAAGTGCATCATCGGGCGCAGGGTTACGTGTATCTGCGTGCACTGGGCATCGAACCGCCGGCGTTTTGGCATCGGGACTGAGTGACACGCTTGCTTCGCACCGGTCCGCAGCCGAGGTTGGGTAGTCCTTCGCGCGTCATGTAGCGGGTTCACGATCTCGGGAGTGCCATGGAGCGCGCCGTCTCAACGCGCGGCCGATCCGGCCGGACCCCGCAGTTTCTGATCATGGGTGGGGTGGCCTTACTGGCAACCCTGCTCGGTTTCGGCGGGACCTACCTCGTCCCGGTAAGTCGGGGTGAGTTTTCCGGGTCATGGACGCTGCATGTGCACGGTGCGCTTGCCATGGGTTGGGTCCTCATGTTCGCGCTGCAGCCCATCCTTGTGCACACACACCGGCTGCGTTGGCACCGCCAGTTAGGCCGTGTGGCGGTGCCGTTGGCACTCGCGGTTGCCGTCACCATGATTCCCGCCGGCCTGACCCAGGTGCGGCGGGATCTGGCGCAGGGCGGTGGGGATTCCGCCATCTCCACGCTGCTCGGCGTGTTCACCTCCGGGGCGTTGTTCGTTGGCCTGGTGGTGGCGGGGTATCGCACGCGCCGCACGCCCGAGGCCCACGCGCGCTGGATGTTGCTGGCCACGCTGGTGGTGATCTGGCCTGCCTGGTTCCGGTTTCGTCATTGGCTTCCGTGGGTACCACGTCCGGAGATCTGGTTGGCGCTGGTGCTCGCGGATGTGTGGATTTTGCTGGCCATGATGCACGACCGAGTGGTGCGCGGGGCGGTGCATCCCGTTCTGCTTTGGGGCGGGCTGTTTGTCATCCTCGAACAGACCGCAGAGGTGCTGTTGTTCGACAGCCCACCGTGGCGCGCGCTCGCACACATCGCGTGGCGGGTGCTTGGACCATGAATGCTCTGGTTCGCCGCTACCTCCGCACGGCCATCGTCTTCCTCGCCCTTGGTGTGGGGCTGGGCGTGTGGCTCATGGTCGCTCGCGAGTTCGGCGCGGCTGTGCCCATGCGACTGCGGAGCGCGCACACGCACGCGCTGCTGGTGGGGTTCGTGATGCTCATGATCACCGGCGTTGCCCTGTGGATGTTTCCGCGTCCGCGCCCTGAGGATCAGGTCTTTCGTCCGATCCTGGCTGCGCTGGCCTGGTGGGGCATCGCGGGCGGAACGGCGCTGCGGGTTGCACTCGAAATCACCTTGGCGCCGCTTCCCGCCCTCCCATGGCGTGTGGCGCTGGTCGCGGCCGGCATCGTGCAGGCGCTAGGCATGTTGCTGTTCTTTGCCACCATGTGGACACGCATTCGCGCGAGTGGTGCGCTCAGCGAGCGCCGCTGAACTTCCGGTTGCCGCGCGGTACATTCCGTCTCGGCCCTCACCGCTGACCACGCGCGTCGGCTCACACTTGTCCAGTTGGATCACGCAGGATCCGGAGTCCGATGTCGCAGGAAACGGTCATCTATCTCGTCAACCTGATCATCGGGCTCATTCTGGCTGGTGTCATGAGCCAGTACTGGCGGCTCGAAGCGGCTGGCATGTCGCTGCGACCGTGGATCGTTGCGGCGTGGGTTCTGACGGCCGCCGATCTCATGTTCGTCATGCGGGCCGGTCTGCCACCCGATGTCGTGCCGCGCATGCTGCCCACGCTCATGGTGACGGCTGGTCACGTGGCGCTGCTGGTCGCGGCGGTACGCAGCACCGAACGTGCACTCTCTTTGCGCTGGGCGGCGGGGCTGGTTGGCGTGCATCTCGCGATGCTGCTGCTGGTGGGAACCGTGGCTGCGTTGAACGGGTGGCGCACGGTATTGAACGGCGTATTCTGGGGCGGCCTTTCGCTCGTTGCTGCTGCCACGCTGTGGCGTGGGCCGGAGCGCTTGCGTGTGGTGATGCGATTCCCGGCGGTCGTGCTGGCCCTGCAGGGCATCTTCCATGCTGTTCGCTCGGCACTGGCCACGCAGGCCGCAGTGGACCCGGACGCCGGCAGCCGCGCCGTAGTGCAGATTCTGGGCGACGTGGAAGTGAGCCTCTTCATGGTCGCCCTGTTTGTTGGCGTGCTCGTGGCCTATCTGCGACAGAGCAATATCGAACTGCGACTCGCGCTCGAGAACGTGCACCAGCTTTCGTCCATGCTCCCGCTGTGCTCCTGGTGCAACAAGGTGCGTGACGACGACGGCTATTGGCGACGGATCGAGGAGTATCTCTCGGAGCACAAGGTGAGTGTGACGCACGCGCTCTGCGAGTCCTGTGCCACCAAACATTTCGATCGGGTGTGATGCGCTGGGTCGCCCTGCTTCGCGGCATCAACGTGGGCGGGAACAACATCATTCCCATGGCCGATCTGCGCGCCTGCGTCAGTGCGCTGGGATTCACAGGCGTGGCGACGTACATCCAGAGCGGCAATGTGCTCTTTGATGCGCCGGGCCGTCATGCCACTGTGGTAAAGACGCTGGAACAAGCGCTCAGCACCTCGTTCAACTATCAGGCCAAACTGGTGCTGCGTTCAGCCGCAGAAATGCAGGAGGTGCTTGATGACGCGCCAGAAGGATTTGGCAGCGATCGCACGCAGTTCAAGTACGACGTGCTCTTTGCGCGACCCGGTGTGGATGTCGCCGCCGTGCTTGCCGAGGTGCCAGTTCATCCCGAGGTGGACGTCGCCACGGCCGGGCGGCATGCGCTGTACTACCGGCGGTTCATTGCGCGCGAAACCAGTAGCCGCTTGAGTCGACTGGTGCAGATGCCGGTGTACAAGGAGCTGACTGTGCGCAACTGGAACACCACGCTGCGCCTCGTGCAGATGGCCACGTCTGTGCAGACATCCGACGCCTGATCGCCCGAAGCCCTTTCCACGCATGTCGCTCCGGTTCCGTGATGCCACGCTCGAAGACGTTCCGCAGATCGCTGCGCTGCAAAACGCTGCGGCGGGTGCGCTGGTGGCGCAGTTTGGCGATGGGCCATGGGGTGGGCCGTTTTCGGAACGCGGCGTTGCGCTCGCCTTGCGCCACGCCCGTCTTCGTGTCGGCGTCGAAGCCAAGAGGATCGTGTGCTGCCTGCGCCTTGCGCAGAAGAAGCCGTGGGCCATAGACGTCGCCCACTTCACGCCGGCAACACGGGCGCTCTATCTCACGAACATGGCGGTGGCGGTGGCCCATCAGCGCAAAGGTGTGGGTCGACACGCGCTCGACGATGCCAAGACCATCGTGCGGGAGTGGCCCGCGCAATCCATCCGACTTGACGCGTGGGATGCACCAGCCGGCGCTGGCGGCTTCTACGAAGCGTGCGGCTTCATCTCACGCGGCGCGGTGGTCTATCGCGGGACGCCGCTGCGCTACTATGAATGGCTGATCGAGCAGGACAGCGCGCCGGCTCACGATGGATCCTTGCTTCGGGCCGACTGACGCCGCGCCTCCCATTTGGCCGCCTCGTCGGGACGTCCCCACGCGGTGTACAGCATGCCCAGTCGCCGCCAGACGTCCTGCACGGGTTCGATGTCCGGCGAAAGCTCGGCGCTCAACTGACGCTCCGCCGGCAGCAGCAGGTCTTCGGCGTCCCGGAACTTGCCGCCCAGTACCAGCGTCTCGCCAAGCGCGCTGCGCGTGGACGCGAGAATCCAGTGTCCCGGCGGCAGGGCTGCTGTGCGCACTTGCAGTGCTTGACGCACCAATTGCTCGCCGGCCGCTGCCGAGTCGAGATGCGCAAGAGACAGGCCCAGGTGCATCATGGCCGCGCCAACAGCCACGTGCGTATCCTCGAGTGACTTGCCTCGTAGCGACAGCACACGCCGGGTCCACCGTGTGGATTCGCGATACTGTTCGCGCCGCCGCAGGTGATCACCGTAGTTGAGCATGGACATGGCGAGCAGGGGATGGTCAGGACCAAGCAATTGCTCGCGCAGGCGGATGACTTCGCGGTACGTGGCACCGGCTGAATCCATCTGTCCGAGGCGCTCGAGCAAACCAGCTCGAACCGCCAGTATTGGCAGGAGGCTGCTGCCATTGGCGGCGCCGGCTCGCTTGGCCAGACGAATGGCCGATTGCAGCAAGGTGTCAGCAATCTGGTGATTGCCGAGGTCACTCTCCACCACGGCGAGCGATACCCAGGTGGGAATGGCCGCCTCCGCATCATCGGGGAAGTAGCGCCGGTGCATGTCGAGCGACTCGTAGAACAGCGGCCGGGCTTCGGCGTTGCGACCCAGTCGCGCCAAGGTTTGTGCGCGCGTATCAAGCAGCGTGGCGCGATCGAGCGGCGTGACGTCCGTGCGCCGACGATGCAGGCTGTCGACACGTTGCAGCACGGAATCGGCGGACACATAGTTGCCCTCTTCCCAGCGCGCGATACCGAGATCGAGGAGTACACGTTCGGCACGCGGGTCACCCTTGGGTGCCGCAAGCTGCCATGCGGCCAGACTGCGCAGGTACTGCGAGTCGGCAGTGGCATATTCGCCAAGCGACACATAGGTGCCGCCGATGATGTGCCGCAGCTCGGCTTCGAGCGCAGGCGACGCGGGTGCGCGATCAAGCCGCGCGGCGGCTGAGTCGAGCACGTCACGCACCCGTGCATCGGGGCCCAACTGTCCGGGCTTGGCGGCGCCGAGCATTTCCGTGAGGAAGGTCTGGACTTCCGTGGCGCGCGCGCCCTCGGCGCCAGCGCGTCGCGCTTGTTGCAGGGCCGCCGCCGTGCCTCCAACGAGCGATACCAGTGTCACCGCGGCCGCTGCGGTCTCCACGCGACGACGGCGAACGAACTTGCCGAGTCGGTATCCGACACTGTCTGCTTGTGCGCGCACCGGCCGGCCGGCAAGGTGTCGCGTCACATCGTCCATGAGTGCGTCGACCGTGGCGTACCGGCGATCCGGCTCCTTGCGCAGCGCCATGGCCAGGATGGCATCGATGTCGCCATGCACTGCGCGGCGCAGCCGATCGGCCGATCGACCCCCAAGCGTGGCGGCGCGGGCGTCGGTGAGTGCCGTGCTCAGGCGGGGTGCGGGTGTACTCTCGACCGCACGCTCCATGGCTGCCAGCGACATACCGTGCAGCGAAATCGGACGGGCACCGGCAATGAGTTCGAACAGCAACACCCCCAAGGCATAGACATCGGCGGCCGTGCCAACGGGCTCGCCACGAATCTGCTCGGGGGCGGCGTACTCCGGCGTGAAGACGCGCGCACCTACCGCGGTGTGTGGGGCATCCGGCTCGTCTGCTTCGTCGCTGGCGTGCAGCAGGCGTGCGATACCGAAGTCGAGCAGCTTGACGGCCCCGTCGTCGGTGACGAGGATGTTGCCGGGCTTGAGATCCCGATGCACAATGAGCCGCCGGTGGGCGGCACGCACGGCATCGCACACCTCGAGGAAGAGTCGCAACCGGGTGTCCAGATCCACCTTCCGGTTGTCGCACCAGAGCGTGATGGGTGCGCCGTCGATGTACTCCATGACGAAGTACGGCTGCCCATCCGGCGTGACACCGCCGTCGAGCAGCGCGGCAATGCGTGGATGCTGCAGTGTGGCAAGAATCTGACGCTCGGTGCGGAAACGACGCGCCGCCGCATCGCCATCGGCGATGCGGCGGAGAAACTTGATGGCCACGCGCTGGCGATATTGATCATCAGCGCGCACGCCTTCGTGCACCGTGCCCATACCACCGGCACCAATGCGTCGGCCAACCGCCCAGGGGCCGAGTCGCAGGCCCTCCTGGTTGGGCGACGACGTGGTCGCGCCCAACCCTGAAGAATCGAACGACGCATCGCTGTCGTGCAGCGCCAGCAGTGCCTGCAACTCGTCGGCCATGTCCTGATCGCGACTCGACACCTCCGACAGGAAGGCTTCGCGCGACTCGGCCGTGACCTGAACGGCCTGATGAAAGAGGGCCTCGAGTTCTGCCACCCGCGTTGGTGACAGCGTGTGATGGCGTGGGCTGGTGCTCATGCCCCTACGCTACTTCTTGCCCGGCCGGACGGTAAGCCGAGCCCCCGCCGGCGCGGTGGCCCCGAACTCGAAGGCTCCACTGTCGCAGGCTCCCACGCGGGCGAAGCCGCGCTGGTCGGTGACGGGGCACGCGCTCGCGACCCCGGCGTTGATGGCGGCGCTGCCCTCCAGCAGGGCGTGCGTCAGTGTGCCGCCGCCGTTGTTGGCCAGACTCGCACTGACACCCACGGTGGCGTTGCGACGATCACTGGCCTGCGTGAACGTGGTGCAGGTGGTGTCGCCATTCACGTTGCCACCGGACGAGGTAATCGTGCTGGTGCCTCCGCGCCCACAATCTCCGGCGTTCTGGCCGATGCGGTTGTTGCTGAGCACGAGATTGGTCACGGTCAAAGCGCCGGCGTTGTTGGTGCCGATACCGGCCCCGTAGTCGGTGGCGGTGTTGCCCACGAACGTGCTGTTGATGATGCTGGCGGCACCGGTGGCCGCGACGCCACCGCCGGTCACCGCGGAGTTGCCGGAGAACGTGCTGTTGCGAATGACGGTGTTGGCCAGGGAGGCCGAGAACACACCTCCACCGATGGCAGCTGGTGCGCTGTTGCCAACAAAGGTGCTGTTTTCGATCGTGGTGTTGACACCGGCAGTGATGCCGCCGCCACTCGCACCCGTCGCGGTGTTGCCGCGCAGCAGTAGTCCGCGCAATGTGGCCGGTGCGCCTGGGGCGACCAACTGCAGGCCGCCACCCTGTGTGGCCGCCGTGTTCTCGATGAACTCCGTACCCGTGACCGTAAGGGCCGTCTGTCCCGCCTTCCACAGACCACCGCCGACGGCTGTGGCCTGGTTGCGCTGAACGCGACCACCCTCGATCACGATGGTGATGGGTCCGTTGAACCCAAACGCCCCACCATTGAGCCCGCGATTCTCTTCGGCTACGACGTTGCGCATTGTCACCGTGCCACCCGTGAGGCCCAGGACCGCACCGCCGCTTTGCACCGCGGTATTGCCCGTCATGGTCACGTTCTGCAACAACGTGGTGCTGTTGTCGGTGTACACGCCTCCGCCGCCGCCGACGGCCGCACGGTTCGTCGAGATGGAGCCACCGCTGATGCTGACATTGGCCGACGCGGCGATGAAGACACCACCACCGCCCTGACCGGCTTCGTTGTCGGCAATGGCGACGTTGGTCAGTGTGCTTGGACGTCCGGAGCTGAACGCCAGCGCGCCGCCGACTACCGCCGCCCGGTTGCCGGACATGGAGCCACCGGTGATGGTGAGCATCGCATTCCCACTGCCCGCAATGGCTCCGCCGTTGCCCGATGTGTCCGCGCGATTGCCGGTGATGGCCACGTTGGCCAGGGCGATCTCAGCGTCCGTGATGAGGTTCATGGCGCCCCCGCCACTGCGGCCCGCGTAGTTGTTGCGCATGGCGCCGCCAGTTTGCGTGTACTTGCCACCAAAGAGCAGCGCCGCACCGCCGCGCTGACTGGCGATGTTGTTTTCGATGATGACTTCGCTGAGCACGTATGCCGGGCTGTTTCCCTCGAGGCCGGCGCCGCCCGGCGCCCGATTGCCGCTGATGATGCTGTTGACGATGCCGGCTTCGGCCGGCGCCCGCACGTTGAATCCACCGCCCGACACGGCCGCGACATTGTCGCTGATGGTGGAGTTGCTGACAATGAGCCGCGCTTCGCCGTCAGCCATGATGCCTCCGCCCAGTCCCGCGTTGGAAGACAGGGCACGATTGTTGGTGACGGTAACGCTGTCGAGCGTGAGTGAGCCGCTGAATACGCGCAGGCCACCACCGATCGACGAGGTGTTCTCATTGTCGGCGATGCGACTGCGGCGGATGGTGATACTGCTGCCCACTTCAACCGCTACGCCGGCGCCAAAGGCGTTGGTGCCAGTGGCCCGGTTGCCCACGACTTCGATGTCCGTGAACACGCCGCGTCCACCGCGAATGGCCAGAATGCCACCACCCACACTACCGGCGGTTTCGTTCTCACGCACATGCACCTCGCGCATGGTCACGACCGCCGAATCGTCAATGGCCAGACCACCACCACCGAGACGGCGTCCACCGCGCAGCGTCATGCCGCGCAGGGAAACGTCAGCCTTGTTGCTCACATACAACACGCCGCGTGGTGCGGCTTGCGTGGCGGCGGCATTGATGGTGAGCTGTGACGGGCCGGCGCCAACCACATCGGCGTCCTCGGTGATGAATGGCAGTCCGCTGCTGAGTGTAATGGTGCTGGGCGCGGTGGTCACCACAAGAATGGAATCGCGATTGGCGTTCGCGTTCGCAGCGTTGATGGCTTCGCGCAAGGTGCAATGCTGCAAGGTGCAGGCGCCGTCGTCGCTGTCATCGAGCACCGCCACGCGATAGACGGGGCGCACCGTGATGGTGGCGGTGCCACTGCGCGACGTGTCGCGCACGCTGGTGGCGCGCACCACACAGCTGCTGCCACTGGTGGGCGCGGTGTACTGCACGGTGTTGCCGCTGCCGGTGACACTGCCGCAGGAGGCCTGCCAGGTCACGCCCGGCACGCTGGTGCCGGTGACCGTTGCCGTGAGTGTGGTGGACTCTGTGCGCAGCAGCGCCGATGCGGTGGACGCCACGGCAACCGTGACCGGCGTGACGGTGGCATTCAGCGTGACGCGACGTGTGGGGTCGAGCACGCTGGTGGCCGTGATCGTGTAGCTGCCGCCGGCGAGCGGCGCGGCCCATTGCACGCTGCCTCCGCTGCCGATGATGCTGCCGGCTGAGGCGGTCCAGGTCACGGCCGTGTTGGCCGCGTTGGCCACCGTGACGGCCACCGGCACCGTATCGCCCGCTCCAACCGTGAGCGTCGCGGGATTGAGCGTGAGCCCCACCGGATTGACCGTGATGCTGGCCGAGGCGCTCTTGGTCGGATCGGCGGTGCTCGTGGCCGTGACGGTGTAGCTGCCACCGGCTCCCGGCGCGGTCCACGAGGCGCTCGCGCCATTGGGTGTGATGGTGCCCGCGGAGGCCGTCCACGTCACTGCAGTGGAGGTCGCGTTGGCCACGGTGGCCGAGAACTCGGTGGCGGCCCCGGCGTTGACGGTGGCAGTCGAAGGTGTGATCGACACCACAACCGGCGGTGGGGGCGTCGTGGGGCCGCTATCACCGCCACCACAGGCGGCGAGCGCGGCAACCAACAGAAGCAAGGGAGAGCGGGACATGGCGAGGGCGTCCGGAGGGAAGAATGGACGGCCGACCCTGATGACGGCCTGTTGGTCACGCGCAGGACGGCGGCATTTCGGCTCATGTGTGTCCCGGTGCACTTGGGCCCGGCGCAGACCCGGCGGACCGCCGGGCCAGCGGATCTTTCGCTTGGCTCACGACATTGAACATGTTATCCATCTTCATCTCTCCCTCATCCCAACGCGCCATGTCCGTGCGAGCGCACCGCTTGTCCCACCGTTGGCTGCCTTGGCTCTTTGTGCCATTCGCCAGCGCCTGTTTGGGCTTTACGCAGATCGAGAACAGTGATGTCTCGGGGTACGCCCTCATCCGAGGCAGCGTGTCGCGTGCCGACGGCACCCCGGTGCCCAACGCGGACATTGGGCTGTCTTGCGTAGGCAGCACACCCGATGCCTTCGGCCAAACGGTGGTGGGTGACGCCAACGGACGCTTCGAGATTCCGATCGCGGCGCCAGCCGGATTTCAGCCGCTCGAGGGGAACACCCGCGTCTGTCGCGTCCTGACACCGATCATCGGCACCCCGCAGGCCCAGGTGACCGTGACCGTGCGCTTCAGTGGCTCGGAGTCATCGCGTCCACTGACCGAAGTGGCGCTCGTTGTGCCCTGAGCGGTAGCGCCGCTCCATCGGCGGCGCTCCATCAATGGGTGAGACCGTACACCACATAGTTGGTGGCAAACTTGTACGCGTCATTGGAGAGATTCACGGGATACCAGCCGTCGCCCGACCACTCCATGTAGTCGCCAATATCGTTGTTGTAGTTGATCACGACCTGCAGGCGTCGTGATGGGTCGTTGTCCTCGTGGATGCCCAGATACATGGCACGCGCCGATGGCGTGGCGGGATGATGCATGCCGTCGAGCGACTTGATGCTGAAGAAGGTGTTGAACACCGGGTGTGATACATCCAGCGGTTCGATGCGGCCCTCGGGCAGCACCTTCTTCATGGCCGCGTCGAACACCGCCCACTGCCGTTCAAAGTAGAAATCGTCGACGATGAGAAAGCCGCCCTTGAGAATCCATTTGCGCAGTGCGGCCGCTTCCTCGTCGGTGGGATACCAGTAGCCGGGTTCGGTGAGGTAGGCCACCGGATAGTGCGCGAGCGCCGGATCGTCCAGCACGTGCACGTTGCTGGTGGTCTTGTGCAGACGCAGCGTGGACAGATCGCCCAGGATGGCCATGAAGTTCCGCTCCATCTGCGGATAGTCGGCATTCCACGCCAGACGATAGCCCTGCGTATAGCGCAGCCGCACAAAGGTGAAGCGTCCGTCGTAGGGCTGATTGGGCAACACGAACGCCCGACGCTGTGACCACGCAATGGGCGCGGCCACGAGTCCCAACACGAGGGCGAACAGCAGGAAGCGGCGCATGGGGCGCGGCAGGTGGAGGGACGGGCAGCAGCCCGGCAGAAGCGGTACGTTCTGTGGTGCCATCTACAATACGGCTCGGCAGCCTCCGGCGTTCCGCCTTCCGGCGTTCCGTTCCGGCGTTCCGTGGGGATGGCGGCCGGCGCGTGTGGGACGGCTGCGGACCGTGAACCGGGAGACAACATGTACGAGCTCAAGACCAAGGCCACCGACGCCAGCATCCTGCAGTACCTGCAGGGCATCCCGTCGGACGAGCGACGGGCCGACTGTGAAGTGCTCATCGACCTGATGTCGCGTATCACGGGCAGTCCGCCGGTGCTCTGGGGGCCCAGCATCGTGGGCTTCGGGCGCTACCACTACAAGTACGACAGCGGCCACGAGGGCGACATGTGCGTGGTGGGCTTCGCGTCGCGCAAGAACGAGCTGGTGGTCTACCTCATGGCCGGCTACGACGAACCCGATGCGCAGGCACTGCTCGCGCGACTGGGCAAGGTGCGCACCGGCAAGTCCTGTCTCTACATCAAGCGTCTCGCGGGCGCTGACCTGGACGCGCTGGAAACGCTCATTCGCAACTCGGTGGAGTTCATCCGCACCCGCTACGGCATGACGACGTGACGGGGCAGGCCGTGATGGACGAATTCTTTTCTCTGCTCGAACGCGGCGACGGCGGCGCGCTGCTGCAGTATGGCGCGGCGCATCCGGAGCTGGCCGTGACGGATGCGCACTTGGCGGCCGCGCTGGGCCGGGCCGATGTGCTGCGCGGGTTGCTGGTTCGTGATACCGAGGCCGTGCGACGCACGGCAGGACCGCAGGCCTTCACACCATTGTTGACCGCCTGCGCCTCGCCACTGCATGGACGCAGCAGCGTGCACGACGCCGCGCTCGACGAGACGGTGGCCGTGCTGCTTGCTGCCGGCGCCGATCCCAATGCGCGCGAGTCACGATATGGGGTCTCCGCGCTGTACTTCGTGACGGGACATCGCGAGGTACCATCGGTCGCGCGTCGGCTGCTGGCTGCCGGCGCTACACCAAACGACGGCGAGTCAGTGTTTCACGCGGCCGAGCATTTTCACGAAGCGGCACTGGCCTTGCTGCTCGAGTATCACGTGGATCTCAATCACGTGGGCGATTGGGGCAATACACCGCTGTACTTTCTGCTGCGCTGGTTTGATATCGCAGAGGGATCGGCGGTGCGGCGCGGATTCGATTGGCTGCTGCAACATGGCGCCAATCCCAACGTGCGCTCATCGGCCATGCAGGAGACCGCACTGCATGTGGCCGCGTGGCAGGGGCAGTCTGTCGATGTGTTGCGGGCCCTGTTGGCGCATGGCGCCGATGTGACGCTTCGTCGAGCTGACGGTATGAGCGCGTGGCGCTTGGCCGCGCGCCGGGGCTTTGCAGAGCTGGCTGAGCTGCTGGAGAAGGCTGGTTCACCGGTTGAGCCGCTCTCCCCGGATGAGCAACTGCTCGCGGCCTGTGGTCGTGGTGACGCCAGTGCGGCGCGTGCGGCCGTGACGGCCGGATGGTTTGCCCGGCTGTCCGAAGATGATCAACGGTTGCTGCCATGGGCGGCGTCGCGCGGCCGCGAAGACAGCGTGCGCGCGTGTTTGGCGGTCGGCTGGCCGGTGGATGTTCAAGACGGCATGGGGGCCACCGCGCTGCACTGGGCGGCCATGCACGGCCGTAGTGGACTGGTGGCGGCGCTGCTCGATGCGGGCGCACCGCGGCATTTGCGCGATCACGAGCATCAGGCCACGCCGCGCGGTTGGGCGGAGTTCGGGCGGGACGTTGTGCCGCGTGAGGAAGGAGACTACGTGGGTACGCTTGCGTTGTTGTAGAGGCTCCACGCGCTCATGCCGCCTGCGAGCGAATACACGCGCTCGCAGCCAGCGCTGACAAGCGTGGCAGCCGCCTTCCGACTGCGAACACCGCCGGCACAGATGCACACGATGGGCCGCGTCGTGTCGAGAAGCGGCACGGCGTCGAGCACGGTGGTCAGAGGCCAGGCCTGCGCACCTGGAATCATGCCCTGTGCCGTCTCGAACGGCTCGCGTACATCGAGCAACTGAACGGGGCGGCCTTCACGCAGCCAGCGCTGCAGTTCGGCAGGCGTGAGTTCGGCCACGTCGTCGTTTGGCAATCCAGGCGTCGGTGTGCCACAGAACGCGTCGTAGTCTGCGAGTGCGGTGAGCGTACGCGTGCCACAGGCCGGACACTCGGGATCGCGCGATACCGGAACAACCTGCGGCTGCATGTGCAGGGCGTCCAACATGAACAGACGCCCCACGAGTGGCTCACCGATGCCAAGCAGGAGCTTGAGTGTTTCCGTGGCCTGCACGAGTCCCAACAGACCGGGCAATACGCCGAGCACACCACCGACAGCACAACTGGGGACGAGATCGGCTGGAGGGGGCGACGGGTACAGGCAGCGATAGCAGGGCCCGTGTGGCGTACAGAACACCGACGCCTGACCATCAAAGCGAAAGATGGACGCGTGCACGTTGGGTCGACCCGCGAGCACACAGGCGTCGTTGACGAGATAGCGGGTGGCGAAGGTGTCGGCGCCATCCACGATCACATCGTAGTCTCCCACCAGACCCAGCGCGTTGTCGCGTGTGAGCCAAGTGTCGTACAGCTCGAGCCGCACCAGGGGGTTGAGTTGCTGCAGTCGATCGCGCGCGCTTTCCACCTTGGGTCGTGCAATGTCTGCCGTGCCGTGCAACACCTGGCGATGCAGGTTGCTGACATCCACGCGGTCGTGGTCCACCAGACCGAGACGGCCCACACCGGCCGCCGCCAGGTACAGCGCGGCGGGTGATCCGAGTCCGCCCACACCAACCAGTAGCACGCTGGCCTGTTGCAGTCGCTGCTGGCCGGCCTCGCCGACCTCTGGCAGACTCAGCTGGCGCTGATAACGGGCGCGTTCCTCGTTGCTCAGCATAGGTGGGACGAGTGGAAGTCAACGACCCGAACGTGGCGGCGCGCGATCGCTGGAACGATGAGTTCGAGGCGGTTGCGTGGTCGAATGCACAATCCTACTCGGCGAACGCGTGGCGTGCGACCAAACCGCCAGTATGTTCTGCCAATCCCCAGCATCGGAGCGATGATGAGTCAGGTGCGCGTACTGGTCGGCACTCGCAAGGGTGCATTCGTGCTGACCAGCGATGAAGGCCGCAGCCGCTGGACCGTAGACGGCCCCCATTTTCCGGGATGGGAGGTGTATCACGTGAAGGGTTCGCCTGTCGATCCCGATCGCATCTGGGCATCGCAATCCAGCGGCTGGTTCGGTCAGGTCATGCAGCGCAGTGATGACGGTGGCCGCACATGGACGGCGGTGGACAACCACTTTGCGTATGACGGCGTGCCCGGCACGCACCAGTGGTACGACGGCACGCCACATCCCTGGGAGTTCAAGCGCGTGTGGCATCTCGAGCCCTCGCTCACGGATCGCGATACCGTGTATGCCGGTGTGGAAGACGCGGCGCTGTTTCGCAGCACCGATGCCGGTGCGAGTTGGCAGGAGTTGTCGGGACTCCGCGGTCACGGTTCCGGTCCGCACTGGCAGCCAGGGGCCGGTGGACTCTGCCTGCACACGATATTGCTCGATCCCAGCGACGCCAATCGCCTGTATGTGGCCATCTCTGCAGCTGGCGCGTTTCGCTCACGTGACGGCGGGGAAACCTGGGAGCCCATCAACAAGGGACTGCGCTCCGGTGAAATCCCGCAGGGTGACGCAGAAGTTGGACACTGCGTGCATCGTCTGGCCATGCATCCCTCCAATCCGAAGCGGCTGTACATGCAAAAGCATTGGGACGTCATGCGCAGCGACGATGGCGGAGATTCCTGGTACGAAGTCAGTGGCAATCTGCCCACCGATTTCGGCTTTCCCATCGATGTACACGCGCACGAACCGGACACGATTTACGTCGTGCCCATCACCAGCGACGCGCATCACTTCCCGCCCGACGGCAAACTGCGCGTGTGGCGTAGTCGCAGTGGGGGCAACACCTGGGAAGAGTTGTCGCGGGGACTGCCGGAGCAGCACAGCTACGTGAACGTGCTGCGCGACGCGATGGCGGTAGACCGACTACCCTCGTGCGGAGTGTACTTCGGAACGACCGGCGGGCAGGTGTATGTCTCGCCCGATGGTGGCGATCACTGGCAGGCCATCGTGCACGACTTGCCGCCGGTGCTGAGTGTGGAGGTGCAGACACTTGACTGATGGCGCGAACGGCGTGGGGACTGACGCGGTGCGACAGCAGGTGCGGGTGGTGTTGCCGTCGCCGCTGCGTGCGCTGTCCGGCGCCGCGGCCGAGGTGACGCTGGAAGTGCCGGCTCCCGCAACCATCGCGGCGGTGCTCGACGTGGTGGAGGCGCGCTGGCCCATGCTGCGCGGCACCATTCGAGATCACGAGGGCGGTGCGCGCCGTGCCTTTGTGCGCTTCTACGCCAACGGGGCGGACTGGTCGCATCACGCCATGGAGACCCCGCTGCCCGAGGTGGTGCAGCGGGGTGAGGTGCCGCTGTTGGTGGTAGGCGCCATGGCTGGCGGCTGACGCCCACGCATCGTGTTACCGCTCAGCGCGTTCCGGGTGGCTGCAGTGTCACGATACGCACCGCCTGCCAGACACCACGACGATCCTTGGTGGCGTGCACCACACCCGGGCCGCCAGCCATCGTCTGTGCCGCGCGAACGGCCGGCGTAAGCCGCGGGTCGTCATCGAACAACAGGTCGTTGATATAGAAACCCTGCTGGCCGGGGAACTGCACCACGATGTGCACGTGTGCCGGTTCGGTGCTTCCCGGATACGGTCCCGGCCTGATACTGCGTACGGTGATACGACCGGTGCTGTCAGGTCGTGCCCAGCCGTGCAGCACGCCGTGGAAGCGAAAGCAGCCCGTGGCTCCCGGCGCCCGTCGGTAGTGGCCTGAGGCATCCGTGTGGTAGATGTACACCACGAGGTTCTGCAGTGGGCGACCCTGTGGCGCGCGGAAGTGCAACGCGAACTCCAACGGTTCGCCGCGTTCTGTGGACGTGGCCAATGTCAGCGACGACGGCAGGCTGCGATCACCCTGAGGCGGGGCCGGAGGCTGGCAGGCGGCATCGTCCGGTGAGTTCTGCGCGCCGGCGCTGCGGGTTGTACCGGCAAGCGCCGCGCCCAGCAAAAGCGCGGCTCGCACAACCCGGCGAAACGAGGCGGACATGCTCGTCATGTGGCGCGTCCTCACAGTGAAGCCCGCGCGCTGCCGACGCGCGCCAGGATGTCGAACTCGAGATGAATGACGTCGTCCACGAGATCATTCGTGATGCGCGAGCCGCGAAAGGCCACGCCCCACTGCATCCGGTCCAGGGTGGCGCGCGCGGTGGCGTGCAGTCTTGTGGGTTCGAACGACCACACGGTTGCATCGAAGGCAAACGGACGCGTCACACCGCGCAGGGTGAGCTGTCCCTCCAGCCTTGCCAGGTTGCCGCCGCGCGTCGTGACCCGCTGCACGTCGAAACGTGCCGTGGGGTGGCGCTGTACGTCGAAGAAATCGGCCGCCAACAGGTGCGTAGTGAGTTTTCGCCGTGCTTCGGATTCACCAAGCGGCATGTCGGTGACCGCAATGCTGCGCATGTCCAGTTCGAACACGCCACCGCGCAGCTCGGCTCGGCGTGTGTCATAGTCGAGCGTGCCATTGCGCAGGCGCACGGTGCCCGCATGCGCGCCACGTCCACCAAACTTGGTGCCGCGCCAGCGAACCACCGAGGCGGCCGTGTCCACCACCGCATTGCCCTTGAAGCGTGGAACCAGCCGCGTCGCGGGCAACTCTTCCCGGTCGACGGCGGATTCCGCGATGAATATCAGAGGCAACAGCAAGACAGTGGCGAAATGCGCGACGCGAATCATACGCGGCTCCTGTGAAGTGGTGGTGAACGACACAGGAGAGATGCCGGCAGACGTCGCGTCGTTTACCGGCTCGCTGCGATCGAGGAACGGCTATCGTGTGTCATCGCTCACGCGTGCCGTGACATTGCCCTTGAATGAACGTGCAATGATGTGGCCATGCGTGGCAGAACCGCGCAGTGCCTTGCCACTCACGGTGCCACTGCGCGAACTGAGATCGAGCAGCGGCATGCGCGATCTGGGCACTCGAACATCGAGGACGCCATTGTGCGACTGCAGTTCGAGTGTGCCGCCCGGGGCCACACCGTCCACTCCGATGCGGCCCCCAATGGTTTCCACTCGCCCTTCTGCAGCCGAACCCAGCACGCTTACGTCGCCGCTCACGGTGGACACGGACGTGGTGGCGCGGATGCGACGCAGCGAAACGGCGCCGCGGCTACCACGCACACGGAGGTTGCCCGTCGCGTCTGAAACGGTCACCGGCGCGTCGATGGACTCCACCGAGGTGTTGCCTGCCACGTCACGCACGACAATGGAGCCGCGCACGGTGTAGGCCTCGAGTTCCTCACGCGTGCCCGACACCTGCATGCTGCCGTCAATCATCTTGATCCAGACACGCGCCCGCCGTGGAACGCGAACCTGCACGCTGGCCTGTGGCAAGGTGGAGTCCGCGTTGGAGCGCGCTTCGATGCCCAGTTTGATGTGCGTGCGGGCGCCGCCGCCAAACAGCGAGGCGTTGGCGCCGAGTTGACCCTCGAGGTGCACCGAGTCCCGATCCCAGGTTTCGACAGTGAGGCGGCCTGACGGGACGTACAGTCGCATGGTCACGTCGGAGGTGGTGGCAAAGCCACGTGACACCGGTTGCTCGCCGCGAGCACGCGTCAGGATGCTCGCGGCGCCAAGCATGGGCAGCAGCGTCAGCAGACTGAGCACAGTGCGCGGCATCATTCCGTCACGCTCCTGATGCGCTGGGTCAGCTCTTCACGTCGCGCATCGAGTGTGGCACGAAAGGCACGGAGCTCCGCGTCCTCGGGATGGCGCGCCAGCTCGGCATCGAGTTCGTTGGCCGCGGCATCCAGCGCCGCGAATTCTGGCGAGGCCTCACGGCTGGCCAATTGCAGCGCGGTGCGCATGGGGGCGGAACCGGCGGCCTCGAGCGCGTCACGCATGGCATCGTCCGGAGCCGGTACGGGCGTCGACTCCGACGCGACCGACGAGCCGGACGACACGGCAGCAACCGAATGGCCGGACGAGTCGCGCGGCGCATCGCGCGGCGCATCGCGCAGCACGACTGACACGACAAGTACCGCCGCTGCCGCGAGCGACGCCGCGAAGGCCCAGCGTCTACGCGACTGTTGTTGGTGCTGCCCCTGATCGTGCTGATTTGGCGAGAGCCGCCGCTCAGGAGCCCGGGTGTTGTCAGGCTTGACCACTGCAATGGCCGCGAGGACATGCTGGCGCATGGCCGCCTCTTCGTCAGCGGTCGGTCGAAGCGAATCGGATTGCGCGGCCGCGTCCCACCGCGCGCGCAGATCGGCGCCCTCAGCGTCGAAGTCAGTCATCGATCGAGCATCCCGCGCAGCAGGCGCCGCGCACGAAAGAGATGGGCCTTGCAGGTACCCTCGGCAATGCCGAGCTGTGTGGCGATGTCGGCGTGCGGATAGCCTGCGATGTCGTGCAGCACGAACACCGCACGCGCGCCGGCTGGCAGCCGGGACACGGCCTGCGCGATGTCGAGACGCAGGGCGGAGTCGGACGGCGCCGCCTGCACGTTCTCGAGAGGGGACGACGTGCCGTCGCCGCCAAGATCGGCCTCGATGGCCACGCGCAGCGCCCGTCGCCGGAATGAGCGCGCATCGGTGAGCATGAGGTTGACGGCAATACGATGCAACCAGGTGCCGAAACTGCTCTCACCGCGAAAGCCGGGCAGCGCTTCCCACGCGCGCACAAACGCGTCCTGCACGAGCTCCGTGGCGGCCTGGCGATTGCCGGTGAGGCCGAGGCAGAACGCGAAGAGTGGCTGCACGTGTGCCTCATACAATCGTGCGAATGCGCCCGCATCGCCCTCTCGGGCGGCGCGGATATCATCGGCGGCGGAGCCGTCGATGCGGGCGTCGGTCACGGTTTGCGGTGCAACCAGAGGTACATCCAACCAGAAGGGAGAGTCGTCTGCCCGCTTGGATGCCGGTGGGCGGGCTGGGGTTTATCCGGACGGGCAACGCCGCCAAAGTAGCCGTCGGTCACGGTCGATGGGCTGTTGAGCCCAATCATGCGCGTGGGAACGCGAGGCCAGCGTAGCCTTCCGGGAACCTCACCACTTCCCAGGCCATGATCCCGATATTCAACCGCTTCTTCCCCTCTGGGTTGCTGCTGTACACAGTCACGCTGCTGGGTGGCGCGGCGCCATACACGCTCCGTGCGCAAGATGGCGGTCAGCGCAGTGGCCGTTTCCAGGTACAGTGGAAGCCGGAGAGCAGCGATGGTCCCGTGCGTATCCGCGGTGAAGCCAAAGCGGTGCTCGAGGTAATTGCGCAAGGCGATTCCACGTCAGTTCGACTGGAGATGACGCAGCGCGCCGATGGCCAGCCCAGCAGTGAGGTGCATTCCTTTCCGGCCCAGTGGCAGGGGGACACGCTGGTCTTCACCCAGACCGTCAACTCGCAGGTGAGCGCCGCCGGTCAGCAAATGCCCATGACAGCCTATAGCGATTGGCGCGTGCTGATCACCGGCGACGAGCTGCGTGGCACGCTGTTCATGCACCTGCCGGGCATCAGCATCGATGTGCCACCCTTCGTCGTGTCGGGGCGGCGTGAAGCGCCCCGATTCGAAAGGCCTCAGCCCGCCGCGGCAAACGCAAGCGACAGCCAGCCTCGCAGATCCGCATCCACCTGGGCCACATCGCTGATGCGCACCTTGTACTGACACATCTGGCCGGCCGGCAGCGCTTCCAGTCGATCGGTGGCATCGACGCCCTTCATGTTGAGTCCTACTTCGACACGCGTGTTGGTGGCGGGACCCACCATGCAGAACTGCTTCTTGCGGCGGTAGCTGACGTACGTCTTCTTGGGCGCGGCCTCGAATTCGCCCAGCTCGTTCAGTATCGCAAGCAAGGCCTCATGAATTGGACGCAGCGCCGCTTTGGGGCCGACGTACAGCGTGCTGAGCACGTCGGCCTCGTCGCCAACTGCTGCCGGTGCCGGCGCGGCTACCGCCTGCTTGACCGTGTGCACGAGTGTGTTGGCGTCACCGTGACCCATGCCCAGCGTCGTCTTGAGCATGGCTACGAGCTCGCCGTGCTTAGTGAGGCCGCTGCCCCGAATGATCTGTGCCAACTCGTCGAGCGACTTGCCCGCGCGCTGCTGGATGTTGACCAGTTGGGTGGCCAGTGCCTTGTCGAGATCTGCCATGGCTAGTTTCTCCGCTGACCGTTCAGGAAACAACTTCAGATGTGGAGACTGCTATGAGCCCTGCTGCCGAAGACGGCGCGCGTCAGGAAATCACCTGGGACGACTTCATGCGTGTGGAACTGCGCGTTGGACGCGTGCTGGCGGCTGAACCGTTTCCCGAAGCCCGCAAACCGGCGTACAAGCTCCAAGTGGATTTCGGGCCTGAGATCGGAATCCGCAAGTCGAGCGCACAGATCACGGTGCTGTACTCGCCCGAGGACCTGGTGGGCCGTCTGGTCGTGGCGGTGGTGAACTTTCCGCGCAAGCAGATCGGCCCCTTCATGTCCGAGTGCCTGGTGACGGGCTTTCACAACGCCGACGGTCATGTCGCGCTCTGTATCCCCGAGCAGGACGTGCCACTGGGCTCGCGGTTGCTGTAGCGCGATCGGCTGGCCCAACTTACCGCATGCGCCGTCACGTGCTCTGGTATGGTCTGGCCGCCGGCCTGCTCATCGTCCTCCTCCGATTGGTGGAGTACCGCTGGCTGGTACTCACCCACTCCTTTGAGATCTACGGCGCACTGCTGGCCATCATCTTTGCCGCCGTCGGCATTTGGGTGGGTCTGCGGCTCACCACCCCCAAGGTGGTGGTGGAAGAGCGCATCGAGCTGCGGGAGGTGCCGGGCACCGTCACGCAGGCACCGGCGGCGGACTTCAGTCGCGACGACAATCAGGTCGCGGCGCTCGGCGTAACCCCGCGCGAACTGGAAATTCTGGGGCTTCTGGCCGAAGGCCTCAGCAATCGCGAAATCGCGGAACGCCTGTTCGTCAGCGAGAATACGGTCAAGACACACGCGAGTCGCCTCTTCGACAAGCTGGAGGTACGACGTCGCACGCAAGCCGTGCAGCGTGGTCAGCAGCTGCGACTCATTCCCTGATCCCGTCGACTCCAGGTCATCCGGTCATCCGTTCGGGTCATCCATTCGGGTCATCCATTCGGGTGATTTTGCAACAACTCCCCACAAAATCACCCGTTCGGGCGACTGACGACCCGCGCCCTCCCACCCAAGTTGGCCGGCGAACCCCAAACCGGAGTCTGCATGCGCAAGATCGTCGTCACGTTTGGCCTCATTGCCGGGGCCATCATGTCCGCCATGATGCTCGTCCTCGTCCCCTTCGAAGGGGACTTCTGGATGGAGTACGGCGCCTACTTTGGCTACACCGGCATGGTGATGGCCTTCCTGCTCGTTTATGTGGGCATCCGGCGCTATCGCGACACCGAAGCGGGCGGGCGCATTGCGTTCTGGCCCGCCGCCAAGGTGGGGGCACTCATCATGCTGGTGGCCACCTGCTGCTATGTAGCCACGTGGGAAGTGATCTACTACAAGTTCAAGCCCGATTTTGCCCAGGTGTACGGCGACTATCAGGTGCGGAAGATGCGCGCGGCGGGCGCCAGCGAAGCCGAGGTCGCGGCCACGCAGGCGGAGATGACGCAGTTCGCCGAGATGTACAAGAACCCGCTGGTGAACATCGGGTTCACGTTTCTCGAGCCGCTGCCGGTTGGGTTGCTGGCGGTGCTGATTTCGGCGGGCCTGCTCAGCCGCCCGCGGCGCGCGTGAGCCGTTCGCTCACCATACGGCGCAGTGTGCCGTCTTCGAGATAGCGCCGGAGGTGCACACCCGGACAGCCCGTCTGTGCATAGTGGTAGTGCCCCCCGATACGGTCGACCGGCAGGTTGTTGACGCGCAGCGCCCAGGCCATGAGATCGGCAATGGCGGCCAGTTGCTGCGCTGACGGCTCCTGCTGGTCGTAGTTGCCGATCATGCTGATGAGGAAGTGACCGGATGGATCGTAGGTGGTGTTGGTCTCCCCCATGAAGCGCCAGTCGCGACCCTCGTACACGTCGCCTTCGAGGTCGAGCAGGAAGTGGTAGGGGACATCCCACCAGTTGCGCTCGCGCGCGCCCCAGGCCTGCAGGTTGCGCAGGCGCTGCCCCGGGTCCTCGTCGGGGCGCAGCACCCGCGCGTCGCCGGTATGATGCAGCGTGACGTGCGTGATGACATGCGGAATGCGCAGGCGTCGGTCCGCCCCGCCAGCCGTAGTGGCGTTGGCAATGGACGCGGGCAGCGAGGACAGCGTGGCCACTTCGAGGGCTACAAGTCCTGCCCCCAGCTCACCGGGACCGTAAATCGCCACCACGGCCAGATGGCGACCATTCCAGTTGTAGGCTTCGGTCTCGCGCACGAGGCGTTCGTGTCGCTGCCCATCGGCTTCGAGACGGAGCAGCGCCTGATCGACCGGCGTTTGCCCACTGGAGTCCGTCGCTACGCGCAGCACGGTCACCGTGAGGTCGTGAAACTGCAGCGACTCTCCGGCCTTCTTATTGCGCCGCATGGCATCTGCCGCATGACCCAGCGGGGCTTGGGCCTGCCAGGTGGTGTGCGAAATGACGCCTGGGGGCAGGCGGTGTTGCGTCCCCTCCGGCGAAGTAGGCTGCGCCGAGTAATTGCCTGGTCCAACCAGATGGGTGGCGAGCACGAGCCACCAGGTGAAGAACGTGGTCGGCATGGCGGGGCGACGGTGGTGGGGAGAGGCGAGGGTAACCGTTCGGTGGCGAACGATAAGCCGGCACCCATTGGGACGGCTTCGCGTTCATATTGTAGGCCGTTACGCCCTTGTGACACCCCGCGCCCCGGGCTCCGACTCTCGGCTGTTTGTTTTCCCGAGTCGGCAATCCCGTGTGCACGGGTGCCGTCATCCGCTGGAACGTACGCAGCTCTTTCCAACTCTCGCATGCCCTTTTCGAATCCTCCCGCAGGAGTCCCGATCGCGCGCTGGCGCGGACGGGCGCTTCTCCCGGGCCTGTGCGGTGCCGCCGCGATGATGCTGGCGGCCTGCAACGAGGCGGTCGCGCCTCCGGGTCGGTCGGCAGACGTGAACATTCGCGTCTATCTCGACCGCGACAACAGCGGCTCCTTTACTGCGGCGGACAGTGGTCTGGCCGGCGTCGCCCTGACCCTCGCGCCCACGGATGCCGGCAGCGGCACCGCGCTCGCGGCCACCTCAGGCGCCAATGGCGTGGCGGCGTTTGCGCAGGTCGCGCCGGGCGCCTACACCCTCACCCTGCCGACCACGGTGCCCGCCGGCGCCGTGCTCACCACCACCACTGCGCCGCGCGTGGTGGTCAGTGCCACCGGGGATGTGCGCGCGGACGATGTGCGCTACGGTTGGCTGCCGGGCACCATCAGCGGTCGCATTTTCCGTGACGATGACGGCAACGGCACGTTCAGCACGGGCGACACGCCCGGCGCGGGCCTGTTTGCCGTGCTGCGCCGCGGTAGCGCACGGCTCGACTCGGTGCTCGCGGATGAGCAGGGGGCCTTCCGCTTCGACTTCCTCGCGCCCGGCAGCTACACGGTGGCGCTCGAGAATCCGGCCACGATTGCCTACGCCGATGGCGCGTCGCGCACCGTGAGTGTGGCGGCCGGCGCCACGGCGTCGGTCAACGGTGTGTTCACCGGCGCGCTCATCATACCCATTGCCGAAGCACGCGCACGCGCCGTGGGCGCCACGGTGGCCATTGTGGGCAACCTCACCGTGCGACCGGGTCGCTTCACGTCGGGCTCGGGTGGTGTGAACTCCGAGATCTGGGTGCAGGATGCGACGGGCGGCATTGCGGCCTTCAGCGTACCGACGGCCGACAGTGCGCAGTATCGCCTCGGCGACCAGCTCGAAATCACGGGCACGCGCAGCGTGTTCAGCGCGCAGTCGCAGGTCACGGTGACGCGGGTGCGCAATCTGGGCGCCGGCACGCCGGTGGTGCCGGTGGCGCAGAGCGCGGCGCAGGCCAAGACCCTGCAGCGCGATGGCCAACTGGTCCGCGTGCCCAATCTCACGGTCATCAACATCCCGACCGGCACGGGCGCAGCGTTCACGGTGCTCACCACGGATGCGGCGGGCGACACGCTCGAAGTTCGCGTCGCCGGTACCGGGACGGGCCTTTCGCGCGCCAGCTTCACGCTTGGCAGCCGCTACAACGTGACCGGCATCCTCACGCGCTTCAACGCCATCGCGCAGATCAAGATTCGCGATGCTGCCGATCTCGAAGCGGGCGTGCCCATCACGCCCATTGGCACGGTGCGCACGTCGGGCGTGAACAACACCACGTATACCATCAGCGGCCGCGTGTCGGCGGCACCTGGCGCGTTCACGAGCGGCACGAACAACGTGAACTCCGAGATCTGGGTGCAGGACGCCACGGGCGGCATCGCCGTGTTCAGTGTGCCCACTGCCGACAGCACCACGCTGCCGGTTGGCGCACTGGTGGAAGTCACGGGTTCACGCAGTGCCTTCAGCGGACAGCTTCAGCTGGGTACGCCGACGGTGGTGCGCACCGGTGCTGTAGCGGCGCTCACGCCAGTGACCGTGACAGCGGCCCAGGCCGCCGCCCGCACCAATGAAGGCCAACTCGTGCGCATTGCCGGCTTCACCGTCACCACGGTGCAGACCGGTACGGCCACGGCCTTCACGGTGACCGGTACGGTGGACGGCGTCACGCTGCAGGTGCGCGTGGGCGGTCCGCTGCGCGGTCTCTCGCGCAGCAACTTCGTTGTCGGCAACACGTACACCGTGACCGGCATTCTCACTCAGTTCAACGGCACGGCGCAGATCAAGCCGCGCTCGGCCGCGGATGTGACGCCATGACCCGCATGCGAACCAGTCTCCTGATGCTTGGTGCGGTGCTCAGCGCCGCCTGTGTCGAAGATCCGGCCCCGGTAACGGCGCTCGAGGAAACGGGCCAGGTGTCCGGCATCCTCTTCTTCGATCGCGACAACAACAACGTGTACACGCCCACGGCGGGCGACTCCATCATGCCCGGCGTCACGGTGCGCGTGCTCGACCGCGGCACCACGCGTGTGCTCGGACAGGCGGTGTCTGGCGCCAACGGCCGCTACGAAATCGCGGTGCCGGTGGGCACACACGACCTCGACGTCGTCCGCAGCTCGGCCATCGTGGCCGGCAACTTCGTGTGGTGTGGTGCGGCGCCCAGTGTGTATGCGAACGAAGCCACGTTCGTGCCGACGCCGCTCAAGTTCGGTTGTGTCATTCGTGTCAACGTGGCCAAGCAGGCCGCGCAGGGTGCGAGCGTGACCATTGCCGGCATCGTGACCGCGCAGCCCGGACGCTACCGTGCGGCCAACGACAACCTGTACCTGCAGGACCCGACCGGCGGCATCCAGGTGTTCGGTGTGCCGGCGAGCCTCGGTCTGCAGGAAGGCGACAGCATCGAGGTGACGGGTACGCTGGCCACCTTCAACACCCAGCTGCAGATCACGTCGCCGCGCGTCGCGCCGAACATCAAACGTGGGGCCACGGTGCCCGACGCGGTGCAACTCACCACGGCGCAATTGGCCGCGACCACCAATCCGCTGGCGCCCAACGTGGGCCGGCTGGTGCGTGTGCGTCGTGTGACCGTTGGTGCGTTTGCCAGTGGCAACGCGCCCATCAACGACGGCAGCGGCGCGGCGCAGGTACGCCTCGACGGCAATGCCAACACCACCATCGGGACGGCCCGCTTCGAAGCCGGCAAGTGCTATGACATCACCGGTATCGTGGGCTTCTTCAACAATGCGACGCAGCTCCAGCCGCGCGGCGCGTTCGACGTGACGGAGGTTTCGTGTCAGTAACTCGTGCTCGTATGGCGCTCCCGCTGCTGGGTGCGCTGGTGGTCACGTCGCCCGTGGTGGCGCCGATGGCCGATTGGCTTCCCGTTGCGCCCGCGCGCCTGATGGCACAGGAAACCACGGGCTCCATCCGTGGTGTGGTGACGGGGCCGGACAACCGGCCGCTGGCCGGTGCCACCTTGACGGCCACCAATACCGAGACCGGCCTCGTGCGCAACGCCGTGGCCGGTGAAGACGGTGCCTATGTCATTCGCCTGCTGCCCTCGGGTACGTACAAGGTGAGTGTGCGGCGCCTCGGCAGTCAGCAGCAGGAACGCACCGGCATTCGCGTAACCGTGGGCAGCAGCACGCCGGTCAACTTCGCACTCAGCGAAGCGGCCGCGCAGCTCGGCGCGGTGCAGGTGCGCGCGTCGCAGCAGGTGGACGTGGCGGACGGTGGTGTGAAGCAGGCCGTGTCGCAGGAAGAAATCCAGAACCTGCCCACGCTGGGTCGTGACTTCACGGACTTCATCAACCTGTCCGGCCTCGTGAGCCCGACGCCCGAAACCACCACGGGCGGGCAGTTCTCCATCGCCGGTGCGCGTCCGTCGCAGACCAACGTGCAGCTCGACGGTGTGGACGCCAACAACACGTTCTTCGGTGAGAACCGGGGCGGCAGCCGCATTCCGTTCAACTTCTCGATCGAGTCGGTGAAGGAGTTCCAGATCATCACCAACGGCTTCGACGTGGAGTACGGCAACTACGCCGGCGGCATCGTGAACATCATCTCCAAGGGTGGTACCAATCGCCGCAAGGTTACGGCGTATGGCAACTACCGCGGTGATGCGCTCACGTCGGAGAACTTCAACGGCACGCCGGTCAACAACTTCAACGTGCAGCAGTACGCCTTCCAGGCGGAAGGCCCGCTCGTGAAGGACAAGTTGTTCTGGCTGGTGTCGGTGGATGGTCAGCGCCGCCGCGAGCCGTTTGTGCCCAACGGCCCCGACGCGCTGCTGGTGCAGGCGGCCGACTTCGAACGCCGCGCCGATGCGGCGGCCACGCCGGCCGAAGCCTCGTCGCTTCGGGCCTCCGCGGTGCGCGCGCGCCAGACGGCCGATTCGCTGGGTCGTTTCTTCAGCATCCTGAACGACCGCTACGGCATCGGCAATCCGGCCGGCGCGTACAATGAGTTTGCCACGCGCAACGACGTGCTCACGCTGTTCGCGCGCATCGACTGGAACATCAACAGCAAGCACCGCCTGTCGCTGCGCAACAACTACTCCAACTACGACAACGGCAACGAAACCTTTGGTGGTACCGCCATCGGTGGCCTGTCGCAGACGGAGTCGTTCAAGAACCGCACGAACTCGCTGGTGGGTGAGCTCAACAGCACGCTCGGTGATCGGGCCACGAATGTGTTCCGCTTCCAGTACTCGGGTGAGGAGCGTCCGCGTGTGGGCGCCGACCTCAAGCCGCAGTTGCGCGTGAACAACGTCATCCCCGGCACGGCCTACGCCTGGGGCGGCAACAGCCTCGCGTTCCGCAACAATCTCATCGAGAACAAGATCCAGATCGTGAACAATACGACCGTGGATCTGGGCCGTCACACGCTCAAGTTCGGCACCAACAACATCATCGCGCACTACGAGAACGACTTCTGGAACCAGGGGTCGGGCTTCTACACCTTCGACAACCTTGCCGCGCTCGAGGCGTATCGCCCGCTGCAGTACACGCGCAACGTGCGCTCCGACGGCCAGGTGCCGCGTGCGGTGTTCGACACCTACGAGTACTCGGCGTATGCGCAGGATCAGTGGCGTGTGACGCCGCGCCTGCTGGCCACGCTGGGTCTGCGTTACGATCTCTCGCGCTTCGGCGATGCGCCGGGCCGCGTGATCGACGCCGAGCGCGCGTTTGGTATCGAGACCGGCATCGCGCCGCTCGACAAGAACAACATCTCGCCGCGTGTCGCGCTGGCCTGGGATCGCAAGGGTGACGCGAGTGAAGTGTGGCGCGCCGGTGCGGGTCTCTTTTACGGCCGTTTGCCGGCCGTGCTCGGCTCGAACGTGGGCATCACCGACGTACCACTGCAGAACCTGGCCTGCACGGGCAGCGCGGCCGATGGGGACGCCAACGCGCCGCCGCCGGTGAATGGCTACCGCGACTGGGCAGCCAACGGTGACAACAACCCGTTCAACTGTGCGGGCGCGGCAGGCATCGGTGGCATTCCCGAGTACTCGTTCTGGACGCAGGGCTTCGAGATTCCGGAGACGTACCGCGGCAATGTCGGCTACGAGCGTCAGTTGGGTCGGAAGACACGGGTGTCGGCCGACTACCTGTATGCGTTCACGTCGAACCTGTACACGGTGCGCAACACCAACCTGCGGCAGCCGCTGTTCTCGCTGGCCAATGAAGGGAACCGCCAGGTGTACGTGCCGATCGGCGCCTTCCGCCCCAATGCGGCGGCCGGCAACGAGCGGCTCATCAACACCGACTTCGGTAATCTCTTCCAGAACTTCTATGACGGCCGCGCGCGTTCACAGGCGCTGACGTTCAACCTCGATCATCGCCTGGCCGAGGAGTCGTCGCTGCGCGCCTCGTACACCTGGACGACGGCCGACGACAACGGGTCGTTCTCCTGCTGCACGTCATTCGCGGGTTGGAGCGAGTCCCGCATCGGTGCGGCTGGCCCCAACGACATCGGCGGCATCGGCGCGACGGACAAGGCCTGGGGCCCCTCGGGCTTCGTGCGCAATCACACCATCATTCTCTCCGGCTTCACCAAGCTCCCGCTTGGCTTCCGTCTCAGCGGCATCTTCCGCATGCAGAGCGGCACGCCCTGGGGCCCGGAGCAGGGTGGTGACCTGAACGCCGATGGTCTTTCGTTCAACGACCGCCCGTTCATCTTCGCGCCGGAGGACTTCCCGGTGGCGATTCCCACCAACGTGACGGGTTCACAGGCGCAGGCCGAGTACGTGGCGGCGCAGCGCGAGATCTACCGCGGTTATCTCAACGACAACAAGTGCGTCGGCGACTACGTGGGGCAGATCATTCCGCGCAACACCTGCCGCCAGCCGTGGTTCAACCGTCTCGACCTGTCGCTGCGCAACCGCATTCCCACGCGTGCGGGCCAGAACGCTGAGCTGTCGATCGACTTCTTCAACGTGCTCAACGGCCTGAACAAGAACTGGGGCCGCTACGAGTCCGTGTCGGCGGCGCGCCGCAATCTGATGGTGCCGGTGTCCTACGATCCGACGGGCGAGACGATTCGCTACAACCTCACCGACTTCTTCGGTGACCGCACGCCGTTGGGAGGGAACCTCCTCCTGCAGTTCTCGATGCAGGTCGGCATTCGGTACACGTTCTGATCTTTCGGCAGCCCGGGTCCCGACGTCTCACCGCCATTTGTCAGATGGTGAGATGTCGGGATGTGGGAGTCGGGAAGATCAGATACGGTATAGATGAATGAGAGGACAGCAACCAACGAGGTGAGAGTCGCGATCGTGTGCGGCTGGGGACTGCGGTTGCGGTCGACCCCGACCCCGACCCCGACCCCGACCGCCCGTCGAGTCGAACACGATCGCGACTCTCACTTCGTTGGTTGCAGTTCTCTCATTCATCCATTTCTGTCTCATCTCGCATCGTCTCAACTCCCAGATCCGAGAATCCCACCTCTCAATTAAGCGGAAGCGCCGGAAGGAGATCGGGTAGCTCCGGCCAGTCTATGAATGGATTGCGATTGCCCTGCGCTCTGAACACCGCATCATTGCGCGCACGCTCCCACGCGTCCACCGGATCTTCCCGCGCCCAAGCCAGCAGCAGGTCTCGTTCCTGCGCGAAGTTGAGCACGCTGTAGCCACTGGGTCGGTCGGTGTGATAACGCAGATAGAAGTACAGCAGTCCACGCGCGATGTCGCCGCGCACACTGGGCCGGGGCTCGAACACCAACTGGCCGCTGTTGCCGGTCGCGTAGCCCAGCCGACTCACTTCGCTTTGCCCGGCAGGCGGTGTGCTGGTCCACAGCACCGTGCCGCGTACGAGGCCAAACGGATAGTTCTGCCGTCGCTCATTGGCGGCCGAGTCGGAGCTGAAGAGATGGTGCAGGTCACTGAGTGCAGGGTCCACTTCGGCGCCGCGGCTGCGTGGCCAGGTGTGCTCCGTATTGATCCGCGCATTGAACGCCGTGGCACGCGTGGTGACCCCCACGGCTTCACGGCCCGTGTAGAGATCGATAATCCACGGCCGCGTGCCGCGATCGACAAAGGCGTACAGCGAGTCGCGGGCGGCGGTGTAGCCCAACAGACGCTGCCCGCGCACCGCCTGCTGCAGAGCCGCCAGCAGCGCCGCATCGCACTTGTTGCGTGCCGCGTCGTAGTAGGCTGCCTGCGCCGCCGGCGGCGTGGTGGTGCACGTGTTGACGGGCGGCGGCGTGGTGGGCGCGTCGCTGCTGCTGCAGGCCGCCAACAGCATGGCGGCGAAGGGCGCGATGGCGACCAGGGCCGAGAGGCGGCGTGGTCTGGCCCAGACAGTCCAAGCAGCTGGCGCAGTTTCGAGAGGCGAGATAGCGTGCGACATCCCATAAGATGTCACTGAACGCGACGCCCCCGACAGACCCGGAGTGTGGCATGTCACCCACCCGCGCCCTGCTGCAGCACCTGCTGGCCACCATCGCCTATCGCACCCAGAAGGCGCTGCGTGGTGCCCCCGATGACTTTGGCGATTTCCGCGCCGCGCATCATGTGCGGACGCCGCACGAACTGCTCTGGCACATGACGGGCCTCATGGGTTATGCGCGCACCATGCTGCACGGCGGCGACTACGCGCCGCCCGCCACGCCCACCTGGCGCGATGAGGTCGCACGTTTTCACGAACAGTTGGCGCTCTTGCGCGACGACTTGGCCAACGCCTCGCTCACCGCGCGCATCAGCGATGAGCAGTTCCTGCAGGGTCCCCTTGCTGATTGCCTCACCCACGTCGGGCAACTGGCCATGCTGCGGCGCATGCACGGCGTGCCGGTGCCCAGCGAGAACTTCATTATGGCCGACGTGCGGCCTGACAATGTGAGCGCGGCGCAGCCGCTGCCGGCGGCGCCAGACGCCTGGTGGCGTCCGGATCAGCCGCCCCTGCCTCCCGGGCCCAATCCCGCGGGTTGACCAGCATCTCGCCCACCGCGGCTTCCTGAAACGCGCGCGCACCGGCTTTCGCCTGAATAGTCAGGACATCGGGCGCAGGACCCGGTGCGGCACGTGGCGCGTGGCGCCGATGGAGCGGGGATGCAGGGCATAGATCGAATTTTTCGCGGCAGATGGTTTCGCCGCATGTGGATGGTGCTGTTACTCAGTGTCATGCAGGACACCGCGCTTTGGGCACAGCGTGGAACGCAGAGTCGGGCGCAAAGCGGTGCGCAAAGCGGTGCGCAAAGCGGTACGCGCGTGGATTGGCGCGCCGATGATCCGGCGCGTCTGGCCTGGCTCGAAGCGCACGGACGCCGGGTGTCGCGCACCCACGTGGTGCTTACTGTTCCGCGTGACAGCATGCGCGCTGCGCATCAGGAGGCACTGGCCGATTCGTTGGAGCGCGGCCTGCAGGCCTTACACGAGCTGGTGCAGTCCCCGCACGCCTGGCAGCGGCACGGCAAAGTGGCCGTGCACATTCTGCTCGCTCCCGGCCGCTTTGTGTCGCATGCCAACGGCGATGGCCGCGTGTTCATTCCCTTCAGCGTGGCGGCGCGTGGCGAAGCCCCGTATCTGCACGAGAGCGCGCATGTGCTGCTGACGGCGCCGGCCCCGTTCTTTGTGTGGGAGCATGACACACCCCCGGCTCGTCAGGCGGTGGGAAACCGCACGGCACAGTGGCTGCTCGAGGGTCTGCCCAACGTGCTGGCCGCGCGTGCCGCGCAGGTGGCCGGTCTGCGTGAGTACAACGTGTTTGCCACAACGGCCGCAGGTTCGGTGCACGCCACCTGTGCCGAGCGCACGCGCGAGGCGCCACGCGCCGCGATGCGTGAGGCCGTGGGGAGCGAAGGCATGGTGACCGGATTGAACGGTGAGGCCCGCGGTGAGCTGGCGCCGGCCTACTACACCTGCGCCGAGTCCTTCGTGACCTTCCTCGTCGATCAGTTGGGTCTAAGGGCCGTGGTCGAGCTGGCCCCGCACATGACCCACGACACCTGGCGCACCGCGCTCGAACGTCTCGCGGCCGCGTCGCTGGAGGACCTGAAGGCGCTGTGGCAGAAACACCTGATGGCGGCGACTCGTACGGAGTGAGAGGGGCCACCGCTGGTCCACGGCCCACCACCACTTCCACACGGGAGCAGAACATGGCGCTGCTGGGCAACATTCTCTGGTTCGTGCTGGGCGGTGGGTTCTTCGCCTGGCTGGGATGGTTGCTGGCCGGCGTCCTGTTGGCCATCACCGTAGTGGGACTGCCCTGGGCGTTTGCGGCGTTTCGCATTGCCGGTTTTGCCGCGTTCCCCTTTGGGCGCACGCTGGTGGACGCACGCGATGTCGACGAAATGCGCGTGCCGGGCACCGGCATTGCCAACGTGCTCTGGTTCGTGTTCGCCGGCCTGTGGCTGTGGATCGCGCACGTCCTGGCTGGAATCGGCTACTGCCTCACCATCATCGGCATTCCATTCGGATTGGCGCACTTCAAGCTAGCCCAGGTCTGCCTCGCGCCGCTGGGCAAGCGCAGCATGCCCACGGCCTGAGACGCGACTGGCCCGTACACACAAACCGCCGCTGCACAGAACTCGTGCAGCGGCGGTTTGCCGTATCAGTCGTAGTGGACTCGCCGACCGGTGGTCGAGCTCAACGCGTCCAGACCACGATGCTGCCGCACTCCTGCATGCCCAGTTGGAACTGCGCCGGCACCGTGCCCGCGTGGTAGACCTCGATGGCGAAAATGTTGCTGGGGCCGTAGAACGAATCGAGATCCTGCACAGTGAATCCGGGGATGGGGAAGCCGTTCACCACGTAAAGCGGACTGCAGCGGGAGGAAATCGCGCCGCGCAAGAACAGGGTGTTGCCCGGACCGTTGAGGTCACGCTCCACGAACACGCCGCGGGTCATGCGCAAGGCGTCCGACACCGTCATCGAGTTCTTGAGCATGGGGTCGTTGAACGTCATGAAAATGCCTGAGGTGCTGCGGGCGCGATCCTTGATGTCCTCGGCCAGCGTGTAGCGCGGATAGAGCGCCACCGTCTTCACGGTGTCCAGCACCGACTTGAGCGTGTTGAGATCGGTGGTGAGCGATTCCATGTCGCTGCGTATATCGAGCGTTTGCCGCGCCGGGAAATAGCCCACCGCGCGCACGTCCACGAGGCGGGTGCCCACGGGCGCGTCGGGCAGCACCCACTCCCCCCTGTCGTTGGTGCGCGTGCTGGGGCCGTTCACGAAGCGCACCTCGGCGTCGGCCAGCGGACGCTGCGAGTCGGCACGACGCACCACACCCCGCAGGGTTGTCGTGCCGCCCCCCACAAAGAGCTCGCGGCGCATGAAGCCTTCCTCCGTCATCTGCGCTTCCACGAGGTCGGTGCTGTCACCGCCCACACCGGCCCGCACGGCCACAATGCCGGGGCTGGGCACGCCGCAGATGGCAAACCATCCGTCGGCCTGCGTGGTGACGGTGCGCCGCGGCGAGCGCTTGGCGAGGCCGGTCTTGCTCAGGGAGTACTCCAGCCACTCGCCGCTCACCGTGGCACCCTCAACGGGCTGGCCCGTCAGCGGATCGCGCACATGGCCCATGAGCACCGAGCCGTTGCGGCCAGCGCCGCACACGGCCGACCGGATGCGCGACGGGGACGGTACCGCGAGGTACGCGCCCACACTGTCCGGCGCAGCAATGGTCAGCGTCTGCGCCACCGGCGCCAGCCCCAATGAGTCGAGCTTGGGGTGATGGAAGCCGATGGCATAGCGCCCGCTCGGCACCTCACGAAAGACAAACTGCCCCAGTGAGTCGCTGCGCACGGTGAGACCAAAGGTCCCCGCGTCGTCGGCTGCGCGAAGCTGCACCCAGGCCCCCGGTAGGGGGGCGCCACGCAGGCTGTCGTAGACGATGCCACCCACCTTGGCCACCTGCGCAACGCGCCCAGCGCGTGTTGTGTGGCCGGCCGAGGCGGCGGTGACCGAGGCGAGCGTGGTGGCTGGCTGCACGGGCGCGCCGGCCTGCTGGGCGCCGGCCTCAGTGAACGCCAAACCCATGGCGGTCAGCAGCGTGGCAATGGGGCGGACGTTTCGAGCGACCGCGGGTTGGGCAGACTGACTCATGACATGGCCCGGAGGAGGGGAGACCGTGGAAAGTACCGTTCAGGAGGGATTGGGGCGAGTTTCCACCCACCTGCGTACCCCGGGCGGAAACCGGGTTCCACGGTTGGCGACGAGGAGGGGGGATGATCGGACGGGGAGCAGCTCGACTGGGACGAGGCACGGCCGTGGCACTCGGGCTGGTCAGTCTGGTTGCCGGGGTGATGCCGGCCCAGCGCAGTCCCATGCAGGAGGATCTGCGGCTGCATGCCCGTCTCGCGCCGGCGCCGCTCGCCGGCGATTCGGTGTTGCTCACGTTGCCGGGTGGAGGACGCGGCATGCTGTTTGTGCCCCGCGCGCTAGCTCGGCGCGACCGACAGCTGCTGCTGCTGCACTTTCACGGCGCGCCCTGGCTGGTGCGTCAGGCCGCAGCAGCGCAGAAGCCGGGCATGCCGGTCGCCACATTCTCCCTGGGCGCGGGATCGGGCGTGTACGACCGCAGCTTTCGCGAGCCGGGCGCCATGGACCGTGTCATGGCGCAGGTGCAGCGTGGGCTCGACTCACTGGCTGGCCGCGCGGTGCGTATCGAGCGGGTGGTGTTGAGCGGATTCTCCGCCGGTCATGGCGCCATTCGCGTGATACTGCGTGACAGCACATGGGCCGCGCGTGTGCATGCGGTGCTGTTGCTGGACGGCATGCATACGTCGTATGTGCCGGAGGGCCAGGCGCTGGCTGACGGTGGCACACTCGATTCGCTCAACCTGCTGTCGCTTACCGCGTTTGCGCGTCGGGCCGCCGCAGGGCAGTCCCGCATGCTGGTCACGCACTCCGAGATTTTTCCCGGCACGTACGCGAGCACCACCGAAACCGCGCAGTGGATGTTGCACGCTCTTGGACTTCGCGCAAAGCCCGTACTGGCCTGGGGCCCGCGTGGCATGCAGCAACTCAGCGACACGCGAGTGGGCAAGCTGCGTGTGATGGGGTTTGCCGGCACCAGCGCACCCGATCACATCGATCACCTGCACGCCATGCCAGAAATGCTGCGTCTCCTGTTGCGTTGAGTACTTCGGTGTAGAGTGCGTCCCCGAATACTCAGCGCCTGAGGTCGGTCACCACGATGAAGTGATCACTCACCTGCGCAAACGTCCCGCGGGTCATGCGGAGTCGCTTGAGAAGTCGGTCGCTGAGATCCTCGGTCGTAAAGACGAAGCCGCCAACCTGACGGAACCCACGGTAGTAGGTGAGATCCAGCCAGCCCGGCGCAAACTGTGCCGCCACCTCGCTGGACCAGGTCACGGCCGAAGGCTGATTGAGTCGCTGCACAATCGACGGAAGCATCCAGCCCGTCACATCCTCGATCAGCTGCGGGCCGAGAAGACGGACCGATTCGAAGCTCCCCACGGGATTGAAGTCGCCACCGAGCACGATGGGAGGATGTTCTCCGCCGTGCGCCTCACGATAGGCGTCCACCACCCGCCGCACATGCCGTCGAATGGCCCGCGCCTGCAGCACGCGCAGCGCATCCTGCACGTTGCCCGCGTACCCGCCGCTCTGCAGATCGAGCGGCACAAACAGCACCTCGCGTCCATCCACGTCCACCCAGGCACCGGTGCTCGAGATCTGTGCCTGCTGCTCGATGTCGATGAGGCGATGCGCTGCGGCGGGCACCAGACGCCTGAGACTGTCGAGTGCACCGGGCTCATACTGCATTCGCGCCATGCTCGGCTCGGGCCGCACGGCGCGGCGACGCGCCGCCACCACGGTGCGCTGTCTCCCGCCACTGCCGGCAATGACGAATTGCCAGGGGCCCAGCTTTCGCAGCGGTGGCAGGTTGAAGAAAGCGCGCAGCGAATCGGGGGTGACCTGTTCGTACACCTCATCGAGCATCAGCACATCAGGCACAAGCGCGGCCAGCAGCCGGGCATGCATGGCGGGCTTTCGGAACGAGCCCTCCGACACATTCCATTGTGCCACGCGCAGCGCGCCGGCCGGTGGTGCGGGAATCCCGACCGCGCGTGGGCGCGCGCTGGACTGAGGCGGCGTGGTACTGCGATAGCGGACCGTGGCCGACCGGTGCACGACCGAATCCGCGCTGACATACACCGCGGTGATGGCCGCGAGCGGATCCACATGGCCGAACTGCCCCCGTGGACGGCGGGCCATGCGCACTTCGAACTGATCGGAGCTCCAGGTGGGCAGCGCGACCAGATCGAGTTCGTAGGGTGAACGGAAAGCGCCAAGTCCATCCGGCGTGACCTCACGCAGCGCAAAACCGGCACCACGCCCATTCTGCGCCTTGTCGAGCCGCGAAAAGTCGATGGCAAATTCCACGTTGGGGACGCCATAGGCGGTTCCTCCGCCAAAACCTCCAATCGACGAAACGAGCACATGTAGTGTGCCCGGCATGGCCTGAAGGTTCACGCTGTCGCGGAACACGAGGCGCAGCGCGAGGGTGCCTGACGCATCCTGCATCTGCACACAGGCCAATGGTGATGGGGCATCCATGGACAGGAGCGTGGGTGTGCCCGTCCAGTCGTAGGATTCCCCGTCGAGGCCAATGCCGTCGAACGGCAGCCACATCGGCGGTGGACCATCAACCCCCATCGGTTGTGGCGAGGTCCGACAGGCTCCCAGCCACACGACGCTGCTCAGCAGCGCGATGGCCCGACGTGCCGTGCGCATGGTCATTGGATGTGCGGTGGCGAGTGGTGCGAAGACCTGCCTACGATGGGCCGCTGTGTGGCGGCGTGTGCCGCACAACCAACGCCTGAACATGTGCCCGCTGCAAGACATAGAGCCATGCACCGAAAATCGCAGCTACCTGCGTCAGGAGCAACAACGAGAAGCTGGCACCGCTGTCCGCCCGGAAGCCGCGAGCGGCCTGCAACATGAGTGAAACGGGTAGCGCCCAGGCAATGGAACGCAACCAGTCTCTCGAAAGCGTGCGCCTGTCACGTCCATGGAATTCCGCGCTCATGTATCCCACCAGCGTAAAGGCGGCCACCTGCTCGAGTGCGCGGTAGACCATCCCTTCATTGAGCGAGAGACCCGGCAACACCAACGCCCAACTTCCTTGCCAGCGCAGTGACAGCTCGGCCATCGGCCAGAGTGCCGACAGGGTGAGATAGGCCGCAAACACCGGCAACAACAGTCTCAGTGTTGGCAATTCAAAGCGGCGGGCCTCGGCGCGATCGGGTGCGGACACCTCGAGCATACGAAACGTGGCCAGACTGCGGAGCAGCGCCGTGCCAACGAGCATGGTGGCACAGGCGAGGCCCAATGCGGTGTCGCGCCCAACCGCCAGTGGCAGCGCCACCACCGCCCAACCCACGAGGGAGATCAACAGCCATCGTCGCGACGCAGCCGTTGACGTCCCGCGTTCCGCCAACTGCGGGGCCACATACGCGGCTTGCACTGTTCCCAGAATGGCGCCGGCCATCATCACCGGCAGCAGAACCAACCAGCGTCGCGCCTCGGTGTCTGCGCCCAATCCAACGAGCCACACCAACGGCACGAGTTGGTACACCAGGCCCATGAGCGGCAGTTCGAGCGCGAAGGATCGCACGGCCTCGCTACCGGGAAGATGCCGCGCCAACCGGGCAAACAGCGCGGCCCCGGCGGCTGCGCCCACGGTATTGGTGAGGAGGTCCAGTGGCGAGGAGTAGCGCTGCGGGGCGAACAACTGCGCCACTTCAATGCCGGCGCTGAGCGCCGCACCAAGCAGCACCACTCGAGGCCAGTCCGTCGGGGCGCCGCGGGGCCGAGTGAGCTGGTAGACAAAGCCGAACGGCACGAACATCAGCACGTTCATGACGATGTCCGAGCGGTTCCAGATCGTGGTCCACCCGTGTGCCGGGGTGGACTGGAAATCAAAGGGCGCCAGGGTGATGATGCCGACCATGAGCGCGAGATAGCCGAGCAGGGCCCGGCCAAGCTGAAGGGCCGTCTGGTCGGCGGCGCGTCGCAGTGCAAAGGGTCGGGGCAACTCGGGCATGGCCGGGAATATCGACGGAGAGTCCACCCTGTGCAGCCCGGGCTGGTAGAATAGGAAGGTCTCCTCCCACCAAACGTCACCATGTCTATCCTGCCTCAGCGTCGCGCCCTGCGCGCGGCGCTCACGCCCGTCGCCCTGGCGACCGGCGTCCTCACGGTCGGCGCTCTGGCCACCGCACCACTCCATGCCCAGCGTGGACCATCGGCCGCCGTATCCGGCACCGCCGCGTTGTCCGCCTTTGACTCCACCACCTTCACGGCGCTCCGTTGGCGCAACGTGGGGCCCTGGCGGGGTGGACGCTCGGTGGCCGTGGCCGGTCTGCCGTCCAATCCGCTGACCTACTTCGCGGGTTACACCGGCGGTGGCCTCTGGCGGACGGATGATGCGGGCATCTCGTGGCGCAACATCTCCGATGGCTGGTTTGCTAGCGGGTCCATTGGTGCCATTGCCGTGGCGCCCAGCGACGAGAACGTGCTCTACGTTGGCACCGGCGAACATGCCATTCGCGGACAGTCGTCCACCTATGGCAACGGGGTGTACAAGAGCACCGATCAGGGACGCAACTGGACGCACGTCGGCCTTGCCGCGACGCGACAGATCTCCGCGGTGCGCGTGCATCCGGGCAACCCCGACGTGGTGTATGTGGCCGCACAGGGTGAGCGCTGGAAGGGCACGAGTGAGCGCGGCATTTATCGCAGCACCGACGGCGGCAAGACCTGGACGCTGGTGCTCAAGGGCGAGAATGCCACGAGTGGCGCCAGCGATCTGTCCATGGACCCCAGCAATCCGCGCATTCTGTATGCGGCGTTCTGGGATCATCAGCGCATGCCCTGGATGGTGCGCTCGGGTGGCGCGGGCAGCGGTATCTGGAAGAGCAGCGACGGTGGCGACACCTGGACGCGGCTCAGCGAGGGCCTGCCGCGCCTGATGGGCAAGATCGGCGTGTCGGTGTCACCGGCCAATCCCGATCGGGTGTACGCCATTGTCGAAGCGGAGAACGGCGGCCTGTTTCGCAGTGACGATGCCGGGCGCACATGGCGCCTGCAGTCGGGCGACCGTCTCATCCAGACGCGCTCGTGGTACTACATGAAGCTCACGGCCGACCCGAAGAACGCCGACGTGGTGTGGGTGAACAACGCGCCGCTGCTGCGCAGCATCGATGGTGGGCGCACCTTCGCCGCGGTGCCGGCCACGCATGGTGACAATCACGGCCTGTGGATCAACCCCGCCGACTCGCGCTATCTCATCAACGCCAACGACGGCGGCGCGTCGATTTCGCTCGATGGTGGCCGCAGTTGGAGCAGTCAGGACAATCAGCCGACGGCGCAGTTCTATCATGTGAGCGTGGACGACGATTTCCCGTACAAGCTCTACGGCGGCCAGCAGGACAACTCCTCGGTCATCATCGCATCGCGCAGTGACGGGGGGGCCATCGGCATCCGTGACTGGAAGGAAGGCCCGGGCTGCGAGAGCGCCAACATCGGTGTGCACCCGGCACAGTCACGCTACGTGTACGGCGGCTGCTATCAGGGCATCATCGACGAGCTCGATCAGCAGACGGGCCTCTCGCGGGCCATCATGCCCTGGCCGGAGATGAACCTCACCGAGCCGACCGACAAGACCAAGTACCGCTTCAACTGGACTGCGCCCATTCACGTGTCGCAGCATGACGCGAGCGTGGTGTATCACGGCGGCAATGTGCTCTTCCGCAGCACGACACGCGGCCAGCAGTGGATGCCCATCTCTCCCGACCTGACGCGCAACGACAAGACGCGTCAGGGCTGGGGCGGCGGCCCCATCACCAACGAAGGCGCCGGTGGGGAGGTGTACGGCACCATTGTGGTCATTGAAGAGTCGCCGCATGATGCGCGCACGCTGTATGTGGGTACCGACGACGGTCTCATTCAGCGCACGCGTGATGGCGGGGCCACCTGGAGCAATGTCACTCCCGCGGCATGGGGCGATGGCCTCGTCAACGAGATCGCCATCTCGCCGCATGATGCGGCCACCGTGTACGTGGCGTTCCGCAAGGACCGCCTCGGTGATCCCACCCCGCACGTGTTCATGTCGAAAGACTACGGCGCCACCTGGACGCGTCTCGTGAATGGCCTGCGCGACGGTGAGCCGGTGCGTGTGGTGCGCGAGGACCCGGCGCAGCGCGGTCTGTTGTATGCCGGCACGGAAACGGGCGTCTATGTGTCGTTCGACGGCGGCGCGCGCTGGATGCCGTTCCGCGGCAACTTCCCCGTGGTGCCGGTGACCGATCTGCAGGTGCGTCACGGGGATCTCATCGCCGCCACCGAGGGGCGGGCGTTCTGGATTCTCGACGACCTGTCGGTGCTGCGTCAGCGTTCGGCTGCCATGGCCGCCACCGGTGCGCATCTCTATGCGCCGCGCGAGGCGGTGCTGTTTGCCGGCAGTGGCGGCTTTGGCGCACCATCCAATGCCGGACGCAACCCGCCCTACGGCGCCACGGTGTACTTCCGCATGCCGGCTGTGCCGGACAGCGCAGCGACCGTCACGCTGCAGTTCCTCGACAGCAAGGGGGCGGTGGTGCGCAGCTTTGCGTCGCGCGGTGACTCACTCAATCGCCTGGTGGTGCGTCCGGGACTCAACACCTTCAGCTGGAACCTCCGCCGTGCGGCGCCCGCGCGTGTGGGGAACGTACTGCTCTTTGGTGCGCCGGGTGACGGGGGCGCGCGCGTGAGCCCGGGTGACTACAGCGTGCGTCTCAGCGTGGGCTCCGCCTCGCAGACGCAGCCACTCAAGGTGGTGCAGGATCCGCGGCTCACCGTGCCGGCCGCGGTGCTGGCCGAGCGCGACTCGGTGGCCAATCTGCTGGCGTCACGCATCGATGAGATTCACTCGGCCGTGCATCGTTTGCGCGACGTGAAGACGCAGGTGCAGGGCTACGTGACCCGCGCGGCCAACACCACGGCTGCAGACACCATCACAAAGGCTGGCCGCGCACTCAATGCGACGCTCGACACCATCGATCCCAAACTGACCACCAAGGCGGCCAACGGGCAGGACATCATCAACTACGCCAACGGCATCAACGGCCAGTATGGCTTCCTGTTGGGGCAGGTGGAGGGCAACACTACACTCACGCAGCCGGTGAAGGATCGCCTCGCCGAACTGGAAAAGGTGTGGGAGACCATTCGCCGTGAGGTGGAGCGCGTGGAAACGGTGGATGTGCCGGCCTTCAATGCGCTGCTCAAGGCCAACAACGTGCCCGGCGTGGTGACGCCGGCCAAGCCCAAGGGGCCGATCGCATGATGTGCCGTACGTTGAAGCAGCAGCGGGCCCGCGTGGTGGCGGGTCTGTTGCTGCTCGGTGCCGGAGGCCCAACGGCCGACGCGCAGAATCGCGCACGCGCGGCGGTCACACCGTATGTGCCGCCCGCCGGTAGTTGGGAACGTCGCAGTCCCTCCGCGCTCGGTCTCGATTCGATCAAGCTGGCCGAGGCGGTGGCCTTTGCCATCAGCAAGGAGAGCCGCAGTCCGCGTGACCTCGAGCTCAATCACTACGCGACGTTCGGGCGTGAGCCGTTGGGCGACCCTATTGGCCCGCTGCCGCCGCGCGGCGATGCCACCGGCATCATTGTGAAGGGCGGTTACGTGGTGGCCACCTGGGGCAATCCCAACGCACAGGAAACCACCAACTCGGTCACCAAGAGTTTCCTGAGTTCCGTGGTGGGCTTGGCGGTGGACGCGGGCAAGATTCGCAGCGTACACGACACGGTGGCGCACTATGTGCCACCCATCGTGCGCGCGCGGCCCAACGGCACGGGCTATGCGCGTGACTGGCCGGGCACCGATCGTTTGCTCATGCCGTTCGATACGCCGCACAACCGCACGATCACCTGGGATCACCTGCTGCGTCAGGTGAGTGACTGGGAAGGCACGCTCTGGGGCAAGCCGGAGTGGGCCGACCGTCCCGCGCAGAACGCGGCCACCTGGACCACGCGTCCGCGTGTGGCGCCGGGCAGTGCGTACGAGTACAACGACACGCGCGTGAACGTGCTGGCGCTGGCCGCGCTGCAGGTCTGGCGACGTCCGCTGCCCGAGGTGCTCAAGGAGCGTCTCATGGACCCCATCGGGGCGTCGGACACCTGGCGCTGGTATGGCTACGACAATTCGTGGATCGTGCTTGACGGCCGCGAGGTGCAGAGTGTGAGCGGTGGTGGGCACTGGGGCGGCGGCATGATTCTGAACGCCTGGGACATGGCCCGCTTTGGCCTGCTCACGCAGCGGCGGGGCAAGTGGGGCGATCGGCAGATTCTGAGCGAGGCGTGGGTGACGCAGGCGCTCACGCCCACGCCGGCCCAGAAGACCTACGGCTACATGAACTGGTTCGTGAATCCGGACCGTTCGTATCTGGCCGCCGCCCCGCCGGAGGCGATTGTCCATGTCGGGGCCGGCAACAACTTCATTTACGTGGATCCGGTCAACGATCTTGTGGCGGTGGTGCGCTGGATGGACACCAATGCCAGCCTCAATCAGTTCGTCGAGAAACTGCTGGCCGCCAGGCGCTGATGCCCGACGGCACCTGACCACTCGCTCTTCACCTCCTTGATTCGCACATGGCTTCGAGCCTGCTGATTCTGCTGGACGACATCACATCGATGCTGGACGATGTGGCCACGCTGACCAAGGTGGCCGCCACCAAGACGTCCGGCGTGATGGGTGATGACCTGGCCCTCAATGCGGAGCAGGCGTCGGGTGTGCGGGTGGAGCGCGAGTTGCCGGTGGTCTGGGCGGTGGCCAAGGGGTCGCTGCTCAACAAGGTCATTCTGGTGCCGGTCGCGCTCCTCATCAGCGCCTTTGCGCCCCAGGCGGTGATGCCGCTCATGGTCATCGGCGGACTGTTTCTGTGCTATGAGGGCGTGGAGAAGCTGCTGCACAAGGCGCTGCATCCGGAGGAGAAACACAGTGCGGCGCCGGCGCTGGCACATCCCGAGCTCAGCGACGCGCAGTTGGTGGCCATTGAACAGGGCAAGATCAAGGGCGCCATTCGGACCGACTTCGTGCTCTCGGCAGAGATCATCGTGATTTCGCTGGGCACGATGGCCACGGCGCCCATGGCACAGCAGGTCATGGCTTTGAGCCTGGTGAGCATTGCCGCCACGGTATTTGTGTACGGCCTGGTGGCCGGCATCGTGAAGATCGATGACTTGGGTCTGCGGCTGCACGAGAAGGGGCGGGCCATGGGCGCCGTGCTGCTACGGTTGGCGCCCAAGCTCATGAAAGCGCTATCGGTGCTGGGAACGGCCGCGATGTTCACGGTGGGCGGTGGTATCATCGCCCATGGTTGGCACGCGGCCGATGTGTGGCTGGAGAGCATCGCTCATCACACCGGTCCGGTGGCTCCGGTAGCGAAGGCGGTATTGGATGCCCTGTTGGGCGTCGTGGCGGGCGCTGTGCTGGTAGGGGTCATGCAGTTGGTTGCGCGGTTGCGCCGACGGGCGGCGTAGGCGTCCCGAGCTCATGAACACCATGACGTTGCGCGCTGCGATGATGCGCCGCTCATGGGTGGTGGTTTGTGGACTCGGTGTCTGTGCGGCACGCGCGGTCGTCGCGCAGGACGCGCCGCCGCGCTCGGCTGCTGACTCGGTCAAGTTCGCTGAGGCGCTGCTCAATCATGCGGCGCTGGTGCTGCGTTCCGTCGGGCCCGACAGCAGCACCCGTGTGTATCGGGCCTCGCGTGCTCTCATTCCGCAGGGCGACTCCACGCTGGCGGTACGCGCGGAATGTGCGGAGCAGCAGGTGGCCCTGCAGACGCGTCGCCGCATTGCCGATTCGGTCTGGACACGGCTCCGGGCCGCTGCGGCGTTCTCGCCCCGTCTCAGCGCCGACTGTGGATTCATTCAGGCGCGCTACCTCGAATCCCTCGGGTTTCAGCGGCGAGCGCTGCTGTTGCTCGATACCGTGGCTGCCAACTTCGAGACGGTGCAGCACTGGCAGAACCTGTCGGCGGTGCGGCAGTGGCAGGGCACACTCAACATTGCCGGTGGCTACTACTACTGGGCGCGCAAGCATCTCGACACCGCCCTTGTCCTCGCACGATTGAGCGGCAGTGTGGCCGGAGAAGGCTGGGCACTGCAGGAGCTCGGTCGCATGACGCAGCGGCTTGGTGCACCAGAGGATGCGGCACGGTACTTCGCCGACGCCACTGCGCGCTTCACGCAGGCAGGCGACCGACTCGGGGTGCTGTATGCGCGCCGTGCGATCGCGGAAGGCTTGCTCTTGCGCGGACACTTGAGCGACGCGGATTCGTCCCTCGAGCAGGTAGCCCGCGATGCGCAGGTACTGGCACCGGCCATGGAAGTGTTCACCCTGGTGGCTCGCGCCGACTTGCATCGTCAGCGCGCGCGTGGCGACGTCACGGACAGTCTGCTGGATCGTGCCCAACAGCTCGTGGTGCAGCGCAATGTGCCAGGTTGGACGGCCGAGGTGCAGTATCAGCGTGCGGTACGCGACATGGAGCGTGGGCGTCTTGGCGTCGCGCAGGCACGCCTCGACAGTCTTCTCGCGCGCAGGCTGTTTGGACCGGCGCGATTCGAGGTGCTCATGCGAAAGGCCGAAGTCCATGCGCGAGGTGGTCAGTTTGATTCGGCTACCGCCGTCTTTGCTCAGGCTCGCATCACGCTCGATCGTTGGCGCAGGGAGTTCCCGGACCGCGCGCAAGCTCTGGCGGTATTGCAGGATCGGGCGTTCGACTGGGATCGCGATCTGGGGACTGCCACCATGATTGACCTGTTTGTGCGTGGTGGACGTGTGCACGAGGCGCTGGCGATGGCAGAATGGCGTCGCGTACGCGGGCAGGAACAGCAGATGCTGCAGCGCAGCGGACTCGGCGTCGATGCCGTGCAGGGCACCACGATTCCTGTGGCGGGTAGATCTGAGGCCGCCGTCGACTCTGTCATGGATTTCGCGCGGCTTCCCACCTTGAGTCGCGCCGCCCTTTCACCGCAGCAGGCTGTGGTGACGTTCGTGATGGGCCAGGGGGGTGAGCCGGGCACGGCCTTCGTTCTCACGCGCGACACGGTGCGCGCGGTGAGCTTGGTGCCCATCGATTCACTGCGGGATGATCTCACCACCCTTCAGGGATTCCTCGAGGTCGGCCGCGAACCGGCGTCGACGCTGCAGCGCGTGTCTGACGCCATCTGGGCCCCCGTCATGTCCGCCATGCCGAGCTCTGTGGTCGAGGTGCAACTGATCCCCGATGGGGCACTGCATCGGGTGCCGTTTGGCGCTCTGCGTCTTCCCGATGGCAGGCGCGCTCAGGAACGCTTCATCATCTCGCACGCGGCCTCCGTTGAGGATGCGCTGGGGGCCGTGCCTCGAGTGGCACGGCGCAGCGAGCGTGCCGGGCCGTTGCTCATTGGCGCGCCGCAGCGCATGCCGCGCCTCGCAGAGGCGGACTCGGGAATGCGGGAGTGGGCCCCCCTGCCCGGTGCACGCGAGGAGTTGCGTGCGCTGTCTGCCAGGCTGGCCGGTGCGCGTGTGTTCATGGGTGACGACGCCACGGCAGAACGCCTGAGCACTGAGCGACAGTACGGTGGGCCGCTACTGCATCTCGCCACGCACGTGACGGCGCGCACGGGGTCGTATGAGCAGACGGCGGTGGCGCTGCAGCCCACCGCGAGGCACGACGGGTTGCTGCGCCTGCCGGCGTTTGCCTCGTCACCGCTGCCGTTCGATCTGGTGGTGCTGTCGGCCTGTGCGAGCAGCGACGGCGTGATGCAGGTCGGGCAGGGTCTGCACGGGCTGGTAAGTGCGGCGCTCGACGCCGGCGCGCGCGGGGTGGTGGCCACGCGCTGGGATGTGAGCGACACGGCCATGACGCGCTTCATGGTGGCGCTGTACGACACGTTGGCGGTGCAGCCCAATGTGGCCGAGGCGCTGACCGCGGTACGCCGCGAGTTTGCGGCACGTGGCGAAAGCCCGGCCATCTGGGCCGCGGTTGAGTACTACGGCGACGCCAAGCTGCGGCTGGAGCTGCCGCGTCGCGCGCCGTCGGCGTGGTCGCGGTTCACCACCACACTGCAGCGCTGGCTCAGCGGTTCGCGTTGAGGCTGCGCAAGTCGCTGCGGGTGGTCTGCCCGTCGGCCATGCGCGCCGTGACCCACCACCCGGCCACGCGCTGCCGATCACTGGCGTTGGCAATGGTGACAAGCGCCGTCGTATCGGCGGTGGCCACCGATACCACACGCTGACCATCTGCGTCCATCACCTCGGCCATGTACGACGCTGCCAAGGGCACCGGCCGCCAAACGAGACGCAGCGTGTCCAAGGTGACCGGGGCGCCTTCGGCAGGCGAAACGGGTAGTGGGACGCTGGAGGCGGCGCCGCGCGTCTCAGCCGCTTCGTTATCGGCCGTGGAGTTCCGGCTGTTCCACACGGGAATGCCTACGGCCAACACCAGCGCGGCAGCCAAGGGCATGATCCACCACCGGTTGGTGGGCCGTGTGTCGGCGCCCGCCTTGCCCGATGCGCCAGGTGTCCGCTGATCGGCACGGCGTTCGCCCGCGGGTGTGGCCTTGCTCCCCGACTGGAGGGTGTCGTGCGCGGCGCTGCGCAGCGCGTACAGCATGGCCACGTCATCGGCGGCACCGCGCAGAAGGGCGCGATCCAGATCGCGCACCATATCGTCTTCTGACAACGTCCCGTTGAGAACGGCAGCAATATCGGCCGGCTCTGGTGGCGGCTGAGGCACCACGGCATCAGCACTGAGCGGGCCAGCGGCCTGCGGGCTTGACGCGCCCCCGCGCAGCCGCTGCCATGCCGCGCGCAGTTCGTCGTCTGTAGGAGGCTGCTTCGAGCGATTGGCGGTCATGCGGTGCCTTCCATGGCAGTGAGGGCCTCGCGCAGATCGTCGAGTCCACGATACAGCAGGTTCCGAACCTTGGCCTCCGACCAGCCCGTCATGCTGCTCATGTCCTCGCGCGTGTAGCCCTCGAGGTGGAGCAGCACCAGCACCCGGCGATTGGGCGCCAGTGTGTCCAACGCGCGGCGCAGCTTGCTGGCCAGCGCGTCGCGCTCGCTGTGGTCCGTCGGCGCCACCTGCAGAGTACTCGGCACGACGCCCGCTGCGTGCTCAGCGTCGAGCGACGTGTGCGAGTGCCGCCGCTTGCGGCGCAGGTGGTCCACGACGGCCGAGGTCACGACCCGCACGAAATAAGACGCCGTGAGGGTGGCGAGATTCTCACCGGTCGGATGGGCCTTCCAGAGCCTGATGCGGACGTCCTGCACCACGTCGTCCACCTCGGTGGCGTCGAGCCCGCGGGTTCGCGCCACCTGGCGGGCCAGGGCGTCGAACTTTTCGAGGAGCTGGTCGAGGGCGGAGGCGGGGGGCATCGCCCGATAGTATAGCGCCCTGTCCCGCTTCATGGTCGGCCAGTCGGGTCAGCAAGGTGGCAATGTGGCGCAAATGCATCACTCGGGGTGGCGGTGAGAATCCCACGGGCCATCGAGCGGTGATTGAAGGTGCATGACGATCATGCCGACGATCACCGTCTGCCTCACCGTTCACACCGAGACTCGAATGCCGACCGTTCGCTCACTACTGGCTCCCCTGATTGGGAGCGCACTCCTTGCGTCCTCCGCGCAAGGGCAGAGTATCGCCACACAATACGAGACTGGCACGGCCTACACCACGACCAGTCTCACCGGCTTCTCCACCTCGGGCGCCGCGATGGCCGGCATGCTCGTCACGGCCAGGTTCGCGTCCGGCGACGTGTTCCAGGGGACGTGGGGCAACCTCGGGACGCAGGTCTACGGGGGGGCATCGTTCAGCGCGTACGGGGTGTCCGGCCTCTGGGGCTCACTCGCCTTTCCCACCGCGGGCGACAGCAATGACAACTTCTGGTTCCTGCGGCTCGCTTCGGGCGACTACGGTGCGCTGCTGGAACTGACGCTCAACGGAGCGCCCGGGCGCACGCTGTTCGATTGCCGGTTCACAACAAGTGGGTGCGACAACTTCGCAGGCACGCTCGTGAACGGTACTCCGGGGTCATCAGGTGCCATTGCGGCCCAGGTGGCAAAGACCAACCAATTCGTCGCACAGATTGGCAGCCACAACCTGTTCGACGCCTCCGACGTGCTTGGTGTCTATTCCAACTCGGTGTCCCTCACCGGCAATCCGCCAGTCGGCGATCTGTTCGAACAGTTCTCGTTGCGTTTTGACGGCGGCATGACGATTGATCAGGGACTCTTCCTTTTTGCGGTCGATACCGACAACGCTGCGGTCGGCGCCGTGATCGTTCCGACCACCCCTGTGCCTGAACCCTCGTCCTTGGTCCTGCTCGTTGGCGCATTCGGCGGACTCGCACTGGCTGCGTGTCGCCGCCGCGTCGCCTGACGCATCATTGATCGTGCCGAGGATCGTCAGCTCTCAGTGACCCCAATGCGTTGACGCCCAATACGCATCGAGGCGACGTCCCGGATGGGGTGTCGCCTCGTTTGCACAGGATGAGATTCCGGGTGGCAGCTGATGTCAGTACGAGAACGTCAGCCCGCTGGAAAAGAAGGTGTCGGTCTTCTTGAGTACCACCCCATTGCGCTCGGGCGGCGTGGAGTTGTAGCGCACGAGATAGCCGAACTTGAGCCCAAGGCGCTTGGACAGCGGGGCCACAATGGAGGACTCGGTATTCACCAGGTACACGCCGCTTTCCGAAAGATTCGGCAGGTACTCGGCCGTCTGCTGGAAGAAAGCCAGCTCGGAGAAGCTGTGCTTGTAGTCGAGGCCCACGCGCGCGGCGGGGAAGTGGCGCTTCCCGGCCGTGGTCGAACCCGGCGTGAGGTTCACCTGAAAGGCCGAGCCACCGATCTGCATGTTGAGCTTGTCCTTGGGCGCGACAATGAGCTTGGCGTCGAGACCAAAGCCCTCCTCGAAACGACTGGCGATACCCTGCAGCACATTGCGGTCGAAGCGTGTGGCCACGAACAGGCCAAGGCGTGGGGTGAGCGTGCGTTCGGCACGCAGGCCGCCGTTCCAGAAGTTCGCGTTCACCTTGTTGTCTGCCTCGCCGTAGAAGAAGGCGAGATCCTGGCCCAGCGCCCAGCCCTTGAGTGAGTACTTCAGCTTGTTGCCGAAGTTCGTGGTGAGGGCGTTGGCATTGCCGTTGGTCTGCGCAAATCCCGCATTGCCCGAGACTTCGAGGTTCTTCTTGGGCGCATCGGCGGCCTGGGCGCCGGCCACCGACGCCAGCAGCAGGGACAGGACCAGCGCACGCGTCGTCGCGGCACGGATGGGCATGACGTGTACTCAGAAGGTGAGGGTGAGACCCGACGAGAAGAACGTGTCGGTCGTTTTCAGCTGCAGGTTGTTGCGAACGGGCGGATCGGAATTGTAACGCACGATATACCCGATCTTGAGGCCCACGCTCTTGGTAATGGGGGCCACCACCGCGCTCTCGGCGTTCACGAAGTATGACGAGGTGCTGTCTCCCACCGCCGGCAGGTACTCCGCCGTTTGCTGCACGTACGCCACGTCGGTGAGCTTGCGGCGATAGTCCACGGCGGCGCGTGCCGCTGGAAACGCACGCGAGGCTCGCGCCACGGAACCCGGTGTCAGTTCCTGACTGAAGAACGACCCGCCCAGCGCAACGTTGAGCCGGTTCCACTTGTCATCCAGCGCCGCCACCGTCACGCCAAAGCCCTGCTGATAGCGATTTTCGATGCCCTGCACCACGTTGCGGTCGTAGCGCGTGGCCATGAAGAGTGCGACACGCGCGGCCACGGTGCGATCGGCCCGCAACCCGCCGTTCCAGAAGTTCGTGTTGACCTTGCTATTGGCTTCGCCGTAGAAAAAGGCCAAGTCCTGCTGGAAGGACCAACCCGCAATCGTGTACTTGAGCTTGTTGCTGACATTTGTGGCCAGCGCCGATGCGTTGCCGTTGGTCTGCGAGAAGCCCAGGGTCGCGTTGAAGTCAACGCGCTTCTTCTTGGGCGCAGGTTTCGGGGCCGGGTTCCCGGTCGGATTGCCCGTCGTGGCCGGCACCGCCTGCGCGGACAACGCGGCCGCACCTAGCACCACCAAACAACAGGCATGACGTACAACGCGTGGAATCACGATAGACACGGGTTCACGGTGTTCAGTCCTTGATGAACGTCCCGGCGCGCAGCTCGCGCACTGCCTGCTCCAACTCGGCCTGGGTGTTCATCACGATGGGCCCGTACCACGCCACCGGTTCCTTGATGGGAGCGCCGCTCACGAGCAGGAAGCGGATGCCCTCGCTGCCCGCACGCACGACGACCTCGTCGCCGGAATCGAACAACACCAGCGATCGGTTGCCCGACATGTCGCGCACCAGATCGTCGTCGTTACCGGCGCTGCGCTCGGTCAGCACACCCATCGGATCGGAAGCGTGGCGAAACGTGCCACTCCCCTCGAAAATGTAGGCGAATGTGCTGCGATATGCGTCCACCGGCAGTGACTTTTTCACTCCGGCGGGCACGGACACGTCGAGATAGCAGGGATCGGCCGCAATGCCGTCCACCGGGCCGCGCTTCCCCCAGAACTCGCCACAGATCACGCGCACGCGCGTGCCATCGTCGTCCATGATCTCGGCGATGTCGCCCGACTGCACGTCCTGGTAGCGCGGCGCCGTCATCTTGAGTGACGACGGCAGGTTGGCCCAGAGCTGGAAGCCGTGCATGCGACCCTGAGGATCGCCCTGCGGCATTTCGTGATGCACGATGCCGCGCCCAGCCGTCATCCACTGCACGTCACCCGCACCCAGCATGCCACGATTGCCGAGCGAGTCGGCGTGCTCCACCTGCCCCGCCAGCACGTAGGTGATGGTTTCAATACCACGATGCGGATGCCAGGGAAATCCCTGGGCATACTGCCGGGGCACGTCGTTACGGAAGTCGTCGAACAGCAGAAACGGGTCCGTTTCGCTGGTGTCGCCGAAACCGAAGGCTCGATGCAGGTGCACGCCGGCGCCTTCGATGGTGGGCTGTGCGCTGGCGATGCGACGAACAGGACGAATGGACATGACGGCTCCCGAAACGGTGGCCCCTCAATATAACTCAGTTGTGAGGGACGATCCGGTTAACGTATCTTGTGTGAAGCCAGCCTTCAGTACCCGAGCGTCGGATCGATCGGTCGGGGCGCGGGCCGATCACCCAGCGTGCCGAAGAGATTGAAGGCGCGCATGCCCAGCTCGATGCCGGCGAGCGCCGCGTTGAGTTCCTCGGCGGCCTTGCGCATCTCCCATCGGTAGAGTGGACCGGCCATGGCGACGGCGGCCAACCCGGCGAGCAGCGCGCCGGTGGCCGCCGGACCTATGAGCGCGGCGCCCACCATGGCCAGCGCCTTCTTGGCCACCACTGCCCCTACCACGCCTCCGCCACTGCCAAAGGCGGACATCACCGCGCCGTACCCGAAGAGGTTGGCCGTGAGGCCGCGCCGCAGATCGATGGCCATGGTGACTTCGGTGGCGCGCGGATCACCGGGCACGCTGGCAAGACTCACACGCACTTCGGGGACATAGACCCCGTAGCGCGTCCAGGTCCACTTGTAGTCACCGCCCACCATGTCGGGCAACGCGAACACCAGCACCCCGCCGTCGAGTGGATGGCCGCCCAGCGTATCGCGCAGGTGCAGCAGCCAGGGCGAAGACTGGAAGGTGCGTCCCATGGCGGGCAGTACCTCGCCGGGTGCGGCGCGAATGATGCGACTGACCGACAAGGTGCGCTGCGCCGTGCCAAGGAGTCGCGTGGCCACACGATCACGCCATGGCGAGAGCGGCTCGGCGAGTGCCGTACCGGCGGGCGCCGCACGCAGTTCATCCAGTGCGAGTGCGACATAGCGTTGCGAGATACCCGCTTCCACTGCGGCCGCTTCCACGTCCCGCAGGCGAAAGGCGTCGCTGCTGATTGAGACGGCGGGTGCTTCGTCGGCCTCGGTATCGGCGCTGCCCACGGGGCGCAGCGCGCGCGTTTCATCACGGCGGATGCGCGCCTCGAGTCGCGATGCCGCCTCCGCCTGCAGTTCGGCCGCGCGGCGCCACACCGCCATGGCTTCGGCACTCGACAGCGCCTTCTCGGCCGCGGCCGGCCGCTGGTCCAGCGACTCGAGCGCCTTGCCCAGCGCATCCGCCAACGCCTCGCCGGTGGGAAAGCGGGCGTCGGCGCGTTTGCGCAGACACTGATCGATGACCGCTGCGAGTGCCGGTGGCACGTCGGGCGCCACGCTGCGGAGCAGCGGCGGATCCTGGGTGGCATGCGCCAGCAGCACCTTCTGCGGCATGTTGCTGTCGAAGGGCAGGCGCCCACTGAGGGCGAGAAAGCCAATGCACCCGAGCGCGTACAGGTCGCTGCGTCCGTCGAGTGGCTCACCGGCCGACTGCTCAGGACTCATGAAGTGCACGCTGCCCAGTACCAGTCCATCCTGCGTGAGTGCGGCGTTGAATTCGGCGCGTGCAATACCGAAGTCACTCACGAATGCGCGGCCTGTGCCGCGCTCAATCAGGATGTTGTCGGGTTTGACATCACGATGGACAATGCCGCGCGCGTGCGCGTACGCCAGCGCCCAGGCGGTTTCACGCAGCACACGCACGACTTCCGCAGGCGGCAGCGTGCCACGCGCGCGAATGCGCTCGCCCAGGGTCTCGCCGTCGACGTAGCCCATGGCGAAGAAGGCGAAGCCCTGCACTTCGTCGGCGCTGAAGACCGGCACGATGTGCGGATGGGAGAGCTGGGCGGCCATGCGCGCTTCGCGCAGGAAGCGCTCGCGGATTTCCGGGCTGGCCGCCAGCGTCGGGGGCAACACCTTGAGCGCGACCAGGCGGTCCAATCGCTCGTCCTGCGCCAGCAGCACAATACCCATCCCACCGCGTCCCAATTCGCGTTGGATGAGGTATTGCCCACGAATGGCCTCACGCAGTGGCCCCAGCTCGGTCGGCAGTTCCGAAGATCCCTTCATGATGAGCAAACCTACGGCCCCGGGGCCCTCGGGTTCCAGACCATGAGACGGAGCTTCTCGCTGGAGAGCCTCTGGCGGGGCGACGACTTCGGGTGCTAGACCAAGAGCAGCATCCCCTCACCTGCCAACATGCCCCCTCTGGCACAGGACGAAGTCGCGCGAATCGCGGAGCTGCATTCCTTCGCGATCATGGACACGCCACCCGAGCCGCGCTTCGACGCCATCGTGGCTCTCGCCGCAGAACTTTGTGGTACGCCGTATGCCCTGATCACGTTGCTCGACGACCAGCGGCAGTGGTTCAAGGCCCGGGTGGGTTTTGCCGATCCGGAAACACCACGTGAAGATTCCTTCTGCCAGTACGCGCTCAATCGGCGCGGCCTGCTGGAGGTGCCGGATACGCTGCTTGATCCGCGGTTCCGCGAGAATCGCTATGTCGTGAATGACCCGAACCTGCGCTTCTATGCGGGAGCCCCGCTGACGGCGCCCTCGGGGCACGTGCTGGGTACGCTCTGCGTCATCGACACGGCGCCTCGCACGTTGACGGACACGCAGCGCCGGGCACTCGAAACCCTCAGTGCGCTCGTGATGACGGAACTGCAGTTGCGCCGCGCTCTGACTGCGCAGGAGGAGCTGACACACGCGCTGGAGAAACAGAACCGGGAGCTGGTGGACGCGCAGGCTGTGGCCAGAGTGGGCAGCTGGGTCACTGACCTCCGTTCGTTGGAGGTACGCTGGTCTTTGGAGGTGCACCGGATCTTCCAGACGGACCCGGACCACTTCGAGGTCACGCACGCATCATTTCTCGAGCGTGTGCACCCGGACGATCGGGCCAAGGTGGATGCGGCCTTTGCAGCCTCGGTGTCGCACACGGATCCCTGCGTGCTCGAGCATCGCATCGTGCTGCCAACCGGCGAAACTCGCCTGCTGGAGGAGCGCTGGCAGTCCCATCGCGAAGCGGACGGTCGCATCACGCAGGCCATTGGCACCTGTCATGACATCACGGAGGCGCGGGCCGCCGAACAGCGTCTGCGCCGCCTGACGCGCATGTATGCGTTGCTGAGTGAGATCAACGACGCCATCGTGCACACGCCGGATCGCGGACAGCTCTACCAGCGTGTGTGCGAAATTGCCGTGACCACTGGCGGCATGCGGGCCGCGTGGATCGGGCTCAAGAGTGGGGACGTGCCGGAGTTGTTCATCGTGGCTTCGGCGGGGGCCGTGGCGTCCTACCTCACGGAGCGGCGCATTACCTGGACCGATACCCCGGAAGGTCAGGGCCCAACCGGTCGCGCCATTCGTGGCAATCGTCGCAGTATTTGCAATGACATCGCGAACGATTCCATCATGTTGCCGTGGCGAGACGCGGCGCTGGAAGCCGGGTACCGTGCGTCGGCGAGCTTTCCGCTGCGGCGCGATGGGCAGGCCATTGGCGCGCTGTCCCTCTATGCGGACGCGGTGGATTCGTTCGACGCCGAAGAAGTGGCGGTGCTCGACAAGCTCGCGGCCAATCTGGACTTTGCGCTTGGTGCCATTGACCGTGAAGAAGCGCGGCGCATGGCGCAGCGTGAGCGGGAGCAGCTTGAACAGCAGCTGCTGCGGGCGCAGCGACTCGAAAGCATCGGCACACTGGCGGGTGGCATTGCGCACGATCTCAACAACGTGCTCACCCCCATTGTGTTCTCCATCGATATGTTGCGCGATGGGGTGACCGACGACGACCTGCTGCCCGTTCTCGACGAGATCGGACGCAGCGCGCGTCGTGGTGCGGACATGGTGAGGCAGCTGCTGCTGTTTGCCCGTGGATCGGAGACCGAGCGTCGTCCCATGTCGGTGGACATCGTGCTGCTGGACATTGTGGCCACGATGCAGGAGACCTTCCCGCGCTCCATCACGGTGCGAACCGAATTGGCAAATGACCTGCCGTGGGTGGTGGGTGATCGCACCCAGCTGCATCAGGTCGTGCTCAATCTCTGCGTGAACGCGCGTGATGCGATGCCGGCCGGTGGCACGCTCACGCTCTCGGCAAGCCGGATGCAGATCGAAGCCGGTGATCCGTCCGTGCCGCCGGATGTGGAGGCCGGTTCGTATGTCCTCATCGAGGTGGCCGATACGGGTACCGGCATGGACGAAGACACGCAGCAGCGCATCTTCGACCCGTTTTTCACCACCAAGGCCGTTGGTGAGGGCACCGGGCTCGGTTTGTCCACGTCACGGTCCATTGTCACCAGCCACGGCGGCTTCATTCAGGTCCGCAGTACGCCGGGGGAGGGTTCCACCTTTCGCATTGGCGTACCGGCCGTCGTCCGCCAGAGTGCCGAATTGCCGCCGTCTGTCACGTCGCAGCTGCCGCGCGGTAGTGGAGAACGTGTGCTGCTCGTGGACGACGAAGCGCCCATTCGCCATCTGGCGGCAACGCTGCTCACGTCGTATGGCTATATCCTGACCGTTGCAGAGAACGGCGAAGAGGCACTGAACGCTTTTGCAGCGGCGCCCTCGGAGTTCGACGTCGTGGTCACCGACCTCATGATGCCGGTGATGGACGGAGTCGAGTTCATCAAGGCGGCGCGGGTCCTGCGTCCTGACCTGCCCATCATTGCCTCCAGCGGCTTCCACGACGAATCACGGCGTGAGGCCGTGGAAGCCCTGCTGGTGTCGGAGTTCCTGCCCAAGCCCTACACGGCCGAGGCCATGTTGCGCGCGCTGCGCCACGTGCTGCACGGCCAGGCGGTTACGGCGCTGCCTTGACGGCAGCCGGTGCTGCGGAAGGAGTGGCGGCAGGTGTTGCAGACGGTGCGGCGCCACCTCGGACGGTCGCGCGAACCCGCTGACCACTGGTCAACGACTCGGCGGGATTGACGACGAGCTGATCGCCAGCCTCGAGGGCACCCGAGACCTCAAGCGTGGTGCCGAAGTCGCGAGTGACGGTGATGGGCACGAGCGCGATGCTGTCGCCCTCGACGCGCGCCACCTGTGTGCCATCGCCGCGCACGATGAGTGCAATGGCCGGAATGCGCAGCGCCGGCGATCCAGCCGGAATAGCCAGCTGCACCTGCGCAAACATGCCGGGCAGGAGCTGGCGTCGTGTGTTGGGGATCTGCACTTCCACCAGCAGGGTGCGCGAGCTGGGTTCGATGGCGCCAGCCGTGCGCACAACCCGACCCACAAACGCGCTATCGCCCAGATCGCGGATGAGCACGCGGGTGGCGAGGCCCACGCGCAGACGAGGTGCCGCACTCTGAGGCACCTGCAGCATGACGCGCACGGTGTCCGTTTGCACCAGCGTGAGCAGCGGTCGCGCCGTGGCCGCCGCGCCGGCCACCACCAGAGATCCCAGGTCGATGTTGCGCGCTGTGACCACGCCATTGAAGGGGGCGGTCAGCGCACCAAATCGCTGCTGCTCCCGCAAGTTGGCGAGATTGGCGCGCGCCGCCCGCACATTGGCCTCCGTCACGTTGGCCGTGGCCTGACGTTCGTCGAGTTCCTGCGGCGTCACCACACCCTGGCCGGCCAATTGTGTCCAGCGCGTGAGTGACGTGCGGGCCAGTGCGGCACTGGCCTCAGTCTGCGCCACCACCGCCTCCGCCTGTCGCAACTGCTCAAGCAACTCGGGTTGATCGAGCACCACCAGCGTATCCCCACGGCGCACGGTCGAGCCGATGTCAACGCGCAACGCGCGCACGAATCCGTTGGTGCGCGCAAAGATGGCCGTCTCGTGCAGTCCACTGAGCGTGCCGGGAACTTCATACGGGCGACTGGCTGTGTCACGCTGCACCGATTCGGTGAACACCGCCGGCGGCGCGACGGCCTCCTTTTGCTCTGCGGCGCGCGCCTTGGATTGTGCAAGCCGGGGCAGCAAACCCGCCACCGCCAAACCGATGAACAGTACCGCCAGCACGATGGGTACCACTCGGCCGTGACGTGTGCGGGTGGGGCGCATGCGGTGGCGAAAGGCGGGGTGGCGAAGTGCGCGGTGGCGAAGTGCGCGAGAATGAGACGACGACATCACGACGCCAACTCCGGCGTGGAAGACAGGGCAACCGATGAACCGGCAGCGTGCGCACGAGCAGCCCGCAGCCGGCTGTACACGATGGGCAGCACCGTGAGTGTGGCCACGGTGGCGAAACTGAGGCCGCCGATGACGGCGCGGCCCAATGGGGCATTCTGCTCGCCGCCTTCGCCGAAGCCGAGCGCCATCGGCACCATGCCGACAATCATCGCCGCAGCGGTCATGATGACGGGTCTGAGTCGCGTGCTGGCCGCGTCGAGCGCGGCGTCGAAGGCGCTCAGCCCATCGGCCATGCGCTCGTTGGCAAAGGCCACCACGAGAATGCCGTTGGCGGTGGCCACTCCCATACTCATGATGGCGCCCATGAAGGCCGGGACACTGATGGTATTGCCGGCGGCGAACAGCGCCCAGAGCACACCGGACAGCGCGACGGGCAACGCCATGCTGATGATGAGCGGATCCAGCCAGGACTGGAAGTTCACCACCATGATGAGATACACGAGCACGATGGCAAAGGCGAGACCAGTGGCCAGGCCGGCGTACGATGTCCGCATGGCTGCCACCTGGCCGCGCATGACCAGCGTGGTGCCGCGCGGCAGCGTGGACTGCAGGGAGTCCAGCACCACATCGATATCGCTCGCCACGGCGCCAAGATCCCGATCCTGCACGTTGGCGAACACGTCGAACACCGGCGCCACATCATAGTGACTCACGACGGCCACCGCTGAGCCGCGGGACATTGTGGCCACATTCTCGAAGAGTTGTGGCGTTCCGCCCACGCCCGCCACCGGTGTGCGCGCCAGCGCCTCAAGGGAGTTGATGCGGTACTGTGGGGTCTGTACGCTCACGGTGTACTGCACACCGTTCTGCGGATTGAGCCACACGTTGGGCTGTGTCTGCCCGCTCGATGCCAGGGACACGAGCAAATCGCTGGCCACGTCGCGTTGCGAGAGATTGAGGGCCGCCGCCCGTGTACGGTCGACGGTGAGATTGAGCTGCGGGGCTTCGAGACGCTGCTGCAGGTACACATCCACGGCGCCGGGAATCTGTCGCACGCGCCGTTCAATGGTGCGCGCCACCTCGATGTTGGCCGCGCGATTGCTGCCCACCACCTGCACGTTCACCGGCGCCGGCAGTCCGGCGTTGAGGATCTGACTGACGATGTCGGCCGACTGGAAGAAGGCCAGCACCTGCGGGTACTCCGCTCGCAGCATGCGGCGGATGGCCCGGATGTAGCCGTCGGTGGTGCCGGTACGATCGCGTTCGAGCACGATGAGAATGTCAGCGTCGGTTACGCCCGTTGTGGGATTGTCGCTGTAGGCGAGGTTGGTGACGCTGGACGAGCTGATGCCGATGTTGTCGATGATGGTGCCGAGATCGCCTTCGGGAATGATGGCCCGAATGCGATCCTCCACGGCGGCCACGATGCGTGCCGTTTCTTCCACGCGGGTGCCGACGGGCGCACGCAGGTGCAGGCGAATCTGGCCGGCGTCCACCGAGGGGAAGAAGTCGCGGCCCAGGAAAGGCACGAGCGCCAGCGCCGCCACCAGTACCACACCCGCCGTGACGAGAACCGAGGCCGGACGCTCGAGCACACGCCGCAGGGTGAGACGATACTGCACGCGCCTCGTCTCGAACCACTGTTCGAAGTGGTGATGCAATCGCGAGAACGGACCGGGCGGTTTCGGCATGCCCGCGCGCCGGGCTTCGAGCGCCCGCTCACGACGCATGGCATAGCGCACCAGCGTCGGCACCAGTGTGCGCGAAATGACATACGACGCCAGCATGGCGAAGACCACTGCCATGGCCAGGGGCTTGAACAGCGCTCCCGCGGCACCGCTCAGAAAGAAGATCGGCACGAACACGATGCAGATGGCCAACGTGGACACCAGTGTCGGGATGGCAATCTGCCCGGCGCCCAGCCTGATGGCCTGATCGATGTCCGGCTCGTGTTCCTGCACGCGGTGAATGTTCTCAATGCCCACCGTCGCGTCATCCACCAGCACGCCAACGGCGAGTGCGAGACCGCCGAGCGTCATCACGTTGAGCGTCTGGCCGAGCGCGGCCAGGACTGTGACCGAGACGAGAATGGACAACGGGATGCTGAGCGCGACAATGAGTGTGCTGCGCCAGCTGCCAAGGAACAGCAGGATCATGGCCGCGGTGAGACAGGCGGCAATGAGCGCTTCGATGACCACACCCTTGAGTGCAGCCTTGACGAACAGCGACTGGTCGGCGAGCACATCCACCGTCAGCGCCGCCGGCAGCGTGGCCAGCACTCCAGGGAGTGCGGCGCGCACGCGATTGACGACGTCGATGGTTGAAGCCCCACCTGACTTGAGCACGGTGATGAGCGCGCCGCGTACACCGTCACGGTGCACGATGTTGGTCTGCACGGCGTAGCCGTCACGTACCTGCGCCACATCACGAACGCGCACGAGGCCCCCATTGACCATGCGCACCGGCAGGTCATTGAGTGCCTCCAGCACATCGGGACTGCCATTGAGGCGCACGGCGTACTCCCGCTCACCGATCTTGGCCGTACCGCCGGGCAGCACGAGGTTCTGCGCGCTGATGGCGTCGGAGACGTCGGTGGGCGAGAGGCCGCGTGCAAGCAACGCGTCCGGATCGAGATCGACATTGATGAGTCGGGCGCGCCCTCCGTAAGGCTGCGGCACGCTCGCGCCGCGCACGGTGGCAAGACGCGTACGGATGCCGTTCGTGCCCAGATCGTAGAGCTGCTGTTCGCTCAGCGAATCACCGCCCAGCGCGAGCTGCAGCACCGGCACGTTGGCCGCGTTGTAGCGCACAATGAACGGTGCCGTGGCGCCCGGCGGCATGATGCGCAGAATGGCCTGCGACACCGCGGCCATCTGCGCCACGGCACTCTCGATGCGTGCGCCCGGCTGGAAGAACACCTTGATGACGGTGATGCCGGCGAGTGACTGGGATTCGATATGCTCGACGTCATTGACCGTGGTGGTCACGGCCCGCTCATAGGGCGTGCTGAACCGCCGCTCCATCTCCTCGGGTGGCAGGCCGTTATAGGCCCAGATGACCGAGACCACCGGGATGTCGAGCTCCGGCAGGATGTCGGTGGGCATGCGCAGCGCCGAGAGGACACCGAAGAGCACGACCAGCAACGCGCCGACGATGAAAGTGTACGGGCGGCGCAGGGCCAGTTCGACAATCCACATGGGCCAGGAGCAGGGGCGGGGGAGAGAGGGCTACGGGAGAATACGCGCGGGGGAGGGAATGTGCTCGGGTGTGGGGTGGGGGCGGGAATGGGGACAGCCGCCAGGCGCGTGCACGCCCGGCGACGCGATCCACAGCCGTGAGCCGTGCGAGGTGAGTTCTGGGTGTGGGTGGTGCATGCTGCGGTATCACGCGATCCACAACGTGCGTCCTACTCCTCGTACTCCGCCCTCGCGGCCACGTACCCCCCGCCATCGGTCACCTGGGTGTAGCCGGCCGCTTCGAGGATCTGCCGCGCCATGGCCGAGCGTCCGCCGCTTGCGCAATACACGAGAAGACGCGCGTCACGCGGCAGCCCGAGTGTGTCGAGTCCTTCGGGCAGTGTATCAACCGGCACACAGCGGGCGCCGGGCAGATGGCCGAGCCAGAACTCGACCTTGGTGCGAACATCGATGACGGCGTCGACGGGCGTTGAGCGGAAAGTTGGCATGGGATCGGATCGGTGTAGGGTGCTATATATACGCATATAGGTATAGATAAGATGATTGGAGGGACCGCGCAACCTATGACCCGATCCACAGCCGTGGGCTCTGGGCTCTGGGCTATGAGTGAGCGTGGTTCATGCTGCCGCATCACACAATTCGAACGGTGCGGATCGTGTGATGTTGCCGCCACACCACTCACACTCACCACCCAAGACGCACGGCTCACAGCTGTGGATCGGGTTCTGAGTTCTGGGTGATGGGTACTGGGCCATGCGCAACACGCCCTCCAGAAACCACAACGCACGACCCGGTCTCCCAGGTCGTGCGTCGTGTGTGCGTCGAAACCGACCAGCGCCTACTTGGTCGGATCCAGCATCGCCTTGATCTGATCCCGCGCGTCCTGCAGATGCGCGCGCGACGCCCGGTCACTGGTGCGGCCCACGGCCGCCGCCAGCTCACGGTCCAACGTACGCATTTCGTCCTTGAGCAGCGGGCGGAAGTCGCGCGTGTTCACCGCGCCACCACCGAGGAGCTGCGCAATCGCCTGCTCCTGCGCGCTCGGCGCCGGCGGTTTGATCTTCGTCGCCATGGCTTCGAGGTACAGCGTCTGGAGACGACGACGATACGGCGTGATGTTCTGGCCGCCGTAGATCTCCTTCCAGAGCCCACGACGCAGGTCCGTCAGCATGTCGCCCAGCGTGTACAGCTCGGCGCGGTTCGTGGCCGTGGCCTCGAGCTCCACCATGCGCTGCAGCCGGCCGTTGTTCACCAGATTGCTCAGCACGCGCGCCTGCGCGCCGGCCACGCGGTTGATGTTGCCGTCCGACTCGAGCTTGCGCAGCGTCGGCACGTCAATGAGGTAGGTGGGCGTGGTAAACACCTGATCGTTCAGGAACTTCATGGCGTCCACCTGACGCTTGCGCGAGACCGGCGTCCACACCGGACCCGGCTGGCTCACGCGCTTCTCCTGACGGTCCACACCACCCACGATCTTCACCACGTGGTTGGCTTCGAGCGTCCACTGCCCGATCACCCCGTCGTAGGTCTCGCGCAGCAGCGAGAAGTCCTTCGTCTTGTCGGCCGTGGAGGCGCCCTCCACCAGCTTCATGACGCGGGCAATGTTCTTGAAGCCCAGCGTGCTCGCACGCACGGCATCGGCATCACCCACGGCTTCGGTCTGTTCACCCGGATCGGCCTGACCTGCGCTGGCGTCGTCGGCAAAGCGGTACCAGGGCGTCGCGTCCTGCATGCGCGACCACTCGTCGAGCGTCGGCAGTTCGGCATCGGGCGTGCGCGCACCGGGAATGGGCTTGTACCCCCACATGGTGGCGTAGAGATCGTACGGGCCGACCTTCGGGACCAGCGACTCGAGCGGGAGATTGTCCTCAGGCTGCGCGACGTAGTTGAAACGCGCGTAGTCCATGATGCTCGGCGAGTGCCCCATCTTTGCCACCCAGGTCTTGCTGCGGATGGAGTCGAGCGGGTACATCGAGCTGCCCTTGAAGTTGTGGCGGAAGCCAAGCGTGTGACCGACTTCGTGCGCCACCACGAACTGCACCAGACGACCCATCAGGGAGTCGGGGAAGGGGAACTTCTGCGCGCGCGGGTCGAGATGGCCCACCTGCGAGAAGTACCACTCACGCTGCAGGTCGAGAATGTTGTGATACATCTGCACGTCGGCGTCGAGGATCTCGCCGGTGCGCGGATCGACAAGGCTCGGGCCCTGCGCGTTGGCCGTCGGCGACGGCAGCCAGCGCACCATCGTCACGCTCGCGTCTTCACCCGACACGTCGGGATTGTTGGCCGGCACATCGGCCGCCACGATGCCCTTGGCAAAGCCGGCAGCTTCGAACGCCTGCTGCCACTCCTCAATGCCCGCACGAATGAACGGCTTGAGGTATTCGGGCGTGGCCGGGTCGACGTAGTACGTGATGGGCTTCTTCGGCACGCACAGGTTACCCTGCTTCTGCTCACTGCACTCGAGGCGCCAGCGCTTGATGTAGTCGCGCGACACCACACGCTGCTCCCGTGAACCGAAGTCGCGCTTGGGCGTGATGAAGTAACCCACGCGGCGGTCGTAGAGACGCGGCATCATGGGCTCGTCGGGCAGCCGCACGATGGAGAACGTGAACGCTTCGGTGACCGCGCGGCCCGTGGCGCCGCCCAGACCCGGAATGGGCAGACCGGCCAGTGGATTGGCGCCGCCGGGAGCCGGCGTGTAGGTCTGCACGGCCGTCACGTTCACGTTGCGCGAGAACGCCGCAAACTTGTCCACGTAGGAGCGCGCGGCGTCCACCGTGGCGCGGCGGCCGCGGGCGGTGAACTCCTGCACGCCGCCGGTGAACATGCGCGTCACATCCACCACGACACTGCTGTCCTTCCCGTACGACTCCACGTTGAGCGTGGCGATGATGGGGAAGATGGAGATGAGGTCCATGGCCTGACGCGACTGCTGCGCGCTGTCCGAGGCCACGTTGAGATAGCTGGCCTCACGCACGTCGATGCGATTCTCGCGCCGATCGAAGCGGATGACGCGCTCCGGGCCATAAAGGCTGCCCGAGATGGCTTCGTTCGTGCCCGCGAGCACGGTGGTGACGAGGAAGTCCTTGCTCAGCTGCGACGCGGGAATCTCGAAGTAGAGGCGCGCGCCCACCTGATGCACGTCGAACACGCCCTTCTTGCTCTTGGCGCGTGCGGTGATGACGGAGGCATAGGGGCGCGGATTTGGCTCGCCCTGACCGCCGCCGAGGGCACCGGCGAGCTGAGCGAGATTGGGCGCGCCACCAGCGGGCGGCTGACCGGTCGGCGTGGTGGGGCCACCCGGCGCGTTGGTCGGGCGGGCCGTGGTGTTGGCGGTGGGACGATTGCCCGGGGCAGGAGAGGCAGCGGGCTTCGGTGCCGAGCGGCAGGCACCGAGCGCGAGCCCGGTCACCGCGAGCGGCAGGAGGCGAAAGCGCATTGAACCTGAAAAAAAGAGGGAGGGACGAACCGCGCCGTTGGCGAGGTGACTGCAGTTTACGGCCAAAAGCACGCGATCGGCAGGGGAGACCAACGGACGAAACCTTGTCGAATTGGCCGTGGTAGTGGATCCTGCCTTCTCTCCCCGATTCCACCCACCATCACGCCGCTCAAGCGCATGCAACGGTTCCTCCCGCGTGCAGGTCAAGTCGCCGCTTTTCTGACTGGACTTGTCGTCCAGACCGCTTTGCCTCCCAACGCAGTGCACGCACAGGGCAAGAGCCCGGAGCCCGTCGACGTCAGTGCCACGCGCTGCGACGGCTGTGCCGAATGGAACGAGCCGCAACGCCCGTTTCGTGTGCATGGCAACACCTGGTATGTGGGCACGCGCGGCCTGAGTGCCATGCTGATTACATCGCCGGCAGGCCATGTGCTTATCGACGGCGGGCTGCCCGAATCGGCTCCGCTCATTGCCGCCAGTATTCGCGCGCTGGGCTTCAAGCTCGAAGACGTGAAGCTGCTGCTCAACTCACACGCGCACTTCGATCATGCGGGTGGCCTGGCGGCACTGCAGCGCGCGTCCGGCGCCGAGGCGGTCCTGCACCCGTGGAGCGCCAAGGTGCTGCGCATGGGCACGTCGCTGCCGGACGATCCGCAGTTCGGATTGTATCTCCCGTTTCCCGGTGTGCGCGCCGCGCGTGAACTGAGCGACCGGCAGGTGGTTCGTCTGGGAGATCTCGCGCTCACCGCCCATTTCACGGGTGGCCATACACCCGGTGGCACGAGTTGGACATGGCGCAGCTGCGACGGTGGCGTGTGTTGGGACATGGCGTATGCCGACAGCCAGTCTCCTATCTCCGAAGACGGATTCAAGTTCACCGGCAGCACACGCTATCCGAGCGGCATTGCCGACTTCGAGCGTGGACATGCGCGCATTGAAAGCCTGCCCTGTGATGTGCTGATCGTGCCGCATCCTGGCGCAGTCAGTTTGTTCGACAAACTGGCCAGGCGGGACGCAGGGGATGCCAACGCGCTGCGCAATCCGTCTGCCTGCCGCGAGTATGCGGCCCTGGCGCGTCAGCGACTCGCGGAGCGGCTCGGGAAGGAGCGTCAACGCAATTGATGATCGACAGGCTAGTGCTGAAAGGGTGAGGCACTTGCCACGAGCCCATGACGCGTCAACTCAACAGCAACTCCAGTTCCTCGCGGCCAATGGACGCCAATCCACCCCGATCACCGGAGAGAATGGCATCCGCCAACGCCCGCTTGTTTGCCTGCAGGGCGAGGATCTTCTCCTCGATGGTGTCGCGCGCCACCAACCGCGTCGCCACGACTGGCCGCGTGCGACCAATACGGTGCGCCCGATCGATGGCCTGCGCTTCCACCGCCGGATTCCACCACGGATCGAGCAGGTACACGAAATCGGCGGCGGTGAGGTTGAGGCCATGACCGCCCGCCTTGAGACTGATGAGAAAAACCGGCAGGTCCTTCTCCTGCTGAAATCGCTGTACACGCGCCTGTCGGTCCTTCGTCCTTCCGTCGAGATACTCGTAGGCAATGCCCGCGGCATCGAGTGCGTTGCGCACCAGTGCGAGCAGCGACGTGAACTGCGAGAACACGAGGGCCTTGTGGCCTTCAGCTGCCACTTCGACAAGCGTTGGTAACAATGCATCGAGCTTGGCGCTCGGCAGCGCGCTCTTGCGCGGATCGGCCAATACCGGGTGACACGCGGCCTGCCTCAGGCGCAACAAGCCCTCCAGTACGTGCAACTTCGACTTGGCCAGCCCCTGCGATTCGACTGTCGCCAGGACTTCCGCCCGCACCTTCTTCCGAAGCTGCTCGTAGAACGCGCGTTGCTTTGGCTCCATTTCCACTTCCAACGTGCGTTCAATGCGCGCCGGCAGTTCCGGCGCCACGTCCGTCTTGCTGCGCCGCATGATGACCGGACGCAGGGCACGCGACAACGCGTCGCTCACTCCAGGCTCGGCGGATCCCTGCCGGAGCGAAGAAATGAAGCGCGCCGAGTGGCCCAGCATGCCGGGATTGAGGAAGTCGATGAGACTCCACAACTCCTCGAGTCGGTTTTCGACCGGCGTACCGGTCATCGCCAGTCTGTGCGACGCCTGCAATACGCGACAGGCCTTGGCCGTGGCGGTACCCTGATTCTTGATGGCTTGGGCCTCATCAAGAATCACGTAGTCGAACGCAATCTCGGCCAAGTGTACGGCATCGCGGCGCAGCGTTCCGTAGGTCACCAACGCCACGTCCACACCTTCGGCGTCGAAAGACGAGTCGTGCCGGGCGGCGCTACTCCAATCCACCACGCGCAGCGACGGCGCAAAGCGGGCCGCTTCGGATCGCCAGTTGAATACCAGGGAACGGGGAACCACTACGAGCGAGGGACCACAGCCATCCACACGACGGCTTTCCAGGAGGGCCAGCACCTGCACCGTCTTGCCCAATCCCATGTCGTCTGCCAGACATCCGCCAAACCCGAACTGCCGCAAGAAGTGCATCCAACCGAGGCCATCCTGCTGATACGGACGCAGCGCGCCAACGAACGACGGTGGAGGCGTTGCCGGTGCCACCCGCTCAAAGCGGCGGAGGGCGTCCCGCTGCTGTGTGTACACCGCGTCGACATCGACTTCGGGCAGACTCGCGAGCAGTGCATCCAGCAGCGCAAGCTGCGATCGACGGAAGCGCGTGCTTTGCGCTTGGCGCTCGCCACTGGCCAACAGTGGTCCAAGGCTGCGCAACCATTCGTCGGGTAACAGACCGACCCCACCATCAGGGAGCGTCAGCAGATCGTCGCCGCGCCGCTTTGCCTCCAACACGTCGACGAGTGGCACCTGCAGATCGCCATACGACACGGTACCATCGAGGTCGAACCAGTCGATACCGGAGCGCACACGCGCCTGCACCGCCCCCGGTGCACGGAAGGCGCGCCCATCGGCCTCCACCCACCAGCCCTCGCTGGCCAATTGCTGTGCCAAACGTCGCATGCCGGTGCGCGCCAGCAGCATGGGGGCTGCGGTCATGCCACCGTACGGTCGCGCCTGACGGGGCGCCGAGATTCCAAGTTGCTGAAGTCGGACGACGGCAGCGCGTTCCGACTCCGGGTCACGGTGAATGAGCCGCCGCGAAGGCGCATCAAAACACGTCGTGACGGCATCGTCTACACCAACCTCGGTCTGTCCGTACCGAAAGGCCAGTTGCACGGCCACCATCGGCCCGGCGTTGTAGCGACGCCACGGTTCAGGGTCGGGCACAAAGCGCACACCAGGCACTGGCGCGGTCTGTACTGTTTCTATCTGCCAGTCAGAAGGAAGCTCAAGGGTCGGCACCTGTGGCATGGCAAAGATCCGCTCCAGCAACGGTGCGGGATTGTCGCCAACCGGAATCTGGTGCAAATCCCACAGGGGACTTGCCAGCGCCCACTGTTGCTTCCAGTCCACGTGTGACAATTGGTCGTCGAAGAGACAGAGGCCGGCGGGATGGATCCACAGGGCGTCGCTCAGGGCACGGCGCTGGTTGCTGCGCACCAGACTCGCACTCAAAGCATACGCCGACGTCCGCTCCCCAACCGATACCACCACGCGCCACGGCTCATCTGCCGACTCGGCTACATACTGCGCGTCGCGATACTCCGGTGGCGATCCAGCGAGGCGCACACGCAACTGGCCCGTGGCATTGAGGAGAGGGAGGAGTGCCCCGATGGCGTGCTGTCCCACGGTGAATGTGGCGCGCGCATTGCCATAACCCGGAATGGGGGACACGCCGAGCAAGGCGCGCGCTACCAGCTGATCCCGCGGGTCGGGAGCCGTCAGCCATACCTCGGTAGTGAAGCCGAACTTCTTCGGAGTCGACCACGTCCCATCCCGACCTCTCCGTTCGGTCATCACTTCAATCAGAACGTGCAGCGGCCCAAACGAGACCACGCTGGCGTCGATCACATATACGATACGACGATCATCCGGCCAGGAGTTGCGAGCTGTGCGTGTCGTTTGCCGAGCAATACGTGCTTCCTGCTCCGCCCGCATCGCCCATGTGGCGCGATCAATGACACTGTGCCAGAGCGGTACTGCCGGCTGAACCGTTGGGTACGGAGCCCTTTGGTGCGAGCGCAACCCGCTGGAAGGGACCTCGACATCTTCGACCAACTCGTACCCATCATCGTCGAAGGTATCGTCCTCGTCCTCCGGCACCTCGAACCCTTCCTCAGTCCACGCCACCGGTACGAGCCGGACACTCGTAGCGTTGTTCAGCGCGGCATTGAGTGCCGCAGCCGAGGTTGAACGTTCGAGTAGACGCAGTGTGGCCCACAGATGTTTGCAGAAGTTGCCGTCGTCTGCATGGGGGCAGGAGCACCCAAGCTCTGCCCGTTTCTTGGTGACCGCGACCTCCACAAAGTACGTCTCGCTGCCATCCACCTCGGCGACGGCCAGCGTATCACTGATTTCGAGAAGGCGAACGGCAGACCCACGTGCAATCGCCTCGCCGCGTTCGCTGGACGGCGCGGAAAAGTATCGGGAGATAACCGGGCTGGGCATGGGATGAACTTACAGCCCATGCTCAACCCGTGGCGCGTACGATGGTTACTTTCGTCCGACACTCGCCCGGTACGCAGCGATGGCGTTGACCGTCGTGGTCACCCGCAGGTCGGCAACCTTGCGGCCGAGGTCCTGCAGCCACTCGAGGGACTGGAACTTGATGCCGTTGATCTCGTCCTGCCCCACCTTCTTGCGCTGCTCGTAGCGGATACTCACCGGATCGGCGAGGGCCAGCGTGGCGTCGATGCCCAGTTCCTCGTGCAACCCGCTGGTTCCGGTGCTGGCACCGATCTTGATGCCCTCGGGGATCTTGAGGTCGTTCTGGATGTACGGCTGCACCACGCTCGTGTGGTTGTAGTACTCGGGCACATGCTTGAAGTACACCTTGTCCGGACTGTCGGCGTACAGCTTGGTCAGCGAATCAGCGGCCGCCTGCATGCCCCGCGCGTTGCCGCCGCTGTCGCCGAGATAGTAGATCTCCGTGAAGCCCATGCTGCGCAGGTAGTTGCCCATGTCGAACAGCATCGCGGTGTACGTGGCCTGCGACAGCATCGGTCCGGCGCGGCCGGGCTGAATGGCCGATCCGGCATTGCCCGGCTCCAGCGTGACCAGCGGCGCCACCAGCGTCTTGCCCAGGCGGCGCGCGATCATCTCGCCGAGCAGCCGGTTGTTGATATTGTGCTTGTTCATGGAGAGGTTGTCGTCGTTGTTTTCGACGCCACCCGTCATGATCAGCACGGTGGTGTAGCCATCCTTGAGCAGATCGCGGAACTCGGGTCGGGTCAGCTCTTCGAGCCATACCGTGTTGATGCCTTCGATGCTGCGCGGCTTGTTGGCCTGCGCCGCGCGTTGCGCCGCGCGCTGCTCGGGGGGCACGCCACCCGCTGCAGACGCGGCACCCGAGCCCGCGGCTTGTGCGCCGAGCGACACCGCGAGGCAGGGCAGGGCGAGCACGCTCAGCAGAAATCGCGGGATGGGGCGAGGCATCATGGACTCCAGGGGAAGGTGGGATGAGTCTCTGGCAAAGCGGGGCGGGACGCGCCTCGCGTCCCGCCCCGTTCAACATGCGTGCAGATTGACCAAAACGCTGAGACTTACTTCTCCGTGCTCAGCATCTTCTTGATCTGATCCCGCGCGTCCTGCAGATGCGCGCGGGTCATCGTGTCGCTCGTGCGGCCAATGGCCGCGGCCAGCGACGCGTCGAGCGCCCGCATCTCGGCCTTGAGAATCGGACGGAAGTCGGCCGTGCCGACCGGCGCCTGCTGGCCGAAGCCACCACCACCACCCTGACCACCCGGGGCCGGAGCCGGCGGGTTGATCTTGGTGTTCATGGTCTCGAGATACACACGCTGCAACCGGCGGCGGAACGCATCGATGGGCGCGCCGCTGCTCAGCTCCTTCCACAGACCGGCGCGCACGTCGGCGAGGAAGCTGGCCACCGGATACACATCACGCTTGTTGACCGCCAGCGCCTCGAACTCGAGCATGCGCTGCAAGCGATCGTTGGACAGCAGGCTGCCGAGCGAACGCACCTGGGCATTGCCCACCCGATTGAGACTGCCGCTGGGCTCGAGCTTGCTCAGGATGCTGCGGTCGAGCAACCAGGTGGGCGTGGTGTAGGCGTTGTCGAGGAGGTACTGCACCGCCGCCTTCTGCCGCGCCGGCTCCACCGGTGTGAACACCGGGCCGCTCTGCCCCACGCGCTTCTCCTGCTTGTACTGTCCGCCCACGATACGCGCCACATGGCCCATCTCGGTGGCCCACTGCCCCACCGTGCGGCCGTAGAGTTCTTCGAGGTCATCGAAGGTGCTGCCTTCCTTCCACGCCGTGGCCTTCTCCAGCATGGCCATGGTGCGCTTGAGGTTCTTCACGCCCAACGTGGTGGCCTTCACGGCATCCGCATCGCCCACGGCCTCCGACTGCTCACCCGGGTCGGGGCCAGCCGCGCCGTTGTCACCCGAGAAGCGATACCACGGAATGCTGTCCTGCATGCGCGCCCACTTGTCGAGCGTGGGCAGTTCGGCTTCCGGCGTGCGCGCGTTCGCAATGGGCGTGTAGCCCCACATGACGGCGTAGTGATCGTAAGGACCGACCTTCGGGATCAGGTCCTCGAGGTCGATGTTGTCCTCGGGCTGCGCCACATAGTTGAAGCGCGAGTAGTCCATGAGGGTGGGCGTGTGACCCATCTTCTTCACGAACGTGCGGCTGCGCACCGAGTCCACGGGATACATGGAGCTCGCCTTGAAGTTGTGCGGGAAGCCGAGCGTGTGACCCACTTCGTGCGCCGTCACGTACTGCAGCAGGCGGCCCGTCAGCGTGTCCGGGAAGGGCAGCTTCTGCGCGCGCGGGTCGAGATGGCCCACCTGCGTGAAGTACCAGGACCGCGTGAGGTTCATGACGTTGAGATACGTCTGCACGTCGGCGTCGAGAATCTCACCCGTGCGCGGATCGCGCAGCGACGGACCCACGGCGTTCTCGGTGGCCGAGGGCAGCCAGCGCACCATGCTCACGGTCGCGTCTTCGCCGCTGAAGTCGGGATCGTTGGCCGGCGCTTCGGCGGCCACGATACCCTTGTGGAAACCGGCGGCTTCGAACGCGGGCTGCCACTCCTCGATGCCCTTGCGAATCCAGGGCTTGAGCCAGGCCGGTGTGGCCGGGTCGAGATAGTAGGTGATGGGCTTCTTGGGTACGCAGAGATTGCCCACCTTCTGGTCGCTGCACTCGAGACGCCAGCGGCCGATGTAGCGCTTGGTCTCGACGCGCTGCGTGGCGCCGCTGAAGTCACGCTGCGTGACGCCGAAGTAGCCCACGCGCTCGTCGAGCAGACGCGGCATCATGGGATTCTCGGGCAGCTTGGCCACGGAGAAGGTGTACTTCTCGGTGGTCGGGCCGGCTGCGGCCGCGTTGCCACCGCCAGGCCCGCCGCCGGGCGCACCACCCTGCGGCGTGAAGGTCTGCACGGCGGTCACGTTCACGTTGCGGGCGTAGGCGGAGAACTTCTCCACGTAACTGCGCGCCGCGTCCACCTGCGCGCGCGCGCCCAGCGCCGTGTACTCCGGTACGCCGCCCGTGAACAGCCGGGTGACTTCCACCACGGCCGCACTGTCGGGGCCGTAGGCCTCCACGTTGAGCGCGGCGAGGATGCGTGTGACACCAATCAGTTCGGCGGCCAGACGCTGCGAGGCCGCCGTGTCGCTGATGATGTCGCGATAGCGCGCCTCGCGCAGCAGGATGCGATGGTCGCGGCGTTCGAAGCGCACGACGTTGTTGCCGCCCTGCGTGCCACGTAGGCCGATCTCATTGGGTGTGCCGGCCAGCGTGCTGACGATGACGAAGTCCTTGCCGAGTTCCGCGCGCGGAATCTCGAAGAACAGACGCGATCCCACCTGATGCACCTTGAACACACCGTTCTTGGTGACGGCGCGGCCGGTGACGATGCTGGCGTAGGGGCGTGGCTGGGGGTCCTGGCCGGCCTGAGCGCCGCCGGCACCGCCACCGCCGCCGGCGGGGGGCTGGGCGGCGCCGTTACCGGACGTGCCACCCGGAGCCGCACCGCCACGCGGGCCGGTCTGGTTGGGAGTGGGCGTCGGCGCGGGGGCCGGCTTGGGCTTGGGAGCGCAGGCGCCGAGGGTCATGCCGGCGGCTGCGAGCGTGAGGGGAAGGAATCGCATGGTACCGAGCTGTCGGTGGGAAACGACGCCCGGGGCAAGATCACCCGGGACGACGAAATAACGCGGTCGCGGGGGGAAATGTTGTTAATTCGGGATTAGAGGCGGGCGCTTGTCGGAACAGCAGTCGGGGTCGGGGTGCGCCATCCGCAGTCTTGGGCTGTGAGCTGTGGGTGGTGAGTTTGCGTGGTTCATGCTTCCGCATCACGCGATCCGGAAGTTGTGGATCGCGCGATCCCGCCGCCAAGCCACTCACACCCATCACCCACGGCTCACGTCGCAGGACTGCGGATCGCGCACCCGGACCTTGACCGCTGTGTTCACCTTAAGCGCACTATCCGCGAATTCTGATTTGGAATATCCACCGTCTCCGGCAACCCGTCCTTGGCCCACGTGATCGTGTACACGGTCTTGCCGAGGGTCAGCACACTCTTGCCGCTCTGCTGCGCGAGCTCCGCCAGTGCCGTCTGCGCGCCGGTGGTGAGCACGACGGGGATGCGATCGAGCTCGCGGCGCTTGCCGTAGTCGGCCACAAAGGCCGTATGCAGCACCGAGGCGTTCACCAACGGCACCACGTCGGGCATCGGCACCTGCACGGCCTGCTGGCTCACCGTCTTGCCGGTGGTGATGGCCACGCGCAGCGAGTCGCCGGCAATGGCAAAGGTCACGTCCTGAATGGCCGTGGTACTCGTGGGCGTTTGCAATACCCGAATGCGCAGCGCACCGAGCCGGTTGTTGGCCTGGCGGTAGTGCGTCCACTCGATGAGCGGCTGATTGCGCATGGCCAGTCGTCCCGTGGACTGCCCCGCCTGCACGCTGAGCGCTTCGGTGCCCAGTGTGTCGCCAGCGCGCAGATATACGTAGCTGGCGGTTGAGGCAGACGCGGTCTGCGCGCCCAGGCGCGCAGGACTGAGGCCAGCCAGAATCAGCAGACCAAGCGGGGCGAGCAATCGCCGGGAGGGAAGACGCATCCCGGAAAACTAATCAGCGCCGAGGTCGTCCTGTGGACCTCGGCGCTGTGTCGTAACCGAGCGCCCCGTCGGGCGCGATGAATCGGGTCAGGGCCTGAGCGTCTGCACCAGCCAGTCGGCCAGTGCGCCCCGTACGTCACCACGAACTCGCAGGTCCCTCAGCTTCCCATAGTTGAACACGAGGCCAGACGTGTCATGCACCATGAGGTGATTGACCTCCGGGAAGACTCTGACGGTCACCTTCGAGTTGCCGGACTCTCTGAGCGCACGTTGCACCAAGCCCGCCTGGTCTACCGGCACCTGAGTATCCGTTGCGCCCTGCAGGATGAGCACCGGCTGCTTCATCAACTGCAGCGCCGGGATGGGGTCGTAGGTCAGCCAGAAACGCGTCCACGGGTCTGCCGTGCGGACCGCCACGTCTTGCCTACCGGGCACGGTGCCGATGATCGAGTCGCGCTGGGCGGGGGGCAACAGTGAGTCGGCGTCCAGCATGATGCGAATCTGATGCTTCGCAATGTCCCGCCCCTTCTCTGCCGGTGCAGCAATCAGGACGACTGCGGCAATACCAGAATCACGCGCGGCGATCATAGGTGCGATGATGCCGCCCTCACTGTGTCCTGCCAAGGCGATGCGCCGCGGATCGACGTCCTGGCGCGTACGCAGATACGCCACCACGCTGGCTACGTCGTCGGCAAAGTCAGCACTGGTAGCCGTATCGCGCAGCGCGCCCCGGCCACCGCTCGCGCCCACGCCGCGGTCGTCGTAACGCAGCACGGCAATGCCACGACGGCCCAGCGTATCGGCAAAATCACGGAACGGCGCGTAGCCACGCACCGTGGCGCTGCGCGAGTCGCGATCCTGCGGCCCACTGCCACCGATGGTGACCACCACCGGCACCGGTCCACGTGCGCCACGTGGCCGCGTGAGTGTGCCGGCGAGAGAGAAACCATGCGGCGTGGGAATGATCACGTCTTCGGACATGTACGGTGCGTCGGCGGGCGCGGCGTAGCTCAATGTTGTCGGGGAGGGCGCCACGCTCGACGCCGACTCCGTGCGCACGATTCGCAATCTCTGTGCGGCGAGGCGTATTTGGTGTGGAGCCCCGTCCCGCCATTCAGTTACGATGGACAGACCCGCCAATGTGCTGACCGTGCTGTCTCCCGCACCAGCAACCGCAAGGTCCATCGTTTGCCCATCATTTGTCGTAAAGATCGGCAGCGTACTGCGGCCAAGCTTTCGAGCCATAGAGGTAATCAGCGCCATGTGCAGCGCCGATTGATTGATCAACGGGGTGGTCCCAGAGCGAGAGGGTGCAGCCTTCCGCTGCGAGAGGCCGGACGCCGTGCCTTCCATCACCATGCTGTCCGCAGCCTGAGTGAATACAAAGCGCTGTATTGCCGGACTGCCACTCGGTGAACCAGGTGCAAACACCGAAAGGTTCAGCGGACCAAGTGTCACGCCGTCGGCCGATACAACATGCTGCCACTCGATACGCACCTGCCCTCGCAGGTCGAGTACGCCAGCAATCGCGCGCGGGTCAATTGTGATGGCTTCTGTGGCTATAGTGTCGTTGCCACGCAAATACACATACCGCATCGCACCGTCACCGGCTGTCGGCGCAGACTGTGCGCGTACCGCACGCGGCATTGACAGTCCGGCGACGGCGGTCAGCACCGTCACCACCATGCCCCACACGCAACCACCACCACGCGAAGAACGAACGAAAAACATGAAAACTCCGATTGGGTCAATGTTGGGAGAAACCACCCACCAAGCAGCAAAATACGCGTTGTGGCCTCTCAGCGCCTGAGCGTCTGCACCAGCCAGTCGGCGACACTGCCGAGCACTTCGGGGCGCACACGCACCGTCGCCAGTCGCGCGTATCCCTGCGGCGCGCCCGACGGGTCATCGAGCAGCAGATGATTCGTGTTCGGAAAGCGCCGCAGCGTGACCTGACGATTCCCCGCTGCCCGAATGGTGGCGGCCAGCGTATCCGCCTGCTCGGGTGTGACCTGCATGTCCGTGTCGCCCTGTACAATCAGCACCGGCTGCCGCAGCCGACGCACTGTGGCCAGCGGATCGGTGGCCATGAAGTAGCCCATCCACCGGTTGCTGCGAGCCAGCGAATCGAGCGCGGCGGGCACCGTGGCGCGCAACGAGTCGCGCTGGCGATCGCTGAGTCCGGGTGCGGCTGCGATACCCAGACCGTTCTGATACTCCAGAATGCGCCGCCCATTGTACGCCGGCCCTGCCAGCAGCACGACCGCTCGAACGCGCGCATCGGCCACCGCCGCCAGCGGCGCAATCAGTCCACCTTCACTGTGGCCCAAGAGGGCGATGCGCGTGCTGTCCACGTCGGGCCGCGTGCGCAGATACGCCACCACACTGGCCACGTCGTCGGCAAAGTCGGCGCTGGTGGCCGTGTCACGCAGCGCACCCTTGCCGCCGCTCGCACCCACACCGCGGTCGTCGTAGCGCAGCACCGCAATGCCGCGGCGTCCCAGCGTATCGGCAAAATCACGGAACGGCGCGTAGCCACGCACCGTGGCGATGCGCGAGTCCCGGTCCTGCGGCCCGCTGCCGCTGATGGTGACCACCACCGGAACTCGGCCACTCACACCTCGCGGACGCGTGAGCGTGCCGGCGAGAGAGAAACCATGCGGCGTGGGGATGATCACGTCTTCTGACGTATATGGCGCATTGGCTGGCGCGGCGTAGCTGATGACCTCGGCCGTGCTGGGCAGCGCGGGCGCAGACGACGCGACACGCACAGCCCGCAGATTCTGCGCGGGCACCAGAATCTCAACCGGCACGCCGTTCGACCACACCGCCTGAATGGCCAGGCCGGCAAGCGTGGTGGTGCTGGTGTCGCCACGGAAGGCAAACGTGGCCTCCATGGTTTGTCCGCCCGATGTCATGAACAGGGGCGCCGACGCAAGCGCGAGTCGCCTGGCCTGCGCGGTGAGCAGCGCCGTGTGAAACACGGACCGGCCCATCACCGGCAGCGCGCCAGCCTGGCTGCGCGCCACCTGCTGCTGACTGCGGCCGCCCTGCGTGATGGACACAATCACACTGTCGCCCTGTGGCGTGAAGACAAACTCCTGCACCGCTGCGGCGCCCTCCGCAGCGCCCGGGGCAAAGACCTTGAGTGTCAGTGCGCCGAGTCGCCCGTTGCTCATCGCATGCGACCACTCCACACGCGGCTGATTGCGATACTGCAGCACACCGTGGGCCGCCTCACTGGTGAGTGTGACGCGTTCCGTGGCGAGCGTGTCCTTGCCCAGCAGATACACGTACTGCATCGCGCCGCTGCCGGACGCCGGCGCCGACTGTGAGCGGATCGCACGCGGCATGAGCAGTCCGGCGGCGAGCGCCAGCACCACCAGCACCAACATGCCCCACACCAAACGACCACCGCGGGATAGACGCACGAAAATCATGACGACTCCGAATCGGACACTGGAGGTGAGGGCAAATCACGGGCCGACGCGGGCGACGCGTCGTCCGGCTGAGGGGACACGGCAGGACCGGCCTTCGGCGCGCGCCCCGCATCGCGGAGCGCGCGCCGCAGCAGAAATTCGATCTGCCCGTTGAGGCTGCGCAGATCGTCGTTGGCCCAACGCTGCACCGCGTCCAGCACCTCGCGGTCCACGCGCAGGAGAAACGACTTGCGATCAGCCATGATCCGGTCGGTCCGTCAAGAGATTCAGGTGTACAGCGATCCGGTGTTCACCACCGGCTGCGCCGCACGATCGGAGCAGAGCACGACGAGCAGGTTGCTCACCATGGCCGCGCGCCGCTCGCCATCGAGGTCGATGATGTTCTTCTCCCGCAGGGAGTCGAGCGCCATCTCCACCATGCCCACCGCGCCTTCCACGATGGTCTGGCGCGCCGCCACGATGGCACTGGCCTGCTGGCGCTGCAGCATGGCCGCCGCGATCTCGGGCGCGTAGGCCAGGTGACTGATGCGCGCTTCAATCACGTCCACGCCGGCCTTGGCCAGCCGCTCGTGCAGCGCTTCCATGAGCCCCTTGGATACCTCCGCCGTGTGCGTGCTGAGCGTGATCTCGTCGGTGCCGTGCGCATCGTAGGGATACGAGGAGGCCAGCGCGCGCAGCGCCGACTCACTCTGCACCGACACGTATTGTACGTAGTCGTTCACCTCGAACACCGCTTCGGCCGTGTCGATGACCTTCCAGACCACGATGGCGCCGATTTCCACCGGGTTCGAGCGCGCGTCGTTCACCTTGAGCTTGTTGGTCTCGAAGTTCCGCACACGCAGCGACACCGTCTGCTTGCTCATGAACGGATTGACCCACCAGAGCCCGGGGCGCCGCTCGGTGCCGCGGTAGTTGCCAAAGAGGGTCAGCACCTTGCCTTCGTTGGGGGCCACGGTGAAGAGGCCAGGCAGACCAAGAAAGGCCACGGTGAGAACGCCCAGCCCGGTGAAGAGCTGCGGCAGGTTCTTGGAGCGGGCGCCAAAGATGAAGATCGCCGCCCCGGCCGCGATGCCGAGGACGAGAACACCCGCCATCAGGATGCCGGGGGTGGGGCGAGGGGTCGTTTCACGGAGCATTGCAGGAACTCCTGGAGGGGAGTGGAACGGGTTGGTATTGAAGTGATATCACTTCGATAGTGCCTACGCCAGTCGGTTGGTCCCGGTTTCAGCCGGAATTGGCCGGTTTTCAGCGCTCCCTCCCGCTCCAGCGTTGCCAGAGAGAGCTTAACGCCAGATGAACGGGCTCTTTCCCACCTTTGGAGGTTTCAGCCGTGAAGCACGCGTTCGTGCGCACGGCAGCCCTGGTTACGGCTGCCCTGCCTCTCTTCCCCCTCGCCGCCCAAACCCGTCCCGCGGCCACGCGGCCGACGGTAGTGGCCCAACGGGCGGCAGTGCCGGCCCTGGCGGCTGGCTTCGACACGGCCGCGCTGTCCGCCATCCGTTGGCGTGAGATTGGTCCCTACCGTGGCGGTCGCTCGGTGGCGGCGGCCGGTTCGGTGGCCCGTCCGCAGGAATACTGGATGGGCACCGTGGGCGGCGGCGTCTTCAAGACCACCGACGGCGGCAAGAACTGGACGCCGATGACTGACAAGTACTTCGGCGGCACCATTGGCGCGGTGGCGGTGGCTCCCAGCAATCCCGACGTCGTGTACGTGGGCGGCGGCGAGTTCGCCATTCGCGGCAACGTGTCGCACGGTGACGGCATGTGGAAGACCACCGACGGTGGAAAGACCTGGACCAACATCGGCCTCAATGACACGCGCCAGATCGCCAAGGTGCGTGTGCATCCCACCAACCCGGATCTCGTCTACGTGGCGGCACAGGGTCATGTGTGGGGCCCCAACGCCGAGCGTGGCATCTTCCGCAGCAAGGACGGTGGCAAGTCCTGGCAGAAGGTGCTCTTCCGCGACGATTCCACCGGCGCGGCCGACCTCGTCATGGACCCCACCAACCCCAACGTGCTCTACGCCGGCTTCTGGCAGGCGCATCGCAAGCCGTGGATGCTGGTGTCGGGCGGGAAGGGGTCGGGCATGTTCAAGACCACCGACGGTGGTGACACCTGGACGGAAATCACGAAGAACCCCGGCCTGCCCAAGGGCCTCTGGGGCAACATCGGTATCAGCGTGAGCGGCAACGGCCGCCGTGTGTATGCGCTCATCGAAGCCGATGAGGGCGGCGTGTACCGCTCTGACGACGCCGGCGCGACGTGGCAGCGCGTCAACGACGAACGCAAACTGCGTCAGCGCGCGTGGTACTACACCAAGATCTACGCTGACCCCAAGAACCCCGACGTGGTGTACGCCAGCAACGTGCAGTTCCAGGTGTCGCGCGATGGTGGCAAGACCTGGAGCAACATCAACACGGGGCACAGCGATTCGCACGATCTCTGGATTGCGCCGGATGATCCGAACCGCATGATCGAGGCCAATGACGGCGGCGCCAACGTCACGACCGACGGGGGCAAGACCTTCACCGATCTCGACTTCGCCACGGCGCAGTTCTATCACGTCACCACCACGAACCACTTCCCGTATCAGATCTGCGGCGCGCAGCAGGACAACAGCACGCTCTGCGGTCCGTCGCGCGCACCGGGTGGCATCACCATCGACATGTGGAAGGACGCGGGTGGTGGTGAGTCGGGCTTCATTGCCGCGCTGCCCAACAATCCGGACATCGTGTTTGCCGGCAGCTACGGCGGCTATCTCACGCGCAAGGACATGCGCACCGGCATGACGCGCGATGTGAATCCGTGGCCGCTCAACCCCATGGGTCACGATGCGAAGGATGCCAAGTACCGCATGCAGTGGACCTTCCCCATCGTCGTGAGCCCGCATGACCCGCGCACGCTGTATGTGGGCTCGAGCGTGCTCTTCAAGACCACGAACGAGGGTGACAGCTACACGGCCATCAGCCCCGACCTCTCGCGCAACGATCCGCGCACGCTGGGCCCCTCGGGCGGACCCATCACCAAGGACCAGACCAGCGTCGAGTACTACGGCACGGTGTTCGCCATTGCCGAGTCGCCGGTGCTCAAGGGCACCATCTGGGCCGGTACCGACGACGGCCTCGTGCACGTCACGCGCAACGGGGGCGTGAGCTGGACCAACGTCACGCCGCCGCTGCTCAAGGAGCGTGAGTGGGCGCGCATCTCCATCATCGAAGCCTCGCGCTTCAACGCCGGCACGGCGTATGTGGCCGCGAATCGCTTCCAGATGGATGACAACGAGCCCTACCTCTTCAAGACCACGGACTTCGGCAAGACCTGGACGCGCATCGACGGCAGCGGCAAGGCCAATGGCATCCCGGCGCACGAATTCACGCGCGTCATTCGCGAAGACGAAGTCCGTCCGGGCCTGCTCTTTGCCGGCACCGAGCGCGGCATCTGGGCGTCACTTGATGACGGTGCAACCTGGTTCTCGATGCAGCGCAACATGCCCATCGTGCCCGTGCACGATCTGGCCATCAAGGAGGGCGACCTCATTGCCGGTACGCATGGCCGTTCGTTCTATGTCATCGACGACATCGGCGTGCTGCGTCAGTTGAGCGCCGATGTGCTGGCCAAGAAGGCGCATCTGTTCACGCCGCGTCCGTCGTACCGTATCAACTGGGGCGGGGGCTTCGGCCGCGGCGGCGACACGCAGGTGGGGCAGAATCCGCCCAGCGGCGCCATCGTGTACTACTGGCTCAAGGACAAGGCCAACAAGGTCACCATCGAGTTCCGCGACTCCACAGGCCGCACCATCAAGTCGTTCGCGAGCGACATGCAGCAGGCGGCGGCCGGCCCCGGTGGACGTCGTTCGGTGGCGGGCGATCGGCCGCCCACCAACAACGTGGGCATGAACACCTTCTCGTGGAATCTGCGCGAGCCCGATGCCACGACCTTCCCCGGCATGATCATGTGGGCGGGCGTGACCAACGGACCGCTGGTGCCGCCGGGCAACTACACGGTGCGTCTGCTGGTTGACGGTGCGCCGGCCGGTGATGCGCGCCTCGTCGTGCGCAAGGATCCGCGCAGCGACGCCACGCAGGCCGACCTCGTGGCGCAGTACAAGTTGCTCATCGCCATTCGTGACCGCACCACCGACGCCAACGATGCGGTGCGCACCGTGCGCAACGTGCGTCAGCAGGCGGTGTCGCGCATGAATCAGGTGGGCGCCGATTCGGCGCGCTACGCGCAGCTGGTGAAGACGCTCGACCAGCGCATCAGCGCCATGGAAGCGGAGATCTACCAGGTCAAGAACCAGTCGGGCCAGGATCCGCTCAACTACCCGATCAAGGTGAACAACCAGATCGCCGCGCTGGCCGGTGTGGTGGGCAGCGCCGAGGCCCGGCCCACGAAGCAGTCTCAGCAGGTGTTCGACCTGCTGACCAAGGAACTCGAGGGCTATCTGGTGGAGCTGCGCAAGGCATACCAGGAGCTCATTCCACCAATCGACGAAATCCTCAAGAAGAACGGGCATCCGGCCATTGAGGTGAAGCCAGCCGACACGCCTGCTGCGCGCAACACTAGCGCGGAAGAGGAAATGGGCGTGTAATTGAGGTATCGCCGTCGGGTGGCCCCCAATGGGGCCACTCGGCGGCCGCGGTCCGACAGAGCGCCGGATCGTTCGTACGGTTCGTGCCTCGCCGAGGACCCGTGCAATCCATGCCGACAGGGGGCGACGCCGCTCCCACGATCTTTGAGAAACGCCGTGGCGGGGATCGCCGCGCCGATCAGCAAGCGCGCTTCGAGCTGGCGCTCGACGCCTCGGGCGTCGGCATGTGGGACTGGGATCTGTCCTCCGATCTCATTGCCTGGGATGAGCGCACCTGCGCCATCTTCGGAGTCCCGCCCCGCGCCGCCATTCGCTATGAACGCTTCCTCGCCCTGATCGACGAGGAGGACCGCGAGCCCACCAAGCAGTTGGTAAGTCGTGCCATCGATCCCATGGGTGACGGCCGCTTCGCCACCGAATATCGCATCACCACGCCGGATGGCGCATCACGCATCATCTCCGCGCGCGGTCGGGCGTTGTTCGTGGAACACGACGGTCAGCGCAAGGCCACGCGCTTCGTGGGCACGGTGCTCGACATCACCGAGCGCAAGCGTCTCGATGCCGAACGGGAGCGCGCCATCGTGGCGCTGCGCGACAGTGAACAGCGCTATGCGCTGGCCGCGCGCGCCACCGACAGCGCGATCTGGGACTGGGATGTGCCGGGCAACCGCCTGGTGTGGAGCGACGGAATTGAGCGGGTGTTTGGCTATTCGCGCGCCGACGTCGAGAACACGCTGTCGTGGTGGGCCGAGCGCGTGCATCCGGATGACCACGCGCGCGCCGTGCACACGTTGCTGGACCTGAGTCGCACGGTGCAACCCGACCACGTGGCCGATCAGCACGCCGCTTGGCACGCGGCGTATCGCTTTCGGCGCGCCGATGGTGGCTGGAGTGCCGTGGTGGATCGCGGGTATGCGGTGCGAGATGACGAGGGTCGCGTCCTGCGCATGATTGGCGCCATGGAAGACGAAACCGAGCGTGAACGTCTCGAGGAGCGTTTGCGACAGGCGCAAAAAATGGAAGCGGTGGGACAGTTGGCCGGTGGCATTGCGCACGACTTCAACAACCTGCTCACGGTCATCTCGGGCAATCTCGCGTTTGCGCAGGACGATCTGCCCACCGGTCACCCGGTTCGACGCGACCTCGAGGAGATTGGGCGCGCCACGGAGCGCGCGCGTGAGCTGGTGCGGCAGTTGCTGGCCTTCAGTCGCAAGCAGACGGTCACGCTGCAACCGCTCGACGTGAGTGAGGTGGTGCGAGGCGCCGAGTCGCTGCTGCGCCGCGTCATTGGTGAGGAGATCGTGTTGGATGTGCATCTCGACACCAGCCTACCACCCATTCGGGGCAACCGTGGCCAGCTCGAACAGGTACTGCTCAACCTCGCCGTGAATGCGCGGGACGCCATGCTCACCGAGGCGCACGGCTCGCATGGGCGTGGCGGCACGCTCAGCATTGATTCCGCGCTGGTGCATGTCGCGCCCGATGATGCGGCGCGTCTGGGCGGCATGCCATCAGGGCCGGCCGTGCGTCTGCGCGTAAAGGACTCCGGTCACGGCATGGACGACGTCACGCGGGCCCGCGCGTTCGAGCCGTTCTTCACGACCAAGGCCGTGGGTTCGGGCACCGGGCTCGGATTGGCCACCGTGTTCGGTATTGTGCAGCAGTTTGGTGGCGCCATTACCGTGGATAGTGAAGCGGGCCGCGGTACCGTGTTCAATTTGTATTTCCCGGTGGCGTCCGGCGCACGCTCGCCGGTCGCGCACACACCACGCGTGGTGCCGCGCCGCTCGGATGGAGCGACCATTCTGCTTGTTGAGGACGAAAGTGCCGTGCGATCGGCGGCGCGGCGCATGCTCGAGCGACAGGGACACACGGTGCTCGAGGCCAGACATGGCGCCGATGGGCTGCTGGTATGGCACGAACATCGCCACGAAATCGATCTCGTCGTCACCGATTTGCGCATGCCGGAGATGGGAGGCCGCGAGTTGGTCGAACGGCTGCGGCTCGAGTCGCCGGCGTTGCCCGTGGTGTACGTGAGTGGCTACTCGGAGCAGAGTCTGCCCGACGCGTCGGGCGCCGAAACCGTTTTTCTCGAGAAGCCCTTCACCATGGAGCAGCTGCTCAACGCGGTGGAGCGTGTGCGTGGGGTACGCGACGTCTAGGCGGGCGCACGCTGCAGGCGCCGGATGCTGAGTACGCCCAGCAATGGGCCCACGGCAAGCATGGCAAAGGCCACGGGCCAGCCGGACCAGGCCACCACACGCGGCACCAACTGAATGACACCGGCCGTGAGCAGAAAACCAATGGAGGTCTGCAGCGTGAGCGCCGTACCCACGGCGTGCGGTGGCACACTCTCGGTGACCAGCACCGAGAACTGCGCGCTGTCGGCAATGATGAAAAATCCCCACACCAGCGCGAGCGGTACCAGCAGCCAGAGGCTGCGGCCGAAGCCCAGCCCCATGAGCAGTGCACAGCTCCCACTCACGGTCATGGCCGTGTTCACCAACCACGGCCGCCCGCGTCGGTCAGCCATGATGCCGCCCCAAAGGCAACCAAGTCCGCCCACTGCCAGCATACCGAACGACACCAGCGACGCCAGCGATTCGGTCGATGCGGTCGTTCCGCCGGATGACGCGACGACGCTGGCCGTGATGAAGGCCGCAATCCACGTCCACGCCGCGTACAACTCGATCATGTGACCCAGGTACCCGCCCAGCGCGAGCCGCCAGGAACGTCCAGTGGCGACGTCATGCACAAGACGCCAGGAGAACGGGCGCGGCGGAAACGGATAGGGGCCTTCCCGATAGCCGAACCACACGAGCAGCGCGGCCACAACGGCGCCACCCGAGGCCGTGCCCAACACCACCGCGTTGCTGGCCTCTGGAAACGCATGCACCAGATACGGCACACCTTTCCCCACGGTCAACGCGCCAACGATGGTGCCAACGGCGAGGCCACGCTGCACGCGAAACCAGGTGGCGATCATCTTCATGGCCGGCGGATACACACCAGCCAGCGCCACGCCGGTGCCAAATCGCCAGAGCAGGGCTGCACTCAAGGAGTCAGCGCCCAGCAGCAGCGCGTTGCAGAGCGCTCCACCTACCGCACTCCAGGCAAACAGACGCCGCGACGGCACGATATCGGCCAGATTGAGCAACGCCGACATGGCCGTTCCGGCCACAAAGCCCAACTGCACGATGGTGGTGAGCCAGCCGGTTGCCGCGGCATCAAGCTGCCACGCAACCGCATAGCGACTGGATAGCGCACTGCCGGCAAACCACAGCGACATGCCCAGCAACTCGGCCGTCGCCAACAGCGCCAGCATGCGCCAGCGCTCGGGCGCGCTGTCAGTCAGCGGAGCGGCGGGAGGCGCTGACCAGTCGGCCAATGGTTTCGCTCACGTCGGTGGCGCGCTCGTCCACGCCGAACTGCTGCGCCACGGCTTCGAGAAACGTGTCCACACGTCCCGCGCCGCGGTCCACGCTGCGCACCATGCGCATGACGGGATTGCCCATCGATGACTGCTCGGCCAGCACCAGGAGGGAGGCCACCGCCGTTTGCTCCTCGCCCTGTGGAATCAGGCCGGTTTGTGCGAGTGGCAGCACCGCCAGCTGCCACTGTCCCGTGACCACGTTGTCGTCGTCGAGCACATCGAGCACCAGCTGCACCGCGTCCTGTTCCTGCACCACACGCATGTTGGGCAGCGATGCACACCAGCGCGGCGGGCCGTCCACCTGCCGCACGACGGGCCAGGCCTCGTCCGGCGTGACGGGCAGGCGAATGCCGCGCACGACGCGACGCTGTTTGGGTGCCATCATGCCGCCGAGCATCAGGGCCACCACCACGGCCACCACAAGGCCCATCACCAGCAGGATCCAGTTCATCATGACACGGTCACCGGCGTACGCAGTCCCTTTGATTCGTCGATGGCCAGACGCACGCGGCGCGCGAGTTCCAGCGAGGTAAAGGGTTTGGGTAGCAGACTGCGATCATCGCCTTCCAGCACACCGCGCTCGAGCAGCGCGTCATCGGTGTAGCCAGAGATGAACAGTACCGGCGTGCCGGGACGCAGGCGAACGACGCGGTCCGCCACCTCACGACCATGCAGACCGGGCATGACCACATCGCTCACCAGCAGGTGAATGACGCCGGGATACTCACGCGAAATGGCAATGGCGGCCTCTCCGTGATCGGCCACCAGCACGCGATAGCCGCGACGTTCGAGCGCGGCCGCGGCCACACTGCGCACCGTATCCTCGTCCTCTACCAGCAGCACGGTTTCCGTACCCGCGAGCTGCTCGTGGTATTCCTCCACAGGAGGCAGCGTCACCACGGCATCGCTGAGTCGTGGCAGCAGCAGATACATGGTGGTGCCTTCGCCCGGGGCCGAGTCGACACGGATTTCACCGCCTGCCTGGTCGATCATGCTGTAGGCCAACGCCAGACCAAGACCCGAACCCTTGCCCTCGTCTTTGGTGGTGTAGAAAGGCTCGAAGATGTGCGCCTGCACGTCCTCCGTCATGCCAATGCCGGTGTCGCGTACGCGAATGCAAAGCCAATCCTGCGTCGGGTCGAGGTTGAGGCGCCGCACGTCGAAGGGCTCCAGCACCAGCGTGTCCACCGACAGACGCCCGCCGTCTGGCATGGCATCGCGGGCGTTGGCTGCCAGGTTGAGCAGCACCTGCTCGAGTTGTCCGACGTCGGCACGTGCCGTCCCCACCTGTTCATTGAGCGTGCATTCCAGCGCGATATTCTCGCCGATGACGCGGCGCAGCAGGCGGTGCATGCCGCGCACCACGTCGTTGGGGTCGAAGACCGTGGGCTGCACCACGTGACGCCGGCTCATCGACAGGATCTGCTGCGACAACTCCGTGCCACGTACTGCCAGCGCTCGCACTTCGCCGATGTCCCGGCGAATGGCGCTATCCGGCGCCAACTGCGGCAGCAGCAGGTCGCAGTACCCGAGCATGGCCGTCAGCAGATTGTTGAAGTCGTGCGCGATGCCACCGGCAAAGGTGCCAATGGCCTCGAGCTTCTGCGACTGACGCAGTTGTTCCTCACTGCGGGCCAGCGCCCGCTCGGCTTCGCGGCGGGCCGATACATCGATGCCCACGGACAACCAGCTTGCGCGACCCAGACGGCGTGTCGAGGTGGTGATGACATCCATCTCCACACGCTCGCCGCTGGCCGTGCGATGGGTCCAGGTGCCGGCAGCCTGTCTCGATTCGAGGAAGGGGAGCCGCGCCTGACCGAAACGCGCGCGCTCTGACTCGTCGATCAGATCGAGAATGGTGAGGCCAAGAAAACGCTCGCGATCGTAGCCGTACTTGTCGATCGCGGCTTCGTTGACGGCGAGAATGTTGGTGGTTTCCGCGTCCCAGGCCCACATGGGGAGCGGATTCGAGTCGAACAGAAACCGATAGCGACGCTCATTGTCGGCCAGCGCGGCGTTGCGGCGCTCGACGGTGTCGGCCATGTGATTGAGCGCCACGGCCAACTGACCGATCTCGTCGCTCGAGCGCACCTGGGAGCGGTGACCGGCCATGCCGGCCGAGAGGGCCTGCGCATCGTGAATGAGGGCTTCCACCGACTGCACCATGCTGGAGCCGAGCACGAAGGCCAAGCCGAAGGAGAAGGCCATGGCCGCCGCAATGAGCGCCGGCCCGGTCCATCCGCCCCGCAGAGGTTCCACCAACCATGCCACAATGGTGGGCGGCAGCGTGGCCACCAGCACCATGATGAACAGCCGCGCGCGCAAACCGAAGCCTCGCGCGGACGGCATAACTGACGATGGATGGTCCGATGAGGACCGGTCGGTGGAAGCCACGTGCGGAGGTGGAGCTTAGCGCGGGTCGCGCGCCGTGTCTGGCGGTGCCACGGCCATGCCCATGGCGTGGTAGCCCTTGTCGACGTACACGGTGCTGCCCGTGATGCCACTGGCCAGCGGGCTGCAGAGAAACGCCGCCGTGGTGCCGACTTCGCGCGCCGAGAGTTCTTCAGGCAGCGGCGAGTTGGCCGCGCAGTAACGCACCATGGTGTCAATGATGCCGATGGCCGATGCGGCACGCGACGCATACGGACCCGCAGAGATCGTGTTCACGCGCAGTCCCCACTTGCGGCCCGCTTCGTAGGCCAGCACGCGCGTGTCACTCTCGAGCTGGGCCTTGGCTGACGACATGCCGCCGCCGTATCCGGGAATGGCCCGCTCACTGGCCATGTAGGTCAGCGACGCCACCGCGCCGCCGGGGCGCATGAGCGGCCCAAGGCGCTGCACCATGGACACAAACGAATACGCGCTGGCGCTCGAGGCGGCGAGATAACCGCTGCGCGAGACTTCAAGCAGCGGCTTCTTCACTTCGGGACCGTTGGCCAGCGAGTGAAACACGATGTCGAGGGGCTGCTCGCCGAAGTCGGCCGCAAGGCGCGAGGCCAGACCGTCGATGGAGAAGTCGCCCAGTTCCTTGTAGCGCTTGTTCTCGCGGATCTCTTCGGGGGCGCTGTCCAGCGTGTCGAACACGGCGTCGAGCGGATAGATGCGCTCGAACGTCAGCAGCGAGCCGTCGGGCATGCGCCGCGAGTCGTCGAGCTTGCCGCGCTCCAGCAGATTGAGAAAGATGTTGAGCGCCGGCGGCCATGTGGCCACACACACGCTGGCGCCCGCTTCGGCGAAAGCCTTGGCAATCGCCCAGCCGAAGCCGTTGTCGTCGGCAACGCCAGCCACGAGGGCGCGCTTGCCGGTCAGGTCGATGGGTAGCATGACAGGAATAATACTCGGAGTTCAACGCGCAGCGCGGCGTACCCGGTCACGAACCGCGTCCCAGGCGGGATCGTCAGCCGGCGGCGCCTCGAGCAGAATGAGGGCGGCGTCGTGTGCATCCGCCTCATGCAGTGCCGCATACAGGCCGGCGGCATAGCGCGCCGGATCATCGGGCAGAAGTTGCTCCTGCATGGGGACCGGGCTCGGATGCCGCCATGGGCCGGTGCGCAGCAACGCCACGATCCCGTTCGGCCCATGGGATGACCCATGTGACGACGCACTGGCAGCGGCCCGGGCTTCCAGCGCGGCAGCCACCTCCCCGCGCTGATCCGCGTCGAAGAGCCACACGTCGGCGCGGGGCGCATAGTGCCGATCGGCCATGCCCGGCGCTCGCGGTGTGTCGGCCTGGTCCAGTTGTGTGAGGTCGTGCTCCACATGCCGCGCCGTGGCGTGACGCACCATCACACCCAGTGGATTCAGCACCTCCTGCAGTCCTTCGCGCCCCAGCATGCCGGGACGCAGAATCACCACATCGTCGCCGGTGCAGTCCACCACCGTGCTTTCGATGCCCACCCGACACGTACCGCCATCGAGCACCAGCGGCGCCCGCTCGCCGAGTGAGCGCACGACGTGCGCCGCCGTGGTGGGGCTGATGTGCGTGAAGCGATTGGCGCTCGGCGCGGCCACCGGCACCCCAGCTGCGCGCAACAGCGCCAGCGCCACGGGATGGTCGGGCACACGCAGGCCGACGGCATCGAGGCCCGCGGTCACGACATCGGGCACATGGGACGCCCGTGGCACCACCAGCGTGAGAGGGCCGGGCCAGAAGGCCGTGGCCAGTGCCTCGGCGCTCGCCGGCCAGTGGCGGGCCAAGTGACGTGCCTCTGCGATGCTGGCCACGTGGGCAATGACCGGGTTCCATGCCGGACGTCCCTTGGCGGCGTAAATGCGCGCAACCGCATCCGCGTCGAGCGCGTTGGCGCCGAGGCCGTAGACGGTCTCGGTGGGGAAGGCCACGAGGTCGCCGCGCCTGAGACGCGCGGCGGCCTCCGCCAGCACCTCTGGGTCGGGATGATGTGGGTCCACAACGACAACGGTCATGCTGCAAGCTAGATGGGGCGACAAGTCACGCGCCGGTTCGCGGCCTCGCTGCCCCGCTGCAACGCGGGCGACGGTCTACCGCCCCGTCACGTCGTCGGTGAACTGCCCGTCGTCGAGCGGTTCGCCTTCGAAAGGCGAATCGAGAATGCGCAGCGCCTGAATGGAGTCGCCTGCGCGCACGGCGAGTCGCACGGGAAAGAGCATGTGCATGGGGGGCAGCATGCCGCCGGCATCGTCGCGCAACACCACAGCGGGGATTTCGTGTGCTTCCAGCACACTGCGTGCGACGAGCGCTTCCATCTCGTTCACGTATTCACGAATGATCACCATGGCCTGTCCCATGTGGCGAACATAGCGCGCACCGCAGCACTTGGTGAGGGGACGCCTGGCCCCACGATGTGCACGAGGTCGCTACATTGCGAGGCTATGGCAGCATCGTTCGGCATCTTTGTGCTGGCGGAGTTGCCGGGTGAGGCCGGCAAGATCGTGCGGGCCATTCAGCAGCAGTATGACCGCAAGCTGGCCCGGCTCACGCCTCCGCACGTGACTCTCGTGGGCTCATCTGGTGTGGGCGCCATACCCACCGATACGCCCGTGGCTCGCATTCGCGAAGCGCTGGAGCCCATCTGCGCCACCACGGCGCCCATGGAACTGCCCTTTGGTCTGCCGCACCGGTTCATGCAGACCAACATCGTGTCACTGCCGCTCGATCCGCACGGTCCACTGCGCGCGCTGCATGAACGCATCGCCACGAGCGGCCTGCCCTTCAAGCCGGCGCGTTTCATGTTCTCGCCGCACTGCACGCTCACGTTCTATCCCACGTTGACGCCGGCCCGAGAGCGGGAACTGCTGGCCATTCGCGTCACGGCACCGGCCCGCATTGAAGCGCTGCAGGTGTATCTGACACGGGACCCGCAGCCCAGCACGCTGCTGTTTTCGCTCCCGCTGCTGGGCTGACCTTCACCGAATACGCCGCCGCGCATTCGGTGCAGGGAAATCAGGCGCGGGTGTCGGGACGCAGCTTCTGATACGCCGCCGTGTTCTGCTTGAGGCCAAGCAGCGCCGACGCTTCGAGCTCGTAGTCGAGATGCAGATCGCCGAAGGCATCACCATTCTGCGAAAGCTGACGCGAGGCCTTCTCCGCGAAGCTGTGACGACGCAGATACTCGCGGGCCGAAAGCCACATGGCGTTGGCGGCGGCGCGCACATCGGGCTGATCGGATACCGTCGCCTTCGCGGCCTTCTTCTCGAATTCCGTCACGGCTTCGGCCAGCGCGAGATCGATGGTGTCCACCATGGCCAGCGCGGCCGCCAGCTCCGCCTTCCCCACAGCCAGAGCCATCAGCTTGGAGAGCCGCTCATGCTGCCGGCAGGTTTCCGCTGCGGTTCGGGCCAATCCGTCGCAGCAGGCCAACGGGCCGGACGTCTGGGTGTCGTCATCCGTATACACGGACGACGTGGTGGAGCGCGTACTGGGCATGATTCCGGAAAGGTGGGAGACAGCGAGGCGCACGCGCACCGGGGCGCGGCGCGATGTACCGGGGATGAACCTCTTGTGATCTAGTCAGCAGACCCGGTCAATCGGTAGTGGGGGGCGCGCATCCACCGCGTCACCATTCGTGAGAGCAAGCCACACGCTCACGCGACGCGCTCCGGCGACGCGCTCCGGCGACGCGCTCCGGCGACGCGCTCCTGTGACGCGCTCCGGCGACGCGTTACCCGATCGGGGGGCCACCCGGATTGGAGCGCAGACTGCCCGGCAGCGCGTTGAGCAGTGGCGCGAGTTCGGTGGCGCGTTCCTGCGTGGTCACGAAGGTGAGGCCGGCGAGACTCACGACAATCATGCCGCTGATGCCGTACGCCACCACACAGGTGCCGTCAGCGTGAATCACATTGCCGGTGCAGTCGATGCAATGCGCCTGACCCATGACGCCATTGCCGAAGTCGTCGAGCTCGCGCACACGACGCAGCGAGGCCCAGGTGCCCACGTCGTCCCACGCAAAGTCCGCCGGCAGCACCACCAGACGGCGCGTGCGCTCCAGCAGGCCCCGGTCGATGGACACGGACGTGACCAACTCGGCGAAAGTGGTCATCTCGCCCTGTTCGAGTTTAGTCCAGGCATGCTGCAACTCCCCCGTGTGCTGCTTCAACTCCTCCAGCACAACCCGCGCACGCCAGACAAAGATGCCCGTGTTCCAGAGCGCGCCCTTTTCGATGAGCACATCGGCGAGTGTGGCGGTGGGCTTCTCCACAAAGTGCTCGACGTGACAGGCCCCGCCCTCGGCCCGCGAGACGAAGGGATCCACGAGCGCGGCCGGCTGCAGATAGCCAAAGCCGGTTTCCGGCCGCGTGGGTGTGGCGCCCAGGGCCACCAACTGCGGCTCGTTGGCGGCGAGCGCCGCTGCGCGACGCAGCGTGTCACGCAGGACGTCCGGATATCCCACCGCGAGGTCCGCATGCAGGGCCACGAACACCGTGTCGGGGCCGGCGCGGCGCGCCACCTCGTGGGCGCCCCAGGCCAGGGCCGCCGCCGTGCCGAGTGGTCGCGGCTCCACCAGCATGTTGCCACGCGGCACCTCGGGAATGGCCTCGTGCAGCGCGTCCACAATGTCGGCACTGGTGACGATCAGGACCCGTTCAGCCGGGACCAGCGGCGAGAGCCGGGCGACCGTGTCGGCAATGAGCGGACGCTCGTTGACCAGCGGCAGGAGCTGCTTGGGGCGTTGCGGGGTGCTGAGCGGCCAGAAGCGGGTGCCGATGCCTCCGGCGAATACCACGGCCCACATAGCCGTCCCCACATCGAGCAAGGGGTCCATCTCGAAGTCTTCGAGCGTTCCGACCGCCACCGCCGCCTCCGTGGGCGCGGTGGTCGGGGCGCGGGGCGTCACGATGCGGGGCTCGGACATCGGAGGAACCTGGACGCAGAAATCAGGGACGGAGAGTGGCGTATCCCGTGGGGACCCGCCAACATAAGGAGTCGATTCGTGGAACATACGTCATAACATGCGAACCCTGCACCTCACCAACGGCGATCATGCGGCCGAGGCCCTCGGCCAGTCGGGCCTGACGGGGGACATTCTCCCCTGGCGCGACGTACTGCACGATGGCCCCGTCCCGGACGATCGCGACGCGGCAATTTTCCGGCGCGTCCGAGCCGAGTTCCTGGCCGGTCGCGGCTGGAGCACCAGCGACATGGTGCTGGCCTCGCTGATTGAACGCGACGCCCGCCTCGACAGCGTGAAGGCTGACGAGGAGCTGGTTCTCTGGTTCGAGCCCGACCTCTACGACCAGCTGCAGCTCATGCAGGTCCTCGCGCGTCTCGCGCGCCGCGAGGAGCCACTGCCACGCGTCAGCATCGCACCGGCGGACTGTTTGCTGGGGCCATTGGCGCCGGAAAACTTCCCGTCGCTGTACGAGGCGCGGCGGGACCTCGACGCCACCGACGTGACCACGGGAGCCGAGGCCTGGCAGGCCTTCACGTCGGACACGCCGGACATCGTCCACACGGTCACCACCCGACTCGACGCGCAGCGCAGTGCCCGCACCTATGCCGATGATCCGGCGGTGCGCCTGCCGTATCTCAGCTCGGCGCTGCGGCGCGTGCTCGAAGAATTCCCCGATACGCAGGCGGGTCTGTCGCGCACCGAGCGACAGGTCTGCGAGATTCTCGCCAACGGCCCGCGCACGCTGCGCACCGTGTTCCAGGCACAGCAGAAGGCCGAGTCCTGGGTGTGGCTTGGTGATTCGAGCTTTGCGTGGTATGTGCAGCGCCTCAGCGACTGCGCCAATCCGCTGGTCCTTCATGCCAACGGCTCGCGTGTCGTGACCTCGTCGCGCACGGCAGGCGGCAAGAGCTTCTGGGAGCGCCCGGTGGAACTCACACCGCTCGGGCACGACGTGGTGCGCGATCGCGCCGATCAGGTGCAGCTCAATGGCATCGATCGCTGGATCGGTGGCGTGCACTGTCAGACCACGCGCCACTGGCGCTGGGACCCGCACCATCATCATATCGCACCGAGTCGCGTCTGACCGACGCGTCTGGTCATCGGAGTCACCCCATGGCGTCGGACCCGCGTCCGCTGACGGAGCCGCCGGTCGATCCGCTGGCGTTGCTCGAGTCGGATACCACGCTGGACGCAGCGCGACCGCTGCTGGAGCTGGTGGCCACGTACTTCGCGGAAACGCGGGCGGGTGAGGGCGCGGTCAGCACCTGGCACAGTGCCGAGGTCATCGCGGACCGCCTGGCCACCGAGATGCCGCGCAATCCGCGTCCGCTGGCCGATGTGGCGCGTCGACTGGCCTCGATGCTGCTGGTGGATGTCAATCGCCTCGCGCATCCCATGTACATCGGGCATCAGGTCTCGGCGCCATTGCCCGCGGCCGTGTGGACCGAGGCCCTCATCAGCGCGCTCAATCAGTCGCAGGCGGTGCGCGAGATGTCGCCGTCGTTCACGCCACTCGAGCATCAGGTCATCGAGTGGATGACGGATCTCATCGGTTGGGACGCGCGCGCCGGTGGCACGATGACGAGCGGCGGGACCGAAGCCACACTGACGGCACTGCTCGCGGCGCGTGCGCGCGCCATTCCCAACGTGTGGGACCGTGGCGTGGGTCCCCGTCCGCCCGTGCTGGTGTGTGGTGAACACGCGCACTATGCGGTGACACGTGCAGCCGGTGTGATGGGTCTTGGCCAATCGCATGTGGTGGTCATTCCCAGCGACGGGCAGCGAATGAGCGTGCCGCAGTTGCGCGCCAGACTGGCCGAACTGCGCCATGAGCACAAGCAGGTGATGGCGGTGGTGGCGACCGCTGGTTGCACGTCCACGGGCGCGTTTGACGACATCGAGGCGATTGCCGACGCCTGTGCGGCCTTTGCCGACGACAACGGGCCGCTCTGGCTGCATGTCGACGCCGCGCATGGTGGCGGGGCGCTGCTCTCACCACGCGAACGCCCGCGTCTGGCCGGTCTCGCCCGCGCCCGCTCGGTGGCCTGGGATCCGCACAAGACGCTGCTGCTGCCGCTCTCGGCCGGCATGCTGCTCGTGCGGGAAGAGCATGACCTCGAGCGTGCCTATGCGCAGAGCGCGCCCTATCTCTTCACGCCGTCGGAGGACGCGCGCGCCTGGGATATGGGGCCGCGCAGCTTTCAGTGTTCCCGTCGCGCCGATGTGCTCAAGGTGTGGGTGGCATTTGAACGCTACGGCAGTCAGGCACTGGGCGCGCTGTACGAGCGACTCTGCGACATGGCGCGCTATCTGCACGAGCGCCTGTCGACACACGAGCAGTTCATGCCACTCCACGTGCCCGAATCGAATATCCTGTGCTTCTCCTGGCAGCCGCCGGGTGAGGCGGATGCGGCCGAGCGGGATGTGCTGACCGATGCCCTGCGGGAGCGCTACAATCGCAGTGGGCGCGGATGGATCACGGCCACCACGCTTGGTGGGCGTCGCGTGCTGCGCATCACGGTCATGAACGCGCGTACGGACCGGGTGCACCTCGATGCGCTGGTGTCGGGTCTCGAGGCCGAAGCGCAACGTGTGCTGCAGCATCACCGCTGAAGGGGTGACATGTCTACGCTGACTGATCCGGCCGCGCGCCGCGAGCTCATCGCGCGCGTGCAGCAGTTGGACCTCGACGCCCAGCCGGCCTGGGGGCGCATGAACGCGCCACGCATGTTGGCGCACTGCGCCGACGCGCTGCGCATGGCCTACGGCGATGTGCACTGCACGGCCAAGCGTGTGCCGTTTGTGCGCACGGCACTGGTCAAGCGGCTCATGTTGTACGTGCTGCCGTTTCCGAAGAACGCCCCCACCGCGCGCGAGCTGCTGAGCCGCGCGCCGGGCGAAGGCGACGCCGAGCGCGAAGCGGTGGTGGCACTGATTGCGCGCTTCGAACAGGAAATGGGGCGTGCGTCGTGGCCCGAGCACCCGCTCTTTGGTGGACTCGATGAACGAGAGTGGGGACGACTGGCCTACAAGCATCTGGACCACCACCTCACGCAGTTCCGGGTCTGATGCTCTGGGAGGTCGGACCGCGTTGGGCCTAGGCCAGCAGTCGGCGCAACCCCGACCAAGACCCCGACCCCCACCCCGACCCCGACCCCGACCAAGACCCCGACCAAGACCCCGACCGCGCGTGTCTCGCTCGCCGTTTCTTACCGCGGTGCCACCTTACGCCGTCCACCTTACAAGGTCCCATTTCTCAACCATCTCATCTCCCAGCCCTCACGTCTCACATCACAACGCGAAGGACCGCAGCCCGCAACTGACTCGTCGAATAAGGTTTTTGTAGAAACGTCACGTACCCATCCTGCCCAATTTCCCGCAGCGCATCCTCGTGATCGTATCCGCTGGCAATAATGACCGGCAGCGTCGCATGCGTGCGCCGAATCTCACTCAGCACTTCGATGCCACTCATCCCCGGCATCGTGAGATCGAGCAGTACGACGCTGAGACGCGCTGCGGCGCTGCGAAAGCGGGCCACACCCGTCTCCCCATCCTCCGCCTCCAATACATCGAGCCCGATGCGCGACAGCACACGGTGCGCGACATGCCGGATGGACGCCTCATCGTCCACCACGAGCACGGTGCCACGAACTTCGCCGCTCGCAGTCCCCGCGGGTTCTGCCATCGCCAGCACCGGCGCGGGAGCCTCGCGCAAGTAGATGTCAAAGCGCGTGCCCTCGCCCAGCACCGAGTGCAGTTCCAGCACGCCGCCCAATGAGCGCACAATGCCACGCACCGCGCTGAGCCCGAGACCGCGGCCCGACGACTTGGTGGAGAAGAACGGATCGAAAATGCGCTCGCGTACGGCGTCCGGGATTCCCGGACCGGTGTCCGCCACCGTCACACAGATCCATCCGTGCGCACCCTCGTGTACCTCGTCGTGCGCGCCGTCACGCGCCACGTCAACGGCATCAGGCCGCAGACGCGGCGGCTGGGCACCGATGCGCGCGGACAGGGTCACGCTGCCGTTCACCTCACCGATTGCCTCGGCGGCGTTGGTGAGCAGGTTGAGCAGCACCTGCGAGAGCTGCGCCGGATCGGCGCTCACCCAGAGTGCGTGCGGCATGGGCTCCACCTCCATGCGCACCTTCTTGGTCTGTGCCGCACGGACGAGCGGCACAATGTCGTTCACGACCTGACGCACGTCGATGGTGTCGCGGCGCAGACTGGCCCGTCCCGCGTACGCCAGCATTTGCCGCGTGAGTTCTGCCGCGCGGCGACTGGCCGCGCCAATACGATCGAGCGCGCCGCGTGTTTCTTCGGGATCGTCCAGGGCATCACGCGCCAGCTCCACATTGCCCAGGATGGCGCCAAGAATGTTGTTGAAGTCATGCGCGATGCCACCGGCCATCACACCGAGGCTTTCGAGTTTCTGCGCCTGCTGAACACTGGCGTCACGCGCGCGCCGTTCGGCTTCGGCTCGCGCACGTTCGGTGAGATCCGTGCCAATGAGACCGATGGCATAGGTGCTGCCGTCGGTATGCACCAGCGGGAACGCCACCACCTGCCAGCCATGCGGACCGGCTGGCGAGTCGAGTTCGACCTCCTGCTCGATGACCGCTTCGCTGGCGCGCGCGCGGGTGATGAGCGGACCCAACACCGCCGCCGTTTCTCCAAGTGCCGCGTGCACTTCACGACCCACGGCCGCATCCGCCGCAATGCCCGAGAGCGACGCAAGCCGCGCGTTGGCCAGTCGCACACGACCGTCGAGACCCACGACAAGCACCAGCGTGGACGTGTTGTTCACCACGTCCTGCAACAGCTCGCGACTGGCCTGCGCCTTGTCCAGCGCCGCCTGCGTGGCGTCGACCTGCGTCTCGAGACTGGCATACAACGAGCGCAGGCGCGCCGTCATCACATTGAATGACCGCGCCAGCTGCCCCACCTCGTCGTGACCGGCTTCCGGTGCATTGGCCGAGAAATCTCCGCCCGCCACCGCCTCCGCCGCCCGGGCCACACTGAGCACGGGACGCGAAAACCGTCGCGTGATGGCCACCACGCCAAATGCCATGAGCGCAGTGGCCGCAAGTCCGAGCACAAGCGAGTAACCCATGAGCGCGCGCGCCGGTGCGAAGGCCTCAACCTGTGGCGTCTCGAGAATGAGCGCGAGCTGAAGTTCCGGTATCCAGCGCCACGCCCCGACGACCGGCTTGCCAGCATAGTCGGTGTACAGACCCGACCCCATGGTGCCAGCCAGCGCCGAATCGATGGCCACGCTGTGCACACCGCGCTCCACCCCTTCGCGGCCAAAGCGCGCCGCCGACACGAAGTCGGCGAGATCGTTGATGAGATACGCTTCGATGGTGGGAGGCTGCGGCGTGATGCTGCCCACACGTCGCACGGCACCCGACTGTCTGCTGCGGTCGGATCCTTCGGTGTTCGGAGCCCGTCGACGCAGCGTATTCTCCATCTGCGCCAGGTCCAGATGCACCGCCAGCACCGCCAGTGTGCTGTCACCGCGGCGGATGGGCGTGGCTACGGTGAGTCGGGGCCGTCCAGTGCCACCCGCATAGTAAATGGACTTGACGAACGTGGTATCAAGGCCGCGCGTGAAGTACTCTTCGCCCACGGCATAACTGCCGAGGGTAGCCGGATTGGTGGACCGCACCACCTGCCCACCCGACGCGGCAATGACCTGCATCTCTTCGGCGGCCAGTACGATGGGCGGCAGCCCCTGCCAGCGCACCGGGTCCGGCGTACGGGGAACCGGACCACCGTGCAACGCCAGTTCGCGGCCCAGCAGCACGACGGCCTCGCGTTGACGAGCCAGCCACTCCGTGAGTCGCGTGGCATCTTCCGACGCCTGACCTTCCAACTGCGCCAGCAAACGCTCCCGCAGCGCGCGCTCTGCCGCACGGTAGGCCAGGGCCCCACTGACACCCACGAGCAAGACGCCCACGGCAAACACGGCCGCCGACAGGCGGGCCGGAAAGCTGCGCGACAGACGTGTGCTCAGTGGAAACATGACCTTATCGGCGCGGCTCGATCACCGCGCGCAGCAGGGTCGAGTCACCGCGAACCTCGAGTATGGTGGCACTGCGCTTCGGATTGCCGTTGCCGCCAAAGGTGTAGCTGGCCATGGCCCCTTCGTAGGCACCGAAGTGATGCACGCTGTCAGCCAACGCACGGCCGCTGCGCACACCGGCGCGCGTGGCCGCGCGCGCGAGCAGATGAATGGCGTCGTATGTGGCCACGGCCGCCGCACGCGGCGCCTCGGCCTTCGGCTCTGCGAACCACTGCTGCATGAAGTATTGCGCGCCCGGACGCTCGGCGCGGCGATCCCAGTTGGCCACGATGATGGTGCCACTCAGATCCGGAATGCGCGCCATGGAAACCGCGTCCCATGAGTCACTGCCCAACACGCGACCACGGAATCCGGATGCCCGCAAGCGACGCAGCATCACACTGTCGCGCGGTGACAGATCGGGCAGCAGCAGCACCTCGGGAGCCTGAGCCAACAGGCGACCTACCTCGGGCACATGCGCGGTGGTGTCATCAGCGGCGTGGGTTTCGCGCGCCACCAACCGGCCACCGAGCTCCTCGAAGGTGGTGCCGAACAACGCAACGATTTCTCCACCGTAGGCACTTGCCGCGTTGTGCATGGCCGCAGCGCGGCGCACACCCAGTGAATCGAAGATGAACCGCGCCAGCACTTCACCCTGCACGGCGTCGAGGAAGGCCATGCGACTCACCAGCGGTCGACCCTCCGTCACCGCCGGGCTCGAGGCCATCGGCGCAATCATCGGGACGTTGGCGGCGTCGGCCACCACCGCGGCGGTGACGGCCAGTCGACTGAACTGCGGGCCCACAACCACGTCCACCGAATCGCGATTGATCAATGCGCGCATGGCCGCCGCTGCTTCGTCCGATCGTGCGCCGGTATTGCGCGAGATGAGCCGCACCTCATGGGCCACGCCACCGATGACCACGCCGCCCGCCGCGTTCAATTCGTCGACGGCAATGCGCGCGCCACGCTCGGCCGGCAAACCCGACGCCTCGCCCAGACGGCCCTCGAGTGTTCCCAGCAAGCCGACGCGCCAGACCGGCTTCGGCTCGGGTCGGCAGGCCAGAGCGAAGCTCGCCGCACACACCAGCAGCCACTGCGCCGCACGTGGTGGCCACGCCGTGAATTGTGTCGGGACTGGGCGCATCTCTGACCGGGTGAAATAATGGCAGGACCTGCGCAGCCGCGTGGCTGCGCGGGGTCCTTACCGAGTGGCGGCGGCCGGCGGCGCGTCCAGCAGACGCCGCACCTGTTCGAGATACTCGCGCACATCGAACGGCTTCGCAATCAGGGCCGTCGGATGGGCGCTGGCGAAGCGTTGCAGCTCCGGTGCTTCCACGTCGCCGGTCACGAACGCGAAGCGTGGCACGAGGGCCGGACGATGTTGCTCGATCCACTCGTACAGCACGAGGCCGCTCGCCGCCGGCATCTTCACGTCACAGAGCACCACGTGCACGTGGCGGACATCCAGCGCTGCCTGGGCTTCGGCCACGCTGCCGCATAGCACAACGTCCACGCCAAGCCGGCGCAGCAGGAGGTCCTGCGCGCGCAGCAGGGGCGCTTCGTCGTCCACGACCATTACGCAGGCACGCGGCGGTGCCGCGCCGACCTTGGCGTGCGGCGCCATGGGAAACACACTGTCGACGACGACCGGCGTGGTGACGGGCGTGGGCAGCGGCGGGACGTGATCGGTGACACAGCCCGACGCGGGAAGCAGCGCCGGATCGGCCAATCGAAACGTGAGCGTGAAGCGTGCGCCGCCCCCGTCGATGTTCTCCGCCGTGACACTGCCGCCAAAGGTCGTCATGAAGCGGTCGACCAGTGCCAGACCGAGTCCGGTGCCTTCGCCCACATCCTTGGTGGTGTAGAACGCCTCGAACACCCGCGACGGATCGCGCAGGCCTGGACCATTGTCGCTGATGGTCACCACAAAGCTCGCGGCCTCTCGGCGTGCGTCCACGCGTACGACACCCACGGCCCCGTCATCGCGCACCTGATTGGACAACGCATCGAGCGCGTTGTTGAGCACGTTGAGCAGCACACCCTGCAGGTGCTGTCGTTCGGCCATGACGCAGGCGTCCGCAAAACCGGCGACTTCCAGTCGAACGCCAGCGGCGGCGAAGGCGAACTGCCGGAGCTCCGTGACCACGTCGAGCGATTCGCGGAACGGGACCGGCCGCACCTCACTGTCGCCGCGCCGCGCAAACTGCAGCAGGCTGCGCACCAGCAATCGCGCACGCCGCGCTTCATGCAGAATGGGCGCGACATAGTGCACATCCAGCTCGGCGGTCGTTGGTGCTGCTCCCTCGCGAAGTCGCGAGGCCAGCAACTCGCTGGAGGCCAGCACGGTGGCCAGGGGGTTGTTGAGCTCGTGCGCCAGACCGGCCGTCATGCGCCCGATGGCGGACAGCGTTTCGCTGCGCACCAGTTCGTCCTTGGTGGTGCGGACTTCGGCCAACGCCTCGGAGAGTGAGCTGTTGCGCGTTTCGAGATCGGCCCGTGCACTGGCGAGACGCGCCGACATGGCGTTGAAGGAGTCCGCGAGTTGGGCAAACTCCTGATCGGAAGCGGCCGGTAGTCGCACATCCCGGTCGCCCGCGCCCACGCGCGCGACCGCTTCGCCAAACAGTTCGAGCGGCATGGTCACGCGTCGGCGCACAAAACGCGCCACCACCAGCACCTGCGCCAACGCAAAGATGGCCACCAGCAGGACCAGCGAGACCGTCACGCGCCGCATGGTGTCGGCCTGTGTGTCCACCAGCGACTCGAGCGCGCGTTCCCGCATGGTCACGAAATCGCGCAGCACATCAAGCAGGGTGAAGGCGTGACGCCGCATGTCGGCACTCGCATCCACCGAGTACGAGCTGGTGCTCGATGCCGCACTCATGACCCGACGCGCGGCCACCTCGAGTTGCTGATGCTCCTCCTTGACACGTTCGATCTGCTGGCGTTCCTGCGTCGAGAGCGGACGCGAGAGATAGCCACGCAGATGCTCGTACACCGCGCTACCCACCGAGTCGAAGCGGGCCACCTGCTCGCTGCGACGGGTCGGTGCGGGATCGCCGGCTATGGAGATCTGCTGCATGACGCCGCGAATGACGGCGTCGCCGATTCGCTGCTCTTCCAGTACGCCCAGCGTCGTGACGCGCAGTTGCTGCTGCGCCCGGCTGCTGTACACAGCAAGACCAGCCAGCAGCAGGGCCGTGGTGAGCGCGGACCAGACACCAACCAGCGCCAGACGACGGCGCAGAGAACGCCGAGCGGACTGGTTCACGGCCTGCGTCCCTGGGAGGCACGCGCGCGCAGCGAATCATCGGGCGCCGGGATGGTGCGCACGACCAACGGGCGCTGCATGTCCCCATCGGCCGTGAATGTCACGCTGCCGGACACGCCGACAAACGCCGGACGCTCGCGACCCAAGCCATCGAGCCACTGCCGCACGGCCTCACCGCTCTCTGCGCCATCGCGGATTGCACGCAGCAGCAGCCGCGCGGCGTCGTAGGTCAGCACTTCCGCGGCACCGGGACTGTAGCCAAATCGCGCGGCAAATCGGTCGGCAAAGGCGCGCAGATCAGGCGTGGCGTTGAGATCGAGAAAGTCCACGTACTGCACGCCGGTGAGTACGCCGTCGGCATTGCCGCGCACCGTCCACGCCGTGGTGGCATCGCTCCCCAGTACCGTCACGTCGCCCAGATCCCGCCGAATGGACGGCAGCACGGCGTGCAAGGTGGTCGGGCGGCCAATCCACACGATCACCTGCGGGCGAGCCGCCGCCACTGGCGCCACATCGGCATTCACCGACGTCCCGCGCTCCTGTCCGTCGAGATGCGGCAGTTCTGCCACCAGCGGATAGGCCAACGTGTCCAGCGCACGGCGGAAGCTGCTGCGCAGACCGCGCCCGTAGTCGTCGTTCACGTACATCACCGCCACACGTGTGCCATGCGCAAAGCCCCGCGCGATGGCCTGCGCGAGGGCCGGACCCTGTTCCGCGTCACTGGGCACCATGCGATACGAGAAGGCACCAGCCGTGCCGTACAACTCGGAGGTCGATGTGGGCGCCATCTGCACCACGGCCGCGTCGTTGTAGGTTTGCGCCGCCGCGAGACTCGCACTGCTGTTCATGTGTCCGATCACGGCCACCACACGGGGCTGCTGCACGAGCTGTGTGGCCAGCTCGATCGATGTTGCGGCGCGCGCATTGGGTTCGCCATTCAGAATGGTGTCGGCCACCACACGGCCGTATTGCACCGAATCGTCAGCAACCGCCAGGCGCACCGCGTCATTCAGTGAATATCCCACCACGGTGCCAATGGCCGGTCGGCCAACGCGCGGCGCGTCGCAGGCTTGGAGCACGCCTGCGAGCATCAGCGAGACCAGAGCGCATTGCGTCCGAAGTGGAGAGACCTTCATGGGCGGAGACTCGGGACCGCATCGGTTCGGCGAGGACCCTGCTTCGAGATGCCCGATCCGTGAGATCAATATCGGAAGTATCGGCGGTCCGTCCCGTCAACTTCAATGGAACGGCGGAAATGCCGGCCGACCTGAGGCAAACAACAACGGGCCGCCCGAGGGCAGCCCGTTGTTGGTCCAGCGCCTGACCGTGGATCAGTCGCCAAACACCGACGCGTCAGAGGGAGCTTGCTCGCTGCCGTAGGTCACCGACGACGGCGGCACTTCGGCGCCGAGGCGCGTGGAGATGGCAAAGCCGGCAAAGCCAAGAAAGCAGACGCCGATGGTGAGCACCGCACGATGAATGAGCTTCATCGCGTGCGCCTCGTGGGCGTCGTCGCAAAGTTCTTCGAACATGAGACCGTGATGCGAGGAAAAGTCGAGACTACCGTGCGGAAACCGGACAACGGCCTCAAGTATCGGCAGCTGCACCACAGAATTGCAGGGGGCTCCCGCTTGTCCTCGGACTGCACGCAGCTGTCAGGGTCGAACCGCGTTGGGGTGGGACGAAAATGCGTCGTCGCACCCTGAATGCGCGTCAGTCGACCCAGCCGGCCATCCAAGCACGTGCGGCCTCGAATTCATCCGGCGTGATGCCGTGCCCGCCGGCCGTCCAATGCACCGTTACGTCGGCGCCAGCGCTTTGCAGCAGGGCGGCGAGGCGCTCCACCTGTGGCACGGGTACCAGCGGATCGTTGCGCCCCGCGCCGATGAACACGCGCACCCCCGGCAATGCGGGTGGGACATCGGGTTCGAATGGCAGCATGGGGCTCAGCAGCACCGCGCCATGGAGACCCGGCAGGCCGCGCAACAGCTGCGACGCCGCAATGTTGGCACCGTTGCTGAAGCCCGTGGCAATCACACGCCCGGTGGGTAGCGCGTGGGCCTCGAGCGCGAGTGGCAGCCAGGTGGCCAGCTCGGTGGTGCGCAGCGCAAGGTCTTTTTGGTCGAGCACCCCTTCGGCGTGACGACGGAAGAATCGCGGCATGCCACGCTCACTGACATTGCCGCGCGGACTCAGGAGCGCGGCACCGGGCAGCAGTTGCTCACCCAGCGGCAACAGGTCGCGTTCGTCGCCCCCTGTGCCATGCAGCAGCAGCAGCGTGGTGTCCACGCCGCGCGCAGGGCGCGCGACGTGAACGAAAGAGTCCGTGGTAACGGGAAGGGTACTGGTCATGATTCCGTGTTGGACAGGGCGCCGCTCAGCCGAGCGGCACCAGGTTGGCTTCGATCTCCTCGCGATGCGGCTCCATGAACGGCGCCAGCACCAGCTTCTCACCCAGCGTCTCCGCCGGCTCGTCTACCGCGAAGCCCGGTCCGTCCGAGGCCAGCTCGAACAGAATGCCGTTGGGCTCACGGAAGTAGAGACTGCGGAACCAGTGCCGGTCCACCTTGCCGCTGTTGCGGATGCCCAGCGTATTCAGGCGATCGGCCCAGGCGTCGTAGTCCGCGTCCGGCGTGCGCAGTGCCACATGGTGCACCCCGCCCGCGCCACCACGCGCCGGCGAGAGCTCGGGCTGCCGCGCGATGTGCAACTCGGCCGCCGCACCACCTGGGCCCATTTCGTAAACCTCGACGGTGTTGCTGGGCCGCTCGGGATGCGCATAACTCCGCACCGGGCGAAGACCCAGCTTCTGCAGAATGCCGTCGGTGGGCCCGAGGCTGGGCACACTGAGGCTGATGGGACCCAGGCCGCGCACCTGATAGGTGGCAGGGACCGGGCTCTTTTCCCACGGGTGTGCCTCGCCCACGCCGCCGTCGTCGATGAGCGTGAGCCGCTGGCCCTCCGGGTCTTCGAAGTCGATGACCAACCGGCCGTCGCGCTCCTCGATGGCGCTATGCCGCACGCCGTGGTCCGTGAGGTGCGTGTCCCAGAACTGCAGGGCGTCCAAGCCGTTCACCCGCAACGCGGTGCGGGTGATGGACCGGGTGCCGCGCACCTCGGGCAACACGGGAAAGTCGAAGAAGGTCAGATCCGAACCGGGCGAGCCGACCTTGTCGGCGTAGAACAGGTGGTAGGCGCTGGCGTCGTCCTGATTGACGCTGCGCTTGACCAACCGCATGCCCATGATCTGCGTGTAGAAGCGGTAGTTGTCGCGAATCCTGGCCGAAACCGCGGTCAGGTGATGAATTCCGGTGAGCTGCATACAGGCTCCAGTTGAAGGCTGACAGTATCTTAGTGCTGAGATGTTAGGGTGTCAAGAGTCAACTGTTCGTCACCCCAAACCGGTTTTTGGCGAGCTGGTCTGAACCCTTGAGGCCCCCTGCCTGTCCAAGCGGCATGAGACATTTGCTTTTTCGTCTGACCTTGCCCGCGGTAGTCACCCTGTTCGGGGCCTGCGGAACCCGCTCAGCCCCACCTCCGGTATCGCCTGAATCGCAGCCGGGGGCCTTCTATGACGGCACCGTGTTGCTCGACCCGGCCACCGGCAGGCTCTCGGCGCGCTGGACCGTCGCCGAGACCGACCCGACCGTCGACAGCACGGTGTTGCTGCTCAACGCCGGACTCGTGCTCGACTCCGCCAACGGCGCCGCGCTGGCCGCACACCAGAGCGGTACCGAGCGCGGACTCGGTCGTCATGTGCTGCGCTGGCGCAAAGCGGCCGGAACGGGCGCTGCCGCCTCACCACGCCGCGCCACGCTGCATGTGCGCGGCACGTTGCAGTTCAGCGACGACCGCATAAATGGCGCGTCGGCTGAGTGGCTGGAGCTCGGCCTCGACAGCTTCTGGTTTCCCGTGTTTGCCGACTTCGCGCACGATGTGGTAGGGACCGCGCGGCTGGTCCTGCCGCCGGATGCCGCGCGTCGTGTGCGCACGAGTGCGGCGCTCAGCATGCGCGGCGACACGGTGGTGCTGCACAATGCGCGGCCGCTGCCGGACTTTGCCCTCGTTGCGGCTCGTGGGCTGCAATCCACCACAGCCGGCGCGGTGGCGGTCCATCATGTGTCGGCGAGCAGCGCCGACGTGCAGCGCTACCTCACGTCCACGCGCAACTGCGCCGAGTGGTTGAACACCAACTACGGTGCACATCAACCACTCGCCAAGGCCGACATCGTGCTCGCGCCGCGCACGGGACCTGGCTACGCACGTGCGGGTTACATCGTCATTTCGGCCAACGAACTCACGCGTCGTGACACATTGCCTGGCGCCGAACTACGCGCGGAGGTCGCGCGCAGTCTGTTTCTCTGCCACGAACTCGCCCACACCTGGGCCACGGGCGCCAACAGCAGCGGGCCGGACAACTGGCTCAATGAGGGACTTGCCGAGTTTGTGGCGCTGCGCGCTGTGCGCCATCTGCACGGCGACAGCACGTACCGCGCACATCTGACGCGCTATGCGCAGCTGTCCGCGCAGCAGTTGGCGTCGGTACCGCCCGCGCAGCAGGCCGTCTGGCGTGCCGGTGCGGTTGCACGACCGAACGCGGTGGTGTCGTATCGCAAGGCGCCCGTGCTGCTCGACTCGCTCGCGCGGCGCATCGGGGAGTCACGCATGGACTATCTGCTCGCGCGCTGGTTTGCGACGAGCGGGCCACGCGACACGCCGGGGTTTCTGGCGGTGCTGGAGCGGCAGACGGAGCGGGAGAGTCGTGAGTGGTTTGAGGGAATACTGGGAAGGTGAGCGGGTGGGATGCTCAGTCGCGAACCGCGGTACGCGATCCACAGCCGTGAGCCGTGGGCAATGGGTCATGAGTGTGCGTGGCTCATGCTGCCGCATCACAGAATCCGGGAGTTGCGGATCGCGTGATTCCGACCCTCAGTCTTCGCTATCCAACTCCGCCAGCATCCTCTTCGCCGCCCCACAACTCGACCGAATGACCAACTCCGCCGGCAGCACCTCATGCCGAGCCGGTACCGCCCCGCCTCCGCTCCGTAGCGCCTCAATCAGTCGCAGCGCCGCGCGCTCACCCAGACTGTAAATCGGCATCCGCACCGTCGTGAGCGGTGGCGTCAGAAAACGTGTCATCGGGATGTCATCGAACCCCGTGACCGCAATGTCCTCCGGCACGCGCAAGTCGGCGTCGCGCACGGCCGCAATCGCACCCACGGCCATGGTGTCGTTGGCCGCAAAGATCGCGTCCGGCCGCACGCCGTCGGCCAGCAGTTCGGAAATGGCCTCGTACGCCGCGTCCATCCGGTACTCACCTGGCAGCTCCCGCAGCTCCACGTCGTCATACCAGTTGGCCACCTCACGCACGGCATGCAGACGCTCGGCGGCATCCACCTGACCTAGCGGGCCGCGCAGAAACACGATGTAGCGATGGCCCAGCGAGAGCAGATGTTTCATCATGCTCGCGGCGCCCTGGAAATTGTTGACCGACAGCGCGGCAAACGCCCCCACATCACTGCCCGCGCCCACGAGTACGGTGGGATAGCGATCGGCGACTTCGGACAGCGTCGCGCGTGCCGTCACCGATGGTGATACGGCCAGAAAGCCATCCACGCGCCCGCGCATGTTGCTGACGGCCGCGGCAATTTCGTGTGCCTCGCGGCGCGCGCTCGTGATGAGTGTGAGAAAGCCGTGGCGCTTGGCGGTTTCGTCGATGCCGCGAATGAACTCGGAGAAGAATTCGCCGTAGAGTTCGGGCAACAGCACGCCGAGGGTGCGCGTGCGTCGCAGCAGCGGTGTGCGGCCCGGGCCCTGCGGCGCGTAGCCCATGCGCTCCACAACGGCCCGCACCTTGTCGCGCGTGTCGTCGGTGACGCGCGCGGCGTCATTGAGCACACGCGAGACCGTGGCAATGGACACGCCCGCGGCCTTGGCCACGTCGCGAATGGTCACCGACGCCGGACGGGTCTCCTCGTGCATGGCTCGCGCGCCGCTCAGAGTGCCTTGCGAATGGCGGCCTCGAGATCCTGCGTGCCGCCCACGCCGGTGTAGACCACGGTGCCGGTCTTGTCCACGACCACCACGTAGCTGGTGGCCGGCACATCATAGGCGCCGCTCACGGTTCCCTTGCGGTCGTACAGCAAGACACCGGGCATCTTGTTGGCGGCCTGCCAGGCCTTCACGCGCTCGATGGACTGATTCACCGACACCGCCACCGTCACGAACTGCACGGTCTTGCCGTGTGTGGCGATGGCCTTGCGCATGGCCGGCTCGAGCTGCTTGCAGTTGCCGCACCAGGTGGCCCAGAACTCGATCACCACCGGCTGCTTGCCGATGTAGTTCGACAGGTCGACGGTCTGACCGGTGAGCGTTTCCAAGGGGCCACCGGGGGCCTTGTCACCCACCGGGATGCCGGAGTCCTGGGCGAAGGCGGGCATGGCGGCCACGGCCACGATGGCGGCAGCGCGACGGAACGCGTTGAGAAGATCAGTCATGAGTTCTGTGTTCAGGTTTCGCGTTCTGAGTGGACCCATGACCCGGAACCCGTACTCAGAACCCGAAACTGATCGGTTATGTGCAGTTCGCTAGAAATACACCTGCCCCATCTTCACCAGATAGTACTCCGCCATCGCGATCATCACGAAGGCAAAGCCCTTCTTCACGGTGAGCATCCACGCGCCGGCGCGCGGCAGGCGGCTGAGTGTTCCGGCCGATACCCCGACCGCCACCAGAAGGGTGCACATCCCCAGCGAAAACACGAACAGGTAGGTGAAGCCCAGGCCCGCCGACCGCGTGGTGGACACCCAGGTGAGCACGGCGGCCATGACTGGCGCCGAACAGGGCGCGGCCACGAGGCCCGAAGCGGCGCCCATGACAAAGGCGCCGGCCGCCCGTCCGCCCGTGCCCGCGTAGGCGGCCCGCTGCATGACCGCCGCCGGCACCCGTACCGGTATCACGTCCAGCATGGACAGCCCCGCCAGCATGAGCAGGTTGGCCATGACAAAAAACGCCCAGGGGTTGCTGGACACGGTGCCGAACATTGTACCCGTCAGCCCGGCTAGCAGTCCCAGGCCGGCGTACACCGACGCCAGCCCCACCACATATACCATGGACAGGCCCAAAGGTCGCCACCGTGACGCCTTGGTGATTCCTGCCTGTTCCGATGATGACTGACCTCCAACGATGGCCGCCGTAATCGGAATCATGGGGTACACGCAGGGCGTGAGGCTGGTGAGCACCCCCGCGCCGAACAGCAGGGGCAGCGCGGCGGCCGGGTTGCCGGACAGTTGGGCGGTGATATCGGTGAGCTGAAGCAGAGCCATATGGCAGGATACGGGGCGGGTACGTGGACCGTTCCCGGAAAGCTACGTCAAAAGCCGCCATGGACAGGGGGCGGGTCCACCCGTCACAATTGCCTGAGGGCTTTGGACGTTCACGATGAACGTTCGCGGCCCTTGCCGACTTGACCGGGAAGACGATGGCTGGAGCAGCAAATCCCGCCGAACATCCGGACTTCGAGTCCTCCACCTTGCCCTACCTGCCTCGGCTGCTGCAGTACGCGCGCCGGCTCACGGGCAATGATGCGGAGGCCGAGGATCTGGTGCAGTCCACCTACCTCAACGCCTTGCGCGGCTGGCACACCTTCCAGCCGGGCTCCGATGTGGCGCGCTGGTTGTTCACGGTGTGCCGCAACACCTTCTTCCGCTCACGGCGAAAGAAGGACGACAGCGTGTCGCTGGAGTCGCCCGAGCTGGAGAGTCTGGCCGGGGCGCGTGAAGCCGCCACCTTCCTCGGGCAACTGGGCGACGACTGGCAGCAGCAGCCTGACCTCGCGGCAGCCATCGACACGGCCATTGCGGCCTTGCCGGATTCCCTGCGGGTGCTGGTCATGATGATCGACGTGGAAGGCTACAGCTACGAGGAGGCCGCGCAGGCCGAGGGGATTCCGGTGGGCACCGTGCGCTCTCGGCTCTATCGGGCGCGAAGGCAGTTGCAGCAGGCACTGGCGCAGTACGCGGAAGACTTGGGACTGCGCACGGGAGGGCAGGGCGCATGAGCGGGAACGACTATCAGTACCAACACAATCAGGACGCGCCGTGTCTGGACGGGGGCGCCGGGCAGAACGGCATCGACTGTCGTGAGACCTCGCGTCGGCTCTGGGCCTATCTCGACGGCGAACTGACGGCCCTGTCGCAGGAGGAAGTGCAGGCCCACCTCACGCATTGCACGGGCTGCCTGCACCTCACGGAGACCCAGCGTCGCTTTCTGGGGCTGCTGCACATTGACCAGAGCACCACTGCCGGGCGGGAGGCGCAGGCCGCCGCGCTCAAGGCCAAGGTACTGGCGCGTCTGGCCGAAGCGAGGGCGCAGGGCCTGCCGTAGCCGGAGACCGGACGGGTTATACTTCAGGGTTCCGTTCTTCCCTGCACCCCGTCCGCACCCATGGCTCCGCAATTCATCTACGTCATGAAGGGCCTGCGCAAGGTCGTTCCACCCTCGCGCATCATCCTCGACGATATCTGGTTGTCCTTTTATCCCGGCGCGAAGATCGGCGTGCTGGGTCCGAACGGCGCGGGCAAGTCCTCGCTGCTGCGCATCATGGCCGGTGTGGACACCGAGTTTCAGGGCGAGGCCTGGGCGCACAAGGGCACGCGCATCGGCTATCTGCCGCAGGAGCCCGAGCTCGACGCGACGCTCGATGTGCGCGGCAACGTGGAGCTGGCCGTCAAGGCCCAGCGTGATGCGCTGAACGAGTTCAACGCCATCTCACTGCAGTTCGCCGAGCCCGATGCCGATTTCGACAAGCTCATGGAGCGGCAGGGCAAGCTGCAGGAGTACATCGACCAGCACGATCTCTGGAACCTCGACAACAAGATCGACGTGGCCATGGATGCGCTGCGTCTGCCGCCGGGTGATTCACCGGTGACCAATCTGTCGGGTGGTGAGAAGCGTCGTGTGGCGCTCTGCAAGATCCTGCTGGAAGAGCCGGACATGCTGCTGCTCGACGAGCCCACCAACCACCTCGACGCCGAGAGCGTGGCGTGGCTGGAGCATCATCTCGAGCGCTTCCCGGGTACGGTCGTGGCCATCACCCACGATCGCTACTTCCTCGACAACGTGGCCAAGTGGATCCTCGAGCTCGACCGCGGCAAGGGTGTGCCGTACGAGGGCAACTACAGCGGCTGGCTGGAGCAGAAGCAGCAGCGTCTCGCGCAGGAAGAGAAGCACGCCAGCGCGCGTCAGAAGACCCTCGAGAAGGAACTCGAGTGGGTGCGCATGTCGCCGCGTGCGCGGCAGGCCAAGAACAAGGCCCGTCTGCAGGCCTACGAGGATCTGGCCAGCGAGGCGCAGAACGATCGGGTCATGCAAAACGAAATCGTCATTCCGCCGGCGCCGCGCCTCGGCAACGACGTGGTGCGCGCGAAGGGCCTGCGCAAGGCATTTGGCGACAAGCTGCTGTTCGACAATCTCAACTTCGACCTGCCGCGCGCGGGCATCGTGGGCATCATCGGTCCCAACGGCGCCGGCAAGACCACACTGTTCCGCATGATCAACGGGCTCGAGAAGCCCGATGCCGGCGAACTCGTGGTGGGCGAGACGGTGCAGATCTCGTATCAGGATCAGCACCGCACGCTCGAGGGCAAGCGCACGCTGTGGGAAGAAATTTCGGGTGGACGCGAAACCATTCCCGTGGGCAAGCGCGAACTCAATTCGCGTGCCTATGCGGCGAGCTTCAACTTCAGGGGCGCCGACCAGCAGAAGCTGGTGGCCAACCTGTCGGGTGGTGAGCGCAATCGCTTGCATCTCGCCAAGACGGTGATGCAGGGCGGCAACCTGCTGCTGCTCGACGAGCCCACCAACGATCTCGACGTGGATACGTTGCGTGCGCTCGAAGACGCCGTGCTCGATTTCTCAGGCTGCGCGGTGATCATCTCTCACGATCGCTGGTTCCTGGATCGTGTGGCCACGCACATTCTGGCCTTCGAGGGGGACAGCGAGGTGGTGTGGTTCGAGGGCAATTACTTCGCGTACATCGAGGACCTGAAGCGTCGCAAGGGTCCGGATGCCGACCAGCCGCATCGCATCAAGTACAAGAAGCTGGTGCGGTCGTAACTCTCATGGGGCGCCGGTCATGTCTCGGGTGAGCGATACGAGCGCGGAGGCGGAAGCCGTACGGCTGGCCGCGTTGCGCGCACGTTCACCCGAGGCACGATTGCGGGATGCGCTGGAGTTGAGTGAGATCGTGCACGCAGCGGCGATAGCGCGACTTCGCGCTCGCCATCCCGAAATGTCCATGGTGGATTTGGCGTTTCTAGTTTGTGAGACGGGGACGGGGAACGCGTGTTAGTCCAAGGGGAACTACTGGCCGTTCCTCGAGGACCGGAAGCGGCGGAAGGGGCCGGGCAAGGAGCGCCGGCTCGCGGGTGGCCGGCTGGATCTAAGTAACCACGCTAGGGATGCCTGCGCATGTCTGCTCGTCGCGCACGACCTCCTGACTGGTCAAGCTGTAGCCCCTCAGCCGTACGAATTGCATTTGGCGGTTAAGGAAGGGTGGATCTGGGTGGCGAAGCCTGGGGCGAACGCTGAGGCAATATCTGGAGGCTAACCGTGCGCGCGCGTCGCGTCGCTCGTAACTTTACGATGGAACATTCTGGGGGCCGCCACGCAACTCGTACGAGGCAGCTCCAGTGCGCATGTCAGAGCTAGTCGCCCAGGCCAAACCGGCAAACCTCACCTTATATATAGACAACGTTAGTGTCGAACATCGAAGCCCCGCATGATGAACAAGACGAGCTGACCTCCTTGGAAGAGGGGACACTGCTCGACTACATCACCGGCGAGCCGGTGAAGGACACGCCAAAGGAGCAGGTTCGCCAACGTATCGCGCGAGCACTCTTCCACGAGTACGGTATCTCGGTCGAGGACATGGTCCCCGACTACAAGTTGAAGGTCGACGGCCGCAAGAAGTCCATCGATATCGCCATCTTCGAGACCGGTACCGACAAGACTCCCGAAAACCTTCGCCGCGTGGTCATTTGCGACAAGGAGCCCAAGACTGGGTCAAAGGGTGCCTACAAGATGCGCGATCACAAACAGGCCGAGAAGGAGTTCGGCCTGCTCTACGCGGTGATGGGTCAAGAGGACGCCGAGAACTGCCGCTGGGGCCTGTGGACCAACGGTCTCGACTTCTTCTTCTTTGAGAAGGAGACCACGAAGTTCGACGTCAAGTTCCACCCGCGCGGCGACTGGCCCATGGCCGACGGCACGCTCGGCAGCCGCACCGTCGCCTCCACCGCGCAGCTGCGCCGCGCCGATCGCGACATGCTGCTGACGGCCTTCCGCCGCTGCCACAACTACATACACGGCAACGAGGGCATGCCGAAGGACGCCGCCTTCTGGCAGTTCCTCTACCTGATCTTCGCCAAGCTCCACGATGAGCGCCGCCCGAAGGACCAGCCCCCGCGGTTCTGGGCTGGTATGTTCGAGAAGCAGGTGGGTGGCAAGAAACAGCTCGTCGACGAGCAGTTCGACCCCGACGGCCAGAAGGCCATCCGCGCCCGCGTCAAGCAGCTCGTCGATGAGGTCGCGAAGAAGTACAAAGACACCGTTTTCCGCGATAACCCGCCCCGCATCACGCTATCGGACCGCGCCCTCGCGTTCATCGTCGGCGAGCTTGCCAAGTATGACCTCGGGCGTACGGCCCTCGATGCCAAGGGCGCGGCCTACCAGGAGCTGGTGAAGCACAACATCCGCGGCGACCGCGGGCAATACTTCACCCCCCGGGGCCCGGTCGACCTCATGGTCGAGATGCTCGACCCCAAGCCTCACGAGCGCGTTATGGACCCGGCATGCGGCACCGGCGGTTTCCTCGTGTCAACCCTCAAGCACATCGATTCCCGGCTTCACGACGAGACAAACGTTCCGTCTGGGGAGGAGTCGACCGACGACTTCTTTTCCATTCAGGAACGGCTCATCAACTTCGCGGAACACAACCTCTTCGGCGCCGACTTCGATCCCTTCCTGGTGCGAGCGGCGCAGATGAACATCCTCATGGCCAGCAACGGTCAGGCCCGGGTGTTCAACATGAACTCGCTCGAGTTCCCCGTCGGCCACCTCCAAGGCGTCTCCGAGGCCAAAGGCAAGGCAGACCTCGGCACGATGGACGTGGTGATGACGAACCCTCCATTCGGGTCGAACATCCCCGTCGCCGATCCGAACATCCTGCGCCACTACGAGCTGGCGCATATCTGGGAGCGGACCGAGGACGGGGGGTTCCGGAACACGGGCCGGCTTCAGGGCAGCGTGGCGCCGGAGGTGCTCTTCATCGAACGCAGCCTCGACTGGCTCAAGGCCGGCGGGCGCGCCGGCATTGTCCTCCCCGACGGCATCCTCGGCAACCCCGGCGACGAGTACATCCGCTGGTGGCTGCTGCGGCATTGCTGGATTCTCGCCAGCGTGGACCTGCCGGTGGAGGTGTTCATCGTCGAGGCGAACGTGAACATCCTGACCAGCCTGCTCTTCCTCAAGAAGAAGACCGACGAGGAGATCCGCGCGGAGGACCTCGGCCAGAAGGTCGACTACCCGGTGTTTATGGCCGTCGCCGAAAAGGTCGGCTTCGACCGGCGGGGGAACACGCTCTACAAGCGCGGACCCGACGGCGAGGAGCTCGTCGAAGAAGTCGAGCACCGCGAGCGCATCCGCGTAAATGGACACTCCGTGGTCCGCGTGCTCCGGCGGAAGGAGAAGACCGTCGACGACGACCTGCCGCGCATCGCGGAGGCGTTTCGCGAGTTTCGCGAGGTCTACCCGGAGCCTGGCAAATGATTTCGCGAATCGACGCCACCAACTATCGGTGCTTCGAACGACTCGGAATAAACTTCGGAGCATTCGCGGTTGTTGCCGGATCCAACGGGTCTGGAAAAACGACCCTGCTCGACATCCCTATGCTGCTCGGCGACTTGCTGCGCTCTCGCAACGTTGCGCAGGCTTTCGTGGCTCGCATGCTCGGGAGAGGGGCGCGCGCTACGAGCCTTACGGAAGTCCCGTTCCGCTCCGAGCGCAATAGCTTCACGCTCGGCATAGAAGCGAAATTGCCCGATCACATCGCGACGGCGCTCGTCGATGCAGCTCCTGCCCCGGTCCGCCACGCACCGGACAAGCACCCGACCCACATTCGGTACGAGCTCCGCCTCGAGGTTGAAAGCGGAAACCAGATCACTGTGCGAAACGAGTACCTTTTCGTGTTCCCCCTGTCGGAGTCCTACGAGTTAAGACGTCTCCCCATGCAGGGAGAAAACGCGGACCAAGACGACTGGCGGTTCATCCTGAAGCGCGACGTACACAGCGAGCAAACGTCCGAGGTGGTGATTCGACCGGAGACGAAAGGAGCTAAGGAAAAGGAGACGCAAGTCGACCGCACCGTCGCGGCGCTCCCACGCCTCCAATACGAGGCGGAGATGGAGTTCGCCGCCGGGCGATGGCTCCTCGATCAGCTGCTGACCGGCGGACTGTTCTTTGACCCTAAGTGGACCGAACTACGAGCAGCTGCCCCTCCGGGCCTAGACCGCACCCTGATGGCCTCTGGTGAGAACCTTCCTTGGCTGGCCCTTGGCTTATTTCGAAACGATCCGGAGCGCTTTGCGATGTGGGTCGGGCACGTTCAAACGGCGCTTCCTCAGATCTCCGATATCTCCGTGCACGAACGCGAGGAAGACCACCATGCGTACTTCCGAGTGACCTACGAAGGTGGTTTCTCGGTGACCTCGTCTGGACTGTCGGAAGGCACGCTTCGCATCATGGCGTTCACTCTAGTCGCGTACCTGCTAGATCCCCCTTCGCTGCTCGTCGTGGAGGAGCCTGAGAACAGCGTTCATCCTCAAGCGATTGAAGCAATCATGCAGTCGTTGCGGTCGCTCTACGATGGCCAGGTCTGGGTCTCAACCCACTCTCCGGTGGTACTCGCGGACGGCGAACTCTCCGACCTGGTGATCTCCCGTCTCGAACGGAGTGGTGCGGCTACTGTTCTACGTGGCGTGGACCATCCCCGACTTGCGCAGTGGAAGGGTGCGATCGATCTGGGAAGCCTGTTCGCGACAGGGGTATTCGAATGAGGGACCTCCTAGTGTATGTCGCTGACGGCAATATGGCAGAGGCCGTCGGTGGACTCCTCGATCGGAATCAGGCGCACCTCGTGATCGGCTGCGCACCCTTCACGTTCGACAGTCGAATCGACATCAAAATAGCGAAAGGACAGAACGACCCCGGGGTGTACACGCGCGCTGACGCGCTCATGCAACCCTACGCAACAGAGTATGCCCGCGCCGTCGTCATCATTGACGAAGAGTGGGAAGGCAGCCCAGGAGCCGCAGCCATTTCAGAACGGCTTCGGGAGCACTTGAGCGCTGCGGGTTGGCCCCAAGAGCGAACCCTTGTTCTGGTCGTATCGCCTGAGTCCGACATCTGGTTATGGTCAGACTCACCACATACGGCCACCGCCCTCGGTTGGGCTTCCTGGGACGCACTCAGACCTGCGCTGGAGGAGGAAGGTCTTCTGGTGCGTGAGCAGAAGAAGCCGAGCCGTCCAAAGGAGGCGGCTGAGTGGGCATTGGGGAATGGCCCAAAGCGAATCCCGCGTTCGTCCAAGCTCTTCCGGGAGGTCTCAGGGAAAGTCTCGGTCAAGCGGTGCGAGGACGACGCTCTCAGCGTGTTCATTAACCAGCTTCGAACGTGGTTTCCGGTGGAGGGCGCATGAAGGTCAAGAACATCCCCAGCGCCTGGATGCATCGTGATGGCCGACGCTTCGACTGTGGACCGTACATGTCTGGTGCACTTGAAGCGAAGATTCGCCTGGAGGGGCTCGCATGCCGTAAAGATCGGCTCGCGGACCTGACGACGGGTCGCGCCGCCGGCATCTACAACGGCCCACAGTTTGTTCGGAACTTTGTGAATGACCCTGCGCACGGAGTGCCGTTCCTCGGCACGTCTTCGATGCTTCGAGCTGATCTGAGCGACCTACCTTTGCTCCGAAAGCGTGATGCGCAGTCGGCGAAGCTCGCACACCTCCGCATCGACCCCGGCATGACGCTGATCTCCTGCTCGGGAACCATCGGGCGCATGGTCTACGCGCGACCTGACATGGCAGGTATGTGGAGCAACCAAGACATTCTAAAAGTAGTTCCCGATGCCGAGAAGGTTAGCGCGGGCTACCTCTACGCCTTCCTCAGCAGCAAGTTCGGCGTCCCGCTGGTCACCTCCGGCACCTACGGCGCGATCATCCAGCATATTGAGCCTCAGCACATCGCCGACCTGCCTGTTCCGCGGCTCGGTGATCGGGCGGAGGGTGAGGCTCATCGACTGGTGCAGAAAGCGGCGACGGCTCTGAGTCAGCATGCAGAGCTAATGCGCATGGCGACCTCCCAACTGCTTCAAGCAGTCGGTTTGACCGAAATAGTCGATAAAGAGTGGCAGGGTGATTCATCTGCCCTCGGATGGCGTGAGCTGGGACTCTCCAGTGAGAGTCTGCGCGCCTTCAATTACGATCCGCGTGCCCGTCGCATTTGGGACCAAATCACAGAAGCACGACACAGCGAACTCGGAGAACTCTGCGACTCCAGACTTTTCAAAGGAAAGATCATCTTTAAGAGGATTGATGCCGCGCCGGAGTTCGGGCTTCGGTTGATTGGACAACGTCAGGCGTTCCAGGTTCGGCCGGAGGGTCGGTGGATATCTGCTTCGTCGGTGGACGGGCTAGGGCTCCAAGTGCCTGCCGGATCGACGCTCATTCCGTCGCATGGGACGCTTGGCGAGCAGGAACTGTACTGTCGCGCAGTTCTTGTCACAAAAGGGACTTCTAGATTCGCTTTCAGTGGTGACTTTTTCCGATGCGTGCCGATTCGTTCCCGAATCGAGCCAGGATTCCTATACGCATACATGCGCTCTCGACTCGCATTTCGACTTCTTCGCTCAATCAGCACAGGCAGTAAGCAGCAAGAACAGCATGTCGTCATGATGCGACGATTTCCGATACCCAGACTTGGCACCGAAGAAGAGTCGCGAATCGCCGCGATGGTCGACCAAGCCGGTCTCCTCTTTGATGTCGCTGTGGAATCTGAGTCTGCGGCCCGCGCTCTCGTCGAGCGCACCATCGAGGAGGCAGCCTGATGGCAACGGTGGTCCCCATAGGCGAGCCCGTGAACGACGCCGAACGTCAGGCGATCGCGCACCTGCGGGACCACCTGCCGAGCAGCTACGTCGTCTTCCACAACTTCGAGATCCGCCGCGAAGGTGAGACCTTCGAGGTCGACATCGCGGTGCTCACCCCGCACGCGCTGTACTTGGTCGACGTTAAGGGCACGCGCGGGCTCATCGATGTCTACGGGCCCAAGTGGTACCCCGAAGGACGGCAGCCCTACACCTCGCCGCTCGTGAAGCTGCGGGGCCACGCGCGGACGGTGAAGGGCATCCTCACCGAGAGCCAACCGGGAAGACGCGACCTCGAGGACGTTTTCGTCGAGGCGGCCGTCCTGCTCACGGCCACCGATGCGCACCTCGTCGACCAGGGCAGCCGCGACATCGACAACGTCACGACGCTCAAGAAGTCCGCGTCGTTCTTCCAGAACGCGACCCGTATCCCGGCGCGCTTCGAGAAGAACATCTCGCGTCTTCACGGCATGGTGCGTAGTGCCTTGGTCGGCGTGGCCAAGCCGCGCTCGGGACCGCTCGTGCTCGGGGACTGGGAGGTTGTGGAGCGGCTTGGCGCCAGCGACATCTTCACCGAGTACCGCGCCATCAACACCTTCGCCGGCAAGCGCGGCGGCACCGCACTCTTGCGCGCCTACCAGGCCGATCCCTACCTCACCGACCGCGAGTCGCGTGAGAAGCAGAAGGCCCGCATCGCCAATGCCTTCTTCGCACTCAACCGACTCCCGGGACACCCGCTCATCGCCGGTGCCAAGAGCTTCTTCGCGACTGAGGGCGAAGACCGCTACGTGCTCGTGACGGAAGACGTGTCGGGGCAGGCGCTGCGCCTGCACATCGACAAGCCGGCTCTGGCGCTGACCCTTGACCAGAAGCTGCGGGTCGCCCGCGAGCTGCTCGAAGCGCTGGCCTTCTGCCACAGCCACGAGGTCGTGCACCGCGATCTCTCGCCGAGCACCATCCTGCTAGGCGGCGACGGCCACATCCGGCTCACCGGCTTCGATCACGCGCGCGCTGGTACCGACCGCAGCCTCACCATAGCAGCGGAGATCGTCGAGAAGATCGACGCGAACTACGCCGCCCCCGAGACCTGGAACGAGCCCGCAAACGCGAGCCCTTCATCGGACGTGTTCGGCGCGGGCCTCGTCCTCTACGAGCTCTTTACCGGGCAGCGGCCTTTCGGCTCGCCAACCGAGCTGTTCGACCAGGGCGGCGTGTTCCCCGTCAAGCCGTCGGCGCACCGCGCCGAGATCGCGCCGCCGCTCGACGAATGGCTACAGCGGCTGTGCACCTTCGACTCGGATCAGCGGCTGAGCGCCGCCGCGGCGCTCGAAGCCCTCGACGAGGCCCTCGCCGCATCGGTGCCCGAGGAGGAGGTCGCACCGCCGCCGGCCGAGTCGACGCCCCGTAGGCCGCCTTCCACTCCGCCGTCTCCGCCGATCGACTGGACCAACGTCCCGCGGGGCACCCTGCTCGCAGGCAAGCTAGAGGTGCAAGCCAAGCTCGGCCGCGGCACCTTCGGCGTCGTCTACAAGGTGGTCGACACCCTCGGCGACGTGACCCGGGCGTTGAAGCTCATCCTCCGCGACCGCCACTCGACGCTGGAGCGGCTCAAGAAAGAGTACAAGACCCTTGTCCACTTGCCCGAGCACCCGCACGTCGTGCGTGTGATCGACGCCAACGTGCTCCCGGGGGAAGGGCCGCCGTACATGCTCTTTGAGTACGTCGACGGCGAGGACGTGGGCGACCTGATCCACGACGCCCGCTTCGCGGCGGAAGACGCGCTCGTGCTCCTGCGCCAGGTGGCCGAGGGCCTCATCCACCTGCACCGCGAGGGCGTCTACCACTGCGACATCAAGCCCCACAACCTGCTGTGGACGGTTCGGGGCGCAAAGATCATCGACTTCAACGTCTCGGTGCGGACGGAGGACAACGGCCACGGAGGTGGCTCGCGCCGCTACCTCCCACCGGATCTCGATCTGGCCGAGCTGCCGTCGCCGAGTGAGCTGGTCGACCGCGATCTTTATGCGCTGGGCCTCACGGTCTACGAGGCGCTGACGGGCAACTATCCGTGGAAGTCGACCTCGCCGCCGCCGGCCACCCCCGCGCCGGACCCGCGACAGATACCCGGCCTCTCCGACCTGGCGCCCGAGCTCACCGCCGTCGTGCTGAAGGCCATCGCACCCAAGCGGGCGGCCCGTTTCGCGTCGGCTTCGGCGCTCCTCGAGGCGCTGGAGGACGTCACCCGCGCCCGTCGTGAGCCAACCGCCGAGAGCTCCGACTCCCTGCTCGTGCCCGAGCTCGGCGGCACGCTGCCGGCCAACACGAACCCCTTCGTGAGCTACCTGCTCACGCTCTACAGCCAGAGCCCGCAGACCAACGCCGGCACGCGCGGCCTCGATGACCTCGGACGTCGCACATACGTCCCGACGCTGCTCGACGATGGCCTGATGTCCGACGTCATCGCGGGGAAGTTCAAGCTGGTGTTGATCACCGGCAACGCGGGGGACGGCAAGACTGCGTTCTTGCAGCAGCTCGAGGCGCAGGCGGGCGAACAGGCCCAGCTCCTGTCGAGCGAGGCGCTGCTGAATGGCCGGCGCTTCAAGACGGTCCAGCGGACCTTCCTCACCAACTACGACGGCTCGCAGGACGAGGACACGCGCGGCAACGACGAGGTGCTGCGCGAGTTCTTCGCCCCCTTCAAGGGCAATGACCCGGCCGCCTGGCCCGACGTGGAGACCCGTCTCGTCGCGATCAACGAAGGCCGCCTCATCGACTTTCTGCAGACGGAGCGGGCGGCCTTCCCCGCACTGCTCCGGATCGTCGAGGAGGGCCTACTCACCGGCGGAGACGCGCACGGCGTCGCGGTCGTGAACCTGAACCTGCGCAGCGTGGTCGCCCAACGCGACGCCTCCGATGACTCGATACTCGAGCGTCAGATGCGGCTGCTGACCCACCCGATGTTCTGGGGCGCGTGCCAGAGCTGCGATCTCAAGGACCGCTGCTACGCCCTTCATAACGCGCAGACCTTCCAGGACCGGACGGCGGGGCCGCAGGTGCTGGAGCGCCTCAAGACGCTCTACACGCTGACGCACCTTCGAGGTCGCCTGCACATCACGCTGCGGGACCTTCGGTCTGCTCTGGCATTCATGCTTACCTCAGCGCGCGACTGCGCCGAGATTCACAAGCTTTACGCCGAGGGGCGGCGCGATGCAATCGCCGCGGGCTTCTACTTCAACTCGTGGATGGGCGCTGAGTCAGCCAGCGTCGATCGACTGCTCACGTTGCTGCAAGACATGGACGTCGGCGCGGCGAGCGACCCGCGGCTCGATCGCAGCCTCGACTTCGTGAGCCCGTCCCAGGATCGCAGCCGCTTCGGCTTCGCCGACCGTGGGCGCTACGACCACGACGTGTTGCGGGCTCTTTACGAGAACCTTCCGCGCGACTTCTCCGGAAAACCTACCCCGTACCGCACCGAGACCCACCGCCGCTACGTCGCGATGGCTCGTCGACGCGCGTTCTTCGAGCGCCGCGACGGCGGCTGGCGGGCGATGCTGCCGTACCGCTCCGGAGACCGGATGCTGAAGATGGTGCGCCGCGAGGCGATGCCCGAGCTGGCGCTCCCCGAAGTGCTCCAGGCCATCAACCGCGGCGAAGGGCTCCTCGATCCGACGCGCCTCGGCGGCAGCCTCGCGCTGCAGGTTCGCCAAGTCGAGCGTGGCACGATTCGGTCCTACCGACTCTACGACGCCGACCGGTTTGAGCTCACCATCCGCGACGGGGCCAGCCGAGCGCGGTTCGTCGAGCACATGCCCGACGCCCTCGTGCTGAGCTTCGACGACCAGGGCAACCAGGCGGAGCTCGTCATCAACCTCGACGTGTTCGAGATGCTCGAGCGCCTCAACCACGGCTATCGGCCGAGCCTCGAGGAGGAACAGGGCTACTACCTGAGCCTCGCCGTCTTCAAGAACGTCCTCGGTTCGGCGCCCTACCAAGAGGTGCTTCTGACGACCACGGGCCACGACTTCTACCGCGTTGAACGCCACCAGGATGGGCGCCTCGAGATGGCACACCTGCCGGCTCAATCACCCGCTGTGCTCTTGGAAGCCGCGGCAGACCTAGCTCCGGAGGTGCGCTGATGGGCCTGTCGAGCAAGGACCGCGCGTTCAATACCAAGAAGGTGTCCTACTTGGACTTCAAGCAACTCGAGATGGACCGTGTGCTGACGGCGCTCTTCGCCCGCCTTGCGCATAACGGCTTCCCGAGTCGGCTCAAGCGCCGGTTTGAGCTCTCGGTCGAGGCCTTCGTCGACGAGTTCCTGGAGCACCCGGAGTGGTTCACCGGCTTCGCCCAGCATCGCGAGATCCTCGAGCGCTGGGTGGAGACCCACCTGATGGACGTGGTGAACCGAGGGAAGGCGAGCCAGGCCGTCGCGGCCCCGCGTCCGCTTCACGGGTTCACCTACCGTTTCCGCAACCCGAAGCACTCGCGCGACTACGGTGCGGCGCAGCATCTCTACGAGACGCTCTACCACGCGCGAAAGGGCGCCGGTCAGGCGGCGATCGAGCAGCTCAATCGGTTCTTCTTCCAGGGCCACGACAAGGTCACCGGACGCACCGATGGCGCCACCGTGCTCGATGTCGAGACCCAGGCGCTCCTGCGCCTCACCGAGCAGGTGGAGGACGCACCCGACACTCGCAGCGGGCGCGACAGCTTCACCCCGATGTGCATCGGCGCAGCGGACCTGCTGGCTGAGGACATCAAGCGTCTGCTCTTCTATGATCGGCACATCCCGCGCTCGGTGATGGTCGACTACCTGAAGGTGCTCCTCGCCTTCCACCTCGCGCTCTACCACCTGCGCCTGTTCAAGTTGCTGCCGGCCCAGGTGAAGCGACGAGGCGCCGACTCTATCTGCGCACCGAGCGCCTGCCCGATGGACCCGCGCAGCGCCGACAACCCGCATGGTGACTGCCCCTACCGCGTCGGTGTGTTCGTTGACGTGGCAGGTCAGCCCGAGATGCCAGCGGCTCGGCTCGCCGTGCGCAGCGCCGACGTCCAATACCGACGCATCCCTTCGTTCGTGAAGGCCTACTTCACCTTCAAGAAGCTCGACGAGTTCGGGGAGTCGTTGGTGAAGACCGGCAAGCTGCATCGCCCCAAAAGCGAGGAGCTCGGCGTGGCCGACGTGCTGCAGCTCCTCGAGCCGCTGCACAAGGACGAGCGTGCCAAGTTCTTCGGCGCCCGGGTCTACGCGCTGGTTCAGGACTCGGCCGGCAACACCGAGACGGACCTCGACCCGGAGCTGAAGGCGGTCCTCGATCTCAAGCTGTCGGAGTTCGAGACGTACATCGAGATGCTCGTGGCGCTTCGCGGGAAGTTCCACCGCCAGTACATCACCGAGTGCATCGACTCGCTGCTGATGAAGAACCGTCCGGGCGCCCTCATCACCCAAGGGCGGACGAAGGGCGCTCCGCGGCGCTTCGTGCTCGACAGCCGGCTGCTCGAGGTGCTGCTCCAGATCGCGGTGCTCCGGCAGGACACCCCAAGCGGCCCCTTCTACACGGGCGAGCTGCGCATCGAAGCCCTGCTCACCTGGTTGCGGGAGCGCTACGGCCTGCACATCGACCGCCTGCCGCGAGGAGACGGCTTTGGCGCTCCAAGCATCGAGGACCGGGCCGCGCTGCGCGAGAACACGGCTGCCTTCACTGCGCGTCTGCGAGAGGTGGGCTTCTACCGTGACCTCTCGGACGCGTACGTCTCGCAGACGGTGACGCCGCGCTACCGCATCGAGCCCCCGACAGGCGGCAACGGGGGAACGCCATGAGCCAGGGACTTCGCACGATACAGCCTCACGACCTGGCGGCCGAGCTCGAAGCCGAGCTCTTCCCCCGACTCGCCGACCTTCTCTGCTCGCGTGGCCGCGGTCACTGCATGCGCCTCACCGATCTCGACCGCGACCTGATGGTGCGGTTGTGCGGACGGCTCCGCGCTGAGGTGCCCGAGTCCCAGGTCGTCATTCTCGGCAACGGGAACAGCACTACACCTGCGACGCTGACGGTCACCTCGACGAAGCTCGTAGAGCTGCGCAATCCCCTCCCGGATGGCGCGCTGCGGGCACCGCTCCTCGTGTTCATCCCGAACGACCTCCGCGCTGCAGCGGAAGACAGCTTCGGGATCGCGACCTTCGAGGACGTCCCGGTGGGTGATGTCTACACCCGCCTCCGCACACGCCTGATCAGCGAGCTTCCGGCGGCGATCCGCGGCGCCGTCGCCGAGAGTCTGCGCAGGCTCGAGGGGGAGACCGCATGGCCCTTCGCCGAGCCGCTGTCCGTCGTGCGCTTCCTGCTCAGCGCGAAGCTGAACGACGGAGACCCCGAGGCCGTGGGGGCCGGCCTGTTCGAGCTCGCGCTCATCCCCGACTTCGAGCTGCTGAGCGACCCGACGAAGGCGCCCGCTCGCATCGCCCGCAATCGCGACGCCGTCCGCTCGCTGACGTGGTCGGCTCGCTCGGAGCGGGGGCGCGTGCTCGAGCTGGGACTGAAGAAGGGTGCGTTCCAGGCGCAGCTGGGGGAGTTTCTGACGGACGCTGGCGTCGAGGACCCGCGCGAGTGGACGCGCCGAATCGTCCTGGACCGGGCCTGTTGGAAGTTCGCCTTCCACCGGTGGGAGTTCGAGGAGAACACCGACGAGCAGGGCCACGTGTTCATAGGGGACGTTGTCGCGGATCTTCCGACAGTTGGCGATGAGCCGTCCGACGCGAAGCTCCAGGAGCTGAAGGCCGACGAGAAGATCCTCGTCGTCGGCAAGGGAGGGCTCCGGAAGTTCAACGTGGGGTTCCGTGTCGATCCCCACCCGTCTCGCGTCGAGGGGCTGGCCAAGTTCGTCGCGCAGGTCATCTCCAAAGAGACCGGCCCGGTTGGGCTCGTGCGCAGCAAGAAGGCATGGAGCTCGTCGCGGATCACGGCGACCATCGACCTCAACAACCTGCACAAGGTCGAATGGGAAGAAGGCTGGCACTTCGTCCGTGTGCTGGCCCAGACCGAGGACGGAGAGCTCATTCCCCTGGTCGACGATGCCGGCCACCCGCTCCCGTGGGCGGTCGACGACGCCGACGCAACGGTTCCGCGGCCGAACGAGAGTGACCTGTTCTACGTGGTGACGGAGGTCGACGAGCCCCCTCCGCCGCCGCAACGAGCGGTGCAGAACGACGAGAGCCTCGAGCACGCACGACTTCGGCTGCAGTTCAGCGCCGTGGTCGACGGCCGCGACCCCACGACGATCGCGCCCCAGAGTGTCGCGTGGGCCGAGCGCCGCCGCGGACAGGGCACGGGCTCCGAGATGCTCGAGGTTCAGTTCGGGCGAGACGGGACGGTGCACGTACCCGTGTCGCGGGCGCTGAAGGGTCTCGAGCAGTCGATCCTCGCCGCGCCGACCGGTCCGGTGGCTTGGCGCATCGCGGTGCGTATGGGACAGCCCGAGAAGCCGACGGTGGAAGAAGCGCGCTGGCCGGCGACGGACGAGTGCCGCGACTTCCTGGAGACCCGCACGGCTTGGTTCGATGCCGTCCGCTCCGGCGCGAGCGAGCTCGTGACGCAGGCCGCCGATATGCGAGCGTTTCGTCCCCTGGCAGTGGCCTATGCTGATGCCTACCAGGCCCTGATCGCCGCGCTCCTACAGCGCGCGGAGGCGAGCGAGAGCCCCGAGGGCAAGACGGCGCTGAGCGACCTCTGGCGCATTCTCACCTTGGACACGGTCACCGTCGCCGTGATCGACCACCGCGGGCGCCGTCGCGAGGCTGCCCTCGTGGCCCCGACGCATCCACTCCGCGTTCTCTGGTTCGCGGCGTGGGCGGAGACCGGAACGCAGTGGCTCGAGACGGCCCGCAAAGGTCCCGCCGAGTTCGTGGTCGCCACGCGCGACGCGATCCTGAAACAGCTCGCTCCGGTGGGCCATCCGCCGGTGCTCGCCACGCCTGGCGGCCAGTCCGTGAGCGGGCGCCTGATGACGCCGATCGACAACCTATCTCCCCACTGGACGCTCTACGCGCCGGCACACGAGCCCGACCCGCGCGGGTTACTCGGGGAGGTTTGTATTGCGCTCGGTCTGCCCGAGCCGGCAATCGGGGGCGCCGCGATCGATGGCGAGGCGCTCGCAGCGCGGGTGCAGCGGTACCTGGTTCAGCACCCCTACATCACCACGCTGGTCATCAACGCGTTCAACCCCGGCCGCGCCGGCGTGCTCGCCGACATGCTGCTCGGCCTTCAGAGCCAGCCGGTGTTCGAGGACATCCGGTACGACGTTCGCCTCTTTGTCCTAGATGCGGATGCGCCCGGTGTGGGCGAAGGACTGGCCGAGCTCTTCTCGCCCTCAAGCAGCCAGGCGGGCCGCGAGGCCGACGCGTTCGCCACGCCCGGCGGCGACCACCTTCATCCGAAGCTCGCTCTCGGGATTCGCGGCACGTCGGACTTCCGTGCCAACCCGGAGCGCTTCGCGGCCCACCTTACGTTCTTGTTCGACCTCTTCCCCGCCGAGGAGGTCGGTGCGACTACCGCCTCTGTGCGTGAGTCGGCGGCGCCGGTGCACGGGCTGTTGCAGGACTATCACGTCGACTACCAGGAGGACGACGCCACCATCGCTTGGCGGCGCACGCCTCGGCACGGCGTCGCCTTGCCGCTCCTCGGCTGCGAGGAGCTGACCGACCTGCTGTCGACCCTGCCTTCGATGCTGTCGAATGCGACCTCGGCAGCGGCCACTGGTCAGGCGGGAATCGGCATGCGTCCGGTCATCGGGCTCGCTCTCGACGCGACCGAGCGCGCCCTGCTGCACCAGGTGCACGAGGTGAGCGACTGGGTAATCACGCTCGACCGCAACATGGGCATCGAGTTCTTCGACCACGGCGGCCGGCGCGATCGACCGGATTACCTGATCGACCATTCGCCTGACGTCGGGGCCTCGCTCGGCCATCGCCTGACGATCACCTCGCGCTCTGTCGCCGAGCTCGAGGCGATGCTCATGCCGGTTCTCGAGGACTACGGCCTCCCGGCCGACGGCCGCCACGTAGTCGCCGTGCTCGACCAGCTGCGCTCCCTCTCGGGGCGGCTCGCGCTGAAGCTCATCTCCGCGCCCTCGCAGCGCGCTGAAGCACTCGGCCTCGCGCTGTCGCGAATGTACCTCGAGCACCAGGGCGCCTTCCAGAGCCAGATCGCAGTGCCGCTCGATGCTCACCTCGAGCTCTACAGGTCGCTGAAGCAGGTCGCTGACGAGCTCGGAAACGACGTGAGCTTCAAGCGAACCGACCTTGGGCTCTTCGACCTCAACGCCGCCGAACGGACCATCACGTGCCGCTTGGTCGAGGTGAAGTGCTACACGGCCGTCGGAGACCTCGCTGCCTACGCCGCTCTGAAGGACCGCATCGCGGCTCAGGTGGCGCAGAGCCAAGAGGTACTGTCTACGCACTTCGATCCGCATCGCGCTCCGACTGACCGAGCAGATCGCCTCATCAAGACCCGCGAGCTCGTCGCCTTGCTCGAGTTCTACCTAGACCGAGGCGTGCGCTATGGGATCATGGATGAGCAAGCGGCCGAGGAGGCGCGCTTTCTCCTCCGCTCACTCGAGGAAGGCTACCGCCTAGTTTTCACTCGAAGCGCGCTCGTCTTCGACTTCGAGAAGGACGGAAGCGAGGTTGAACACGAGCACGGCATTCAGTTCCATCGTGTGGGGGCGAGCCTCATCCGCGAGCTTATCGATGCCGCCGCTCCGACCGCCGACGAGAAGGCCGCGAGCATCGAGGTGCTCGAGCCAGAGGCTGAAGTAAGCGAGCGCAGCGAGGCCGAGCTCACGCGTCGTCGTCTAAGGGCACTGAGCATCCCCACACTGAATTCCGCAGCGTTCCTAGGAGAAAGCCGCGACCGAAGCGTGACGTGGGAGGAGCTTATAACCTCGCGCGGGCGCGATCAGACCGCGGTCTTGCGTCCCCGCCAGCCTGGCCGTGGAATGACGGAAGCGCCCGCATTTGGTTCGACGGTGGTTGACCGCGTGAGTGTGGCTCAACCTGCCCTCTACGAGACCAAGGAGCACAAGGCCGATACGCCGCGTGAGGCGGTCGTCGTGGCCCCGGTGTGCCCTACTGACCGCTTAGTCGCGGTCGGCGCAGAGCCACGCGAGGAAGAGGCGGCGCACGTCTTGCCGAGGAACGAGGAGTTGGCCTCCGGACATGGCGAGGCCGGCGACGGTCCGTCCTACGACGTCATGCTCGGTGTGACCGGCGAGTCGCCGCAGTACGGCATCCTCGGCGAGGTCTCGGGACGCACCATCGCGCTCGATCTTAACCAGACCCACACGATCAGCCTGTTCGGTGTGCAAGGCGGCGGCAAGAGCTACACCTTGGGCACCGTTGCCGAGATGGCATCGCTGCAGATCGAAGGTATCAACCGACTTCCGCAGCCCCTGGCGACAGTCATCTTTCACTACAGTCCGACCATGGACTACGCACCGGAGTTCACCTCGATGGTGGCTCCGAACAGTGACGAGGCACAGGTCGCCGCACTCCGAGAGCGCTATGGAGCGGTGCCACGGGCCCTTGAAGATGTCCTGCTACTCGTGCCAGCCGACAAGCTCGACGAGCGTCGGGATGAGTACCCCGGCATCGAGGTGCGACCGCTCAAGTTCGCCGCATCGGAGCTGCAGGCGAGCCACTGGCGCTTCCTGATGGGCGCAGTAGGAAATCAGGCCACGTATATCCGGCAGCTCAACCGAATCATGAAGCAGCTGCGGGATGACCTCACCCTCCTTGGTCTCCAGCAGGGCATCGACGCGTCGCGTATGCCAGACCACATCAAGGAGCTCGCACGGGGGCGCCTCGAGCTGGCCGAGGAATTCATCGACGATAACACGCACCTAGGCGAAGCAATTCGTCCCGGCCGATTAGTGATCGTCGACCTTCGCGACGAGTTCATGGAGAAGGACCAAGCCCTCGGGCTTTTTGTGGTCCTCCTTCAGCTATTCGCCGAGGTCACATACGAGGGCCGCAAGTTCAACAAGCTCGTCGTGTTCGATGAGGCGCACAAATACATCGAGAGTCCCGATCTCGTCGCCGGACTTGTTGAGGTGGTCCGCGAGATGCGACACAAAGGAACGAGCATCATGGTGGCGAGCCAAGATCCGCCATCCGTGCCTGTCCAGCTGATCGAGCTCTCAAGTCAGATCATCCTCCACAGATTCAACTCGCCCGCCTGGCTCAAGCACATTCAGAAAGCGAACGCGGCGCTCGGGGGGCTCACGCCCGAGAAGATGGCGCACCTGCGCCCAGGGGAGGCCTTTGTCTGGTCGAGCAAGGCGACGGATGATGCGTTCAGCAAGGGCGCAATCAAGGTCCGCTGTCGGCCGCGCGCGACGCAGCATGGTGGGGCGACGAAGACGGCGGTCTTACCGCCGGTTCCAGACCGTCTGATCTAGGAGTATATCGGTTGCCGTCGTGATACGAGCGTGCTCCACACGGTCTGTAAGAGGACCATAGGATAGACAGGAGATTTGTCCCATTGCTGCATTGGGGTGCGAAGTGATGCCTTCGCTGTATCTCGGGTAAATCGCTAGAATCGATAGCGTTACTAAACCGTTTGCTCCGCTAAGGTATCCGGATACGGCTCAAAATCATTCCCGCCCTCCGTCAGCAGCCGCATCAGCTTCTGGTGAATGAACAGCTTCTCCCGTGACACGGTGTGTTCGGTCAGCACACCAATGGATACCAGTTGCTTCAGGTACACCGATGCCGTCTGGCGCTTGGCAATGCCGCGCTCCGTGACGCTGCTGATACGGCAGTACGGCAGCTCGAAAATCCTGTCCACTAACTCGCGGCTGTAAAGTCGTGGCAGCGCGCGCTTCACATGTTCTGCCGTATTCTCCGATAGGGCGCGGAGTCCGGCGATCGTAGTAGTGGTGCACTGCGCGGCTTCGTCTACGCCGCGCAGCATGTACAGCAGCCAGGCTTCCCAGTCGCCGTGACTGGTGACCCCTTGCAGCAATCGATAGTACTCCGAGCGGTTGGTATTGATGTAGCGGCTGAGATAGAGAATGGGCAGCGTCAGCAGCTTCTGCTCGATCAGGAACAGCACGTTGAGCACGCGACCCGTGCGCCCGTTGCCATCCGTGAACGGATGTGTGGCTTCGAACTGGTAGTGAGCCATGCCCTCGCGATCCAAGGGGGCGAGGCCAGTGGGCCCATGCATGAAGCGTTTCCGAGCTCCCTCCCGCTCGAAGCAGTGGCGATGTACTTATGAGACTTGCCAAATGTGGGAATACCTGGCGACTGGTCTCAGCCCGGCTGCCGCGGCCCGCGCCTCGATGCACTGCCTGAGATCCGCCCCAGGCTATTTCCGGATCGTAGATCAGGTCGGCAAGCCTGCTCAGTGGCTGGTCGGGCTGCCATGCAGGAACAGACATGTTCACGTTTTAGCCTTTCATCGACATATGCAGAAAATGTGTCGATCCGATCGACGTTCCCGTGATTCGTGTCGAGGATTTCCGATTTTGTCGACATAGGTTCTGGGACAGGTGATGCAGTTCTACTAATTTAGAGTGTTCCGGTGAACTCGGAACTTGATAATTATGTGGATTCAGCATAATGTCAATAAAACGCCATATTCCGGCGGCAAGAGAACCATGGAATTTCAGGAAACTCCACAACGCGAACTCGATATCCTACGCGCCGCCGTCAGCAGACTGCGGGCTTTCTTACCGCGCGCATGGACCGTCGAAACGACCATGTCCGGCCAGGATAGAGAGACGGACGCGCTGCTCCGGCTTCGGGCGCCGGACGGAACTGAGCTGACGGCGCTCATGGGTGTAAAGCGCCTGGTGGCCACCCGCGATGTTTTCACCTTGCTGGAGCGCCTGCGTCGCGGCATCGGCGCCGAAGGCCAACCGCAGATCCCGGTTGTCGTCGCTCGCTACCTGTCACCCGCCACCCGCGACAAGATTGCTGAACTTGGCGCCGGGTATCTCGACGCCACAGGCAATCTGTATCTCTCCGCGGAAAGCCCCGCCTTGCTGATTCGCGGCCAGGGTGCGGAGAAGGACCCTTGGCGTGGCCCGGGACGCCCTCGTGGCACTCTCAAGGGCCCACCGGCCGCTCGAGTGGTCAGGGCTCTGATCGACTTTGCTCCCCCATACACCGTCCCAGAGCTGGCTGCGCGTGCCGGGGCCTCTATCGGAGCCACGTATCGCGTGGTCGAGTTGCTCGAAGAGCTCCAGCTTCTCAGTCGCGAAAATCGAGGACCGATCACCACCGTCGCGTGGAGAGCGGTCCTTGAGCGCTGGAGCCGCGACTACGAGTTCGGCACGTCCAACGTCGTTGCCCGATTTCTCGAACCACGAGGCCTTCCCGCTCTGATGGAACGTCTCCGCAATCGCGACGACACAGACTACGTCATCACGGGATCGCTGGCCGCACAGTCCGTTGCGCCATACGCCGCTTCGCGTCTCGCCGTGCTTTACGTGCAAGACATCGAGGCCGCCGCGGATGCGCTTGAACTGCGTGCAGCGACCACCGGCGCCAACGTGGTGCTCGCTGTGGGTGACTACGACGTGGTGTTTGAACGTGCACGCACGCTGAACGGACTCCAATACGCGGCACTGAGCCAGGTCGCCGTCGATCTCCTCAACGGTCCTGGTCGAAACCCCAGCGAAGCCCTCGCACTCCTCGATTGGATGGAACGCAATGAATCAAACTGGAGACGCTGAACTTCTGGTGGCGGCGCGCCGAGCACTGCTCGACGCGTTGCAGGCGCTGGAGCCACATCGCGATGCCTTGGTGCTTGTGGGAGCGCAGGCCATCTATCTGCACACCGGTCGCGCCCAGGTTGCGCTCGCCGAGTCAACCAAAGACTCCGATATCGCCATTCACACCGGTCGCCTTCAGGATGACCCGTTGTTGGAAGAGGCGATGCGCGGAGCAGGTTTCAGCCACCACCCCACGTCACGTCAACCGGGAAGCTGGCTATCACCAGCTGGCATCCCGGTTGACCTGATGGTGCCGGAGCGACTTGCAGGGAAAGGGAGCCGCCGCAGCGGTCGTATACCTCCGCACAACGACCACGCGACTCGCCGCACCAAAGGCCTTGAAGCCGCTGTCGTGGATTGCTCACCCATGTGGATTGCTGCGCTTGAGGCGTCGGATGATCGATCCTTCGAGCTCAACGTGGCCGGACCAGCGGCGTTGTTGGTTGCCAAGCTCCACAAGATCAGTGAACGGCGAAGCGCCCCCGGACGCCTGATCGACAAGGACGCGCACGACATCTACCGCCTGCTGGTCGCCACCAATAGTCAGGCCATGGCTGACAGTCTGCGTGCTCTCAAGACCAACGAACTGAGTGGTGAGGTGACCAACGAGGCAATCACGTATCTCACTGAGCTCTTTGCCTCCGGGCCAAACGCCGTCGGTTCAATCATGGCAGGTCGAGCGGAAACGCTGGTCGGAGATCCGGAGCAGGTGAGCGCCTCTGTTTCACTTCTTGCTCAGGACGTGATCACGCTCGTCTGAGTTGCCCAGCAGACAAGGCCGCGTTTCAGCGAAACGGCCGCGGCTCAAATGCGCACTCGGCCGACTAGGTGCGATTCCTACGCCCCAAGAAAATTCTCCTCAGGCGGGGCCAGACGTCGCTCCAGCAATGACTCCCACACGGCATCCAGGGCCTCGAGGGCTGCGGTATCCACGGCCGCCGCGTCGAGCCGATTGCTGAGGCGACGCCGGTTGCGCTGGTAACTCTGCGCGTAGCGTCGCCGTGCCTGGTCAGGTGGCAGCTGCTTCGCATACCAGCCGGCCACCACGGCGAGGGTCGCCTCATTCCATGCGCTCGACGGCAGTGAGCCGTCCTCATACTGCAGCACCAGTTCCCATTCCCAGGAGCGGTGTTCGGCGGTGAAGGTCAGCGGGGTTTCGTCGCTCATGGCGCACTCCGGCAGGTCAGGGATGCCCGAAGATACGACGCGGACCAAGCGCGCGGCGGGCGTCCTTCACCCGCGGTCCGCAACCCACCCCAGGAACCGCGCACGCATCCGGCTCTCGATGGGCGCGCCAATCGCCGCCATGAGCCCCGCCTTGTCCCGCGGCGTCTCGTGCCACAGCCGGAACAACGCATCGATGCTCGGCCACTCGGCGCTGCCGCGTGTCACCGTCCCGGTCATGCCGGCCTCCAGCACACCCGTCCGCAGCACGCGCACGTAGGCGCCCGGTCGCACGGCCCGCGCGAAGCGCCGTACGAACTGCGGGTCGCCCATGCGCGTGGCCAGCGTGTTGCACGGAATGCGCGGCGCCGTGAGCTCCAGCAGCACCTCGCCGAACTGCACGCGGTCGCCCACACGCGGCGCGGGCCACCAGGCGTCGAGCGTGAGGTTCTCGCCAAACAGCCCTGGGCCGCATTCCCGCCCCAGCTCCGTGGTCCACCACGCGTAGTCGGAAGCGCTGTACAGATAGAGCGCCTGATCCGGGCCGCCATGATGTGTGCGGTTGCCGATCGCGTCGCCAACGAGACCCTCGGCATCGCAGAGCACGGGCCCCTGCACGGAGTGCTTGCGAATGCCACTCTTGAGCGGCCGCTCGGCTGTCAGGCGCTCGAAGGCGCCCACATTCAGGGAACGCAGCTGGACAGTTGGCGGTGAGCCGATCATGGCAAGGCAACCATGGCAAACGGTGGATTGAAGAAAGCCGCGCTGGCATACTTCACACATGACCGAATCCACGCGCAAGCCCGACCCGCTGCACGGCGTCACGCTCAAGGCCATGGTGGAGCACCTGGTGGAGCGCTACGGCTGGCCGGGACTTGGTGAGCGCATCACCATCCGCTGCTTCACACACGATCCCAGCGTCAACTCCTCGCTCAAGTTCCTGCGCAAAACACCCTGGGCTCGTGAGAAGGTGGAGTCGCTGTATCTGCACTCGGTGGCGCACCCGCGGAAGAGCAAGACATCACAGGAAGCCGCGCCCTAGGGGCAGACGTCAGCGACGCCTCGCACGACGAATGCTCGATGCCGGCGCCTGCTCTTCGAGCCACGAAAAAGCCCCGCACTCGAACCACGTCGGTAGCGCAGTCAGCACGTACGATACCGCCTCGCTTTCGTCACCAATCCCGACCGTCATGGGTGGCTCCATCGGCAACTCCGTGCGCCCAAGCAGCATGGGGACCACGTGCTTGTTGGATGCCTCCGCGGTGCGCAGCAACTTCCTGGCTGTGGCGTCGTCGCCATGCGTCCGGAATCGATGCAGGGCCGCGCTGAAGCTCCAGGCGGCACTGCGTTCGTCCGCGTACGCGGCATGCAGCGCGTCAATCTCGGCAACGGAGCCGGCGCGCATGAGCCACTCCATCAGCACGTAGCGCATGCCCTGATTGTCGCCGGGATTGAGCGCAAGCATCGCGTGGGCTTCCTCGATGGCTGGCCGGCGATCCCCCATGTTCCAGAGCGTGTTGGACAAGAGAAAACGGGCATTCATGTAAGGGCGACCAATGGGATGGTACCACACGGGCGGACGGTCGTCGTCCGCGCCCTCTGCCAGCACCCGCTGCGCCGCTGCGATGGCGTTTCGGCAATGTTGCACGGTGTCCGACGGTGCCTCCGACAACTCGGCCAGTGCGAGATGGGCCATGACACAATCCGGATCCAACGCCAGGGCCTCCGCCAGACGCTTCTGCGCCTTGGCAATGGAGCGTTCCTCCTGCGCCGCCATCACCAGATCTTCGGCCCGCTCTCGGTTGGTCGTGCCCTTCACACGCGGTAGCGGTTTGCTCATCACCTCGCGCTGCAGGAACGCGTTGACCTCTTCAATGCTGTCGAACTGCTGCTGGCCAAGCAGCCGCTGCAGATCGCGCACCTTGGCGTCGCGATCGCTGGGGTCGAACAGCGGTTCGGGCGGCTGAGTAGGAGGGCGGCGTTTGGGCATGTGTGGGTGCGGGAAGCGTTTGGGTGTCGTACATATGACCATAACCCCAGTCGCGCACCTAAGTCGGATCGCCAACGACCAGGAGTTGCCATGGTGCATCAGATGCATTATCATCTGATGCATGCGCACCACCCTCGACATCGACGACGACGTGCTCGAAGCCGCCAAGGAGCGGGCGCGCCGGGAAAAAAAGACCGCCGGTCAGGTGGTCTCGGAGTTGTTGCGCCGCGCACTGACCACGGCCGAGTCGTCGAGTGTGGTACGTGAGCCCTCGGCCGTCTATGGCTTTCGTCCGTTTCCCGCTGGTGATGCGGTGGTGACCAACGCACTCATCGATGAGTTGCGTAGGGACGACGCATACTGAGCGGCCTGCAGCCACAACTTCCTGTTGCCATGCGCGCGCTACTTGACGTGAACGTGCTGATAGCGCTGCTCGATGCGGCACATGTCTCCCATCACGTAGCAATGGAGTGGTTCGCAACGCACGGTGATCTGGGTTGGGCATCGTGTCCAATCACACAGAACGGCTGCCTGCGTATCATGTCCTCGCCAGCCTACCCGAATGCGCGACCCTTTCCGGTGGTGGCGGAACGGCTGGCGGAAGCTACCAGACACGCGGCGCACCAGTTTTGGACCGATGACGTTTCCGTACTCGATTCGCTTTACATCAACACGAGTGCGGTGCTGAATGGGCGACATCTCACGGATCTGTATCTGCTCGCACTTGCGGTCAGACACCATGGGCGCTTGGTGACCTTCGATCGCTCTATACCTGCTGCGGCCGTTTTTGGCGCTGAGCCTCGACATCTCATCGTGCTTTGACCGTATGTCCCCCGACTGGAAACCCAGCCTGAGCGGCGCGCTCGTCACCGCCCGCCCGTTCACGCCGGCCGATGCCGACGCGCTCTACGCCGTGGCCAGCGACCCGCGCATCTGGGAACAGCACCCTGAGCCCACACGCTGGCAGCGCGACGTCTTTCAGCGCTTCCTTGATTCCGGTCTCGCACTGGCGGGAACCACGAACGGCGGCATGCTCGTGGTGCACGACGCCACAACGGGCGCGCTTATTGGCAGCTCCCGTTGGTACGAGTGGAACGCCACCGCGCGCGAAGTGGCCATCGGCTACACCTTTCTCGCCTGCAGTCACTGGGGCGGGCGCTGGAACGGCGAGCTCAAGCGGCTCATGCTGGCGCACAGTTTCCAGTGGGCCGAACGGGTCTGGTTTCACGTCGGCGTGGACAACACGCGCTCACAACGGGCGCTCGAACGCATCGGCGCGCAGTTCCACTCGCGCGCCGCCTCGCCGGCTGATCCCGCACGCGAGGCCGTGTATTTCACCGTCGACCGGTCAGGTTTCGCCCGATAGGCAGACCAGCAAGGTGGTGGCAGGCTGAGAGGTAGGCCGCGCTCAACTGGCGCGGCGGTTGTCGTGACAGCCCACCTGCCAAGGGGTCGCTCATGTGCTCGTTTACCGACCAGCGTTTTGATGCCGCGCTCGACCGCGCGGTGGCCGCTCAATTGTCGAGCAATGACAGCAGCGGCTCGGCAGACCTCGTGACCGAGGCGGACCTTGTGGCACTGCCCACACCCGTGGCCACCTATCTGCGGCGCTGCGGCGTGGTAGGAAAGCCCCGAGTACACAACGCGGTCATTGACATGCATGCCACGCTGTATCGCGCCCCCGATCAGCCGCCCATGGAAACGCCCGTGCTGCAGGTGAGCTTCGTGCACCCGCCCACGCGGCTCTTTCTGTTGCACACGCACATGTTCGGGCTGCCCGTGCACGGAGTGCATGCCTACAACAGCACCGACGCCAGCATGGACATTCGCCTGCTGGGTTTGCTGCCGGTGGTTCGCGAGTCAGGTCAAGCGCTGCACCGCGCGGAGTCCGTCACGGTGCTCAACGACTGGTGCATCATGATGCCAGCCGCCCTGCTCGATTCGCGTCTCACCTGGAAGGAACAAAGCGAACGACAGGTGGACGTGGCGTTCCGGAGCGGTGGGGACACGGTGCATGCTTCACTCGAATTTGACGTCCACGGCGATCTGGTGAACTTCAGCTCCGATGACCGCCACTTTCTGGACGCGGACGGATTCCGCTGGACCACCCCGCTGCGCTTCTACCGCGACTTTGGCGGCGTGCGACTGGCCAGTCAGGGTGATGCCATCTGGCACTACCGCGACCGTGAGCCCTTTACCTACGGCACCTTCACGTTGCGGCGCGTGCGCTACAACGTGCCGGCCGACGAGCTGCCACACGCGGATCAACTGCGGCGTGTGTGAATGACACAGTGAGGATACCGGCACTGCCGACGTTCTGAGCTGCATCGCGGCTCATCACCGTCTGGTGGTACCAGGCGCACGAAGAAGGGCCGAGTGACGTGACGAGACGAAGGATGTATACCTTTTGCGCTCTTCGCGAAACTCGATCCAACCCTTTTGCGTGGTTGAGGCGTCCAACGGTCGGATTGCAACACTCCCCGTGCCCCCAACCCGCTCGCCATGCGGTTCGTCGCCTTGCTCCTGCAGATCGCGTCCGCGAATACTGCGCCTGCCACACCGCCTGTTGACGCCGCCGGCGCCATGCCCATCCCGATCATGGTGGGCCTTACGCCCCGTGATCCCGACAAGGCCATTCGCGCGCCACGCATTGATGGTCGCGCTGACGACGACACCTGGCTGTCGGCCACACCCATTACGGCGTTCCGTCAGTGGGAGCCAACGGAAGACGGTGATCCGTCGTTCCGCACCGAGGCGCGCATTGCCTATGACACGCGCAATCTCTACGTGCTCGTGCGCGCCTACGATCCGCATCCCGACAGCCTGCTGTCCGTGTTGCAGCGGCGCGACGGCATGGCGCTGTCCGATGATGTGATCATCGGCATTGACTCGTACAACGACAAGCGAACCGGCTACATGTTCCGTCTCACGCCGGCCGGTACCATGTCCGACGGCTACATGTTCAACGACGGCAACGAGGACTGGGGCTGGAACGCCGTGTGGGAAGGCGCGGCGCAGATCGACTCGCTCGGCTGGACCGCAGAGTACCGCATTCCACTCAGTCAGCTGCGCTACGTCCCGCAGGGCGACAACACGTTCGGTCTGCTGGTCATGCGGCGTATCGCCCGACGTGGGGAGCGCATTTCGTGGCCGCTCTTCCGTCGCTCCAAGACCGGCATGGTGAGTCAGTGGGCCTCGGTGCCTGGCTTCTCCAACCTGCCCGCGCCGCGCCGCATGGAACTCATGCCCTATAGCGTGGCCAAGTACGGCGCGAGCCCGTTGGGCAATGGCACGCCGCGCAATGCCGCGGCCACGCAGGTCGGCGCAGACATCAAGGTGGGGCTCACATCCAACATCACGCTCGACGCGGCGGTGAATCCCGACTTCGGTCAGGTGGAAGCCGACCCGGGTGTGCTCAACCTCTCGGCCTTCGAGCAGTTCTTCGCCGAGCGTCGCCCCTTCTTTCTGGAAGGTGTGGGCATCTTCCGCTACGACATCGACTGCAACGACGGCCAGTGCACGGGCCTCTTCTATTCACGACGCATCGGGCGCTCACCACAGCTGCGCGGAAACTTCGGTGACGCAGCGTCACCACTGCAGTCGCGCATCATTGGCGCCGCCAAGGTCACCGGTCGACTGGGCAACGGCCTGTCGGTGGGTTTCATCGATGCCATCACGCAGCGCGAACAGGGCACACAGCTCCGCACCATCGAGCCGCAGACCAACTATGCCGTGCTGCGTTTGCAGCAGGATTTGCGCGGTGGTAACAGCGGCATCGGGCTCATGGTCACCAACACCGCGCGCCAAACCGATCAGTGGACGCAGGACATTCTGCGCGGCACTGCGTGGAGCGGCGGTCTCGATGGCCGGCACCGCTTCGGCAACAACCGCTGGCAGGTGTCCGGACAGATGGCCGGCTCGCATGTGACCGGCACCGCCAAGTCCATCGCGCTCACACAGCGCTCGAACGTGCATCTCTATCAGCGCCCGGACGCTGACCATCTCACCTACGACAGCACACGCACCAGTCTCTCGGGCATGATGGTGCAGGGGGCGCTCGAGAAGCAGGGCGGCGGCATCACGCGGCTGCATACGAGTGTGTGGTACATGACGCCAGGTTTCGAGATCAACGACCTCGGCTTCCGCACGCGCAGTGACGAGATGGGCCAGTCGCTGTGGTTTGCCCTGCGTCCGGTTACGCCGGTAGCCATGTTCCGTCGCGCCCAGGCCAACTTCAATGCCTGGCAGTTCCGCAACACCTCGGGCCTCCTGTTGGGCAATGGCGGCAACGTGAACGGCTGGGGCGAACTCAAGAACTTCTGGAACGTCAACGGTGGCATCGGCTTCAATGACCTCGTGCCGGCCTATTCCGACCGTGACTCCCGCGGCGGGCCGGAAATCTTCCGCCCCGCGCGTCTCAACAGCTGGTTCAACCTCAACGGTGATGGGCGCAAGAGCGTGGCACCCAACATCGGCGGCAGCGTGGGACGCCGACTCGATGGGCTGGGCAGCAGCTGGAACATCCATACCGGCGCCAATGTGCGCTTCGGCACCCAGTTCAACGGCAGTATCAACCTGAACTACACGCGCAACATCGACGATCAACAGTGGAACGGCAACTTCGTCGACAACGGCGTCACGTCGTACACCTTTGCTCGCCTGTACCAGCGCACCGGCTCGGTCACGGCACGCATCAATTACACGCTCACGCCAACGCTGAGCGTCGAGAGCTACGTGCAACCCTTCGTGAGCACCGGCTACTACACCGACTGGCGGGCGTTGGCTGATGGTCGTTCGTCCGATCGCGACGAGCGCTTCCGGCCTTACACGGCGCGTGGCAACCCGCAGGGTTTCCGCTTCGGGCAGTTGCGCACCAACAACGTCGTGCGCTGGGAGTATCGTCCCGGCTCGGTGCTGTTCTTCGTCTGGACGCAGGGCCGGGACGCGAGCGATGCCAACCCCGATCAGTTCGGCGTCACCCAGGGTTACTCGCGCATCTTCGAACGCCGGCCCGACAACGTCTTCCTGGTCAAGGCCAGCTACTGGCTCGGTCGCTGACGCGCCAATCGGTTCCACGTATTGCCAGATCAAAGCGCATGAGGCGAGAATAGCCTCATGCGCTTTGGCTTTGGAGCTTTCGTATACCATGTGTGGGCTGCAAGCATGTCCACCTTCTGCGCGCTGCACGCAGCAGAGGCGCAGGGGCCAGCCGTTGATGAACGCATTCGGGTGCTGACGCCCGACAGTGGAGTCACAGCCACTGTGGTGATGCCTACGGGGCGTGGGATGAGCGACACCATTGGCCTGGTGTTCTATGCCCTGCCCAACGGCAACAGCACGGCCGAGACCATGGGCCGTGCGATGGTCGACTCCACGATCTGGCGCTTCGACATTCAGCACATCGCCGCACAAACGCGCGCCGCCCGTGCGCGCGGACTGTCCAATCTGGTGGTGGTCTATCTCGAAGCGGCCGGCAAGAGCTGGCCGGCGTGGCGACAAAACCGCGGGTACACCGACGCCAACCGGCGCATTCGCCTACTGCTGCAAGCGCTGCGCGACTCGGTCGCTGCAGAGGTGACGGCGCAGTACGGCCACTCGCCCCACCTGCGCGTGACGCTGAGTGGGCATAGCGGCGGCGGGTCACTGATGTTCGGGCTCATCGAATCGCAGGACACCTTGCCGGCATGGCTTGATCGTCTGGCTTTTCTCGATGCCAACTACAACTTCGAAGCGCGGCATGGGCCCACTTTGGATGCCTGGCTGGCCGCGCACACCGCACGCCGACTGTACGTAGTCGCCTATGACGACCGCGAGATTCGCTTGGACGGTCGCAAGGTGGTCTCGGACTCCGGCGGCACCTGGCGCGCCACGGAGCGCATGCGGACCTGGTGGGGTCGGACAGCCTCAGCGCGCGTGCTGCGCCACGACTCGTCCGGCGCGTTCCACCGTTGGCGCGACCTCGCGAGCCAGGTTGAACTGCTTGCACATCCCAATCCGGACAACCGTATCCTGCATACGGAGCTGGTGGGGGAAATGAACGGATTCCTGTATGTGCTGCTGGCCGGTCGGGTGACTGGGTCCAACGCCCTGCCTGTCCCAGCGCCCCCGCGCCAATACACATCATTCATACGGGACTGATCGGTCCGTCCACACTTCCGGCGCTGGTGCGTTATTCTGAGAGGATGGCTGCGCCCGCGCCGGGCAGCCTGTCGTACCTCCCACCTCCATTCTGATCGACGGAAATGGTCGTTCGACCCAACACGCGGCGTCTTGGCCTCGTGCTCTGTGCCGCCATGCAACTCGCGGCCTGCAGCAGCAACCCTGCGCCTTCCCCCGCTGCCGCCCCAGTAGCCCCTGTCGCCGACGCGCACGCCGGTCACGCGCCGGCGGCCGCGCATGACCACGGCGCCGGCCTGCCACCGGTCACACTGCCGAGCGGCTCGCTCATCACCGAAGCCGACGTGCGCTTCATGCAGGGCATGATTGCGCATCACGCACAGGCGGTGGCCATGACGCGCCTGGCCGGCGCGGCCGGTGCCAATCCACGCGTGCTCAAGCTCGCCCAGAAGATCGATCTCTCGCAGGCCGGCGAGATCGTGCTCATGCAGGACTGGCTGCGGCACTACAAGCAGTTTGTGCCCGATACGTCCTCGTGGCGCAGCATGACCATGCACGGCATGCTCACGGCCGAAGAAATGGATCGCCTGGCCGCCGCCAAGGGCGGCGAGTTCGATCGCCTCTTCCTCACCTACATGATCCGCCACCACGAAGGTGCGTTGACGATGGTGCGGGATCTCTTTGCGGCCCCGCGCGCCGGTCAGGAAGTGGACATCTCGGTGTTTGCCAACGACGTGGAGTCCACGCAGTCGGCCGAAATCGGTCTCATGCGCGTGATGCTGTTGGACCTGTAGTCTGCACCCTGCTTCGCCGTGCTTCGGCATGGTGCTGCCCGTACGTTCCCGCCTCAATTCCCCACCAGGAGTTTCACACGATGCCTGCTGTCCGTTCGCTCAGGACGTCACTCGTCCTGCTTGCTCTGGCTGCGTCCACACCATCACTGGTGTCGGCCCAGACGTATCCCTCGGGCCCCGATCCGCGCAACGGGCTCAAGCACGGCCTGCATGACGCGGGCGAAGCCATCAAGGGCATGCGTCTGGTGTCCACCACCAGGAAGGCGGCCGAGTTCGATACGCTGCAGGGTCTGACCTTTGTGAACTCGGACCTCGCCTTCAAGGGCAACCTGGTCTATCAGGGCAACTTCGCCGGCTTCTCCATCTGGGACGTGAGCAACCCGGCCAAGCCGAGCATGGTGTCCGTGGTGCCCTGCATCACCTCGCAGGGTGACCCCAGCATCTACGGCAACCTGCTGTTCGTGTCGGCAGAGGGCGCGGGCAATCGCAATGACTGCGCCAAGGGCGGTGTGGCCGACCCCAAGGATCACATGGCCGGCGTGCGCATCTACGATGTGTCCAACCCGCGCGCGCCGAAGCTCATCAAGAACGTGCAGACCTGCAAAGGCTCGCACACGCACACGCTGATTCCCGACCCGAAGAACAAGAACGTCGTGTACATCTACGTGTCGGGTCAGCAGGGCGCGCGTCCTGCCACCGAGATGGCGGAGTGCAAGAACGGCGCCGATCCGGCTGACGAAAGCAACTCGCTTTACCGTCTCGACGTCATCAAGGTCGACGTCACCCGTCCGCAGGACGCCGCCGTAGTGACCGGTGCGCGCATCTTCACCGGCCTCACGCCGGCACCGGTGCGTGGTGGTGGCCGTCGCTCGCCGCGTGCGCTCACGGGTGCCGATAGCGCCATGATGGCGCAGATGGCGGCCGCGGGACCGCGCAACTGCCACGACGTGACGTCGTATCCGGAGATGGGCCTGCTGGCCGGCTCCTGCGGCAGCCACGGTTTGCTGGTGGACGTGTCCAACCCCGAGAAGCCCGTGCGTCTCGACGCCGTCGCCGACACCAACTTCTCGCTCTGGCACACGGCCGTGTTCAGCAACGATGGCAAGAAGGTCGTCTTCACCGACGAGTGGGGCGGCGGCACTTCGCCCAACTGTCAGGCCATGCATCCGCTCGAAATGGGCGGCAATACCACGCTGGTCATTGGTGAAGATCGCAAGTACAAGCAGCACGCCTACTTCAAGATCGGCACCGCGCAGAGCGCCCAGGAAAACTGTGTCTCGCACAATGGTGGGCTCATCCCCGTGCCCGGTCGTGACCTCATGGTGCAAGGCTGGTATCAGGGTGGCGTGAACCTCATCGACTTCACCGATCCCGACAAGCCGTACGAGGTGGGCTTCTTCGATCGCGGACCGGTGGATGCGCCGGCTGCCGAGGCCAACACGCGCGCACGTGGCACCATTGCCGGCTCATGGGGCGCGTACTGGTACAACGGCTACATCTACTCGTCGGAAATGGCGCGCGGTCTCGACATCCTCGAACTCGTGCCCAACGAACACCTCTCGGCCAACGAAATCGCCGCCGCCAAGCTGGTGCGCATGGCCGAGTACAATCCGCAGGCGCAGCCCAAGCTCGTGTGGCCGGCTGCCTTCCCGGTGGTGCGTTCGTACCTCGACCAGTTGGTGCGTGGCAACGGTCTCGCGAGCGCGCGAACCACGGCCATTGCCTCGGCGCTCGATGCTGCCGAAAAGCAGTCCGGCGCGGCGCGCAAGTCGGCGCTGACCTCGCTTGCCGCCGCGGTGGCAGGTGATGTGGCGGGTGCCAGCGACAAGGCGCGTGTGACCGCCATGGCCGCGGCCATTCGCGATCTCGCGAACGCGACGCGGTAACGCGACGCGGTAAGTCACGAGTCGCTACGGCGGAGAGGGCTGGCTGCGCTGCACATCAATACGCGCGGCCAGCCACACCGCCTGTGGTGTAATAACCAGCGTGTCCGGTGTGGCGCGTACCTCCACGCGCCTGTCGGTCATGGGCAGGGCGCCCTCAATGGACACCGGCAATCGCACGGCGCGAAAGAACTTCTGCGGAATGCGCACCGCGAATCCGCGTCCCACCAGTGCGAGAATGCGCTCCTCCACATTGGCCTTCTCCACCGCCATGTCGCAGAGACGGGACTTCTCTGCCAGCGTACGCTCGAGCGCCCGCACACTGGCGGCCGAGGGCTTGATTCGCAGGCGCAACTGCAGGCCCGGGAAATCGGGATCTATCAGCACGCCGCCGTTGGAGGCACTGAGCTTGAGACGACCGCGCGCCACATAGTCGGCCGGAATCACCGTCCCCGAGATGTTCTCGGCCGTCGTGAGATCACCGCACACCATGTTGGCCAGTCCGCGCGAGTCCCACTCGAACGTCATGCGACCACGCCCTTCGCCCTGCGTGAGTCGCACCGGCAGCACGATGCCAATCGTGTCGCCACCGAACGAAAGGGTGGGGGCGCCGGGTTCAAGACGACCACGCAGATCCGCTACGTCGAGCTGCAGGCTGTAGGTGCCGACACGACGGCGCCCCAGCAAACCCAGTCGGGCCTTCACTTCGCCCTGCTTGCGCACGCGCAGATTGGTGAGATGCAAGTCGACCCGGTCGAACCATCCCACAATCACCCCCGTCACCATGCGCTGCACGAAGGGGGTGGGCAGCGCCAGCAGCACGTCGCCCTCGGGACGACGATCGAGCAGCGCACTGTATTGCTGCGCCACTTCCAGCTCGGCCTGCAGGGCGTCGCGCTGCTCCTTGAGAACGCGCAGCTCCTCCACCACCACGCGTCGGTCCACTCCGCGGGTGGGTGAGGTGCTCCACCACCAGGCGGTAGCGCCTGCCACGACAAGCAGCAGCACGGCACCCAGGGCAAGCGCAATGCGACGCTTGCGAATGCGGAGAAAACGAATGCGCGATGCCGTGATGCGCGGCGTCATGGACGCGCCGCCTGCTTTCGCGGCGATCCGATGGTGTCCCGGGTTGCGTCAGACGCCGTATCGGCAACAAACGGACTGCGCTCCACCTTGAGCACCACCGTCAGGCGGTCCTGAAACGCCAGCACACGGCTGGCACTGATGGTGAGATCGGCACGCGCCGGCTCCACCGCCAACGCGCCCTCCGGACCAAATCCCGGCAGGCGCAGATCGTGATCGAAGCGAATCGGCAAGGTGACGTTGGGCAGGGCCGATCCGATCTGCGGCAAGGCCCGGTCCACCAGGCGCTGCAGAATGCCCAAGGCGAGATCGTTGAACGCCGACGGTACATCACGTGGCGAGGTGAGCACCGCGTCGTCGAGCCGAATGCGAGAATGCAGGGACCGTGTGCGATCCACCGCGAATTCATCGAGTGTGCCACGCACCGTGAGATCGGCCGTGGCACGCGGGAAGGCCGCGCGGTACACACGGCCCGCCACATTCACGCGGGCCACGTTGCCGCGGAAGGCGAGTTGCGCGTCGGTGAGTTGCACGGTCAGCGTGCCCGGAATGACCAGCGTCACCGGCAACGAGGCGGAGAGCATGCGTTGCAGGACCGAGTCGGCCACACTGAGCACCAGCTCATCGGGGTGACGCACCAATCCGCTGTCGCTGACGTGACGCAGGTCGCGCAGGCCCGCGACTTCACGCGTCAACTGTGCACGTTCTGCCAGCAGTGCCGCCGTAGCGCGATCGCTCGTGCAGCCAAGGATGCCGCACATCAGGAGCAAGACCACACTGGCGGCGATTCGCTTCACGGAATCCGGTCCTGCGCCACCAGGCGCGCAATGGCCGCGGCGCCCAGCTCACCGATGTCGAGACTGAAGCGATTCACGTAGAGCGCGATGTGTTGCGCACAGACGTCATCGGACATTTCCTGCGCGTGCGCACGCACGTAGTCGGCGCTGGCCTCCGGATGATCGAAGGCGTATTGCACGGACGCGCGGATGGCCTGCTCCATCTCCTGCGCGAGCGTCGGGTCGATGTCTTCGCGCACGGTAATGCCGGCCAGCGGCACGGGCAGCGAGGTCTCGCGCTCCCACCAGTCGCCGAGGTCGAGGATGCGCACCAGGCCGTGATCGGCGTAGGTGAAGCGACTCTCGTGGATGATGAGACCCGCGTCCACTTCGCCATCGGCGACGGCGCGGAGAATGCGGTCGTAGCGCAGCTCGTGGACGTCCTGCAAGGGCGGCGCCGCGAGGCGCAGCAGGCGATACGCGGTGGTCTCGCGTCCGGGAATGGCGAGACGTCCCTGGGCCACGTCGGCCAGTGGGCGCGGCGTGCGCGCCACCACAAGGGGCCCCACACCGTTGCCGAGCGCGGCGCCGCTCCGCAGCAGACGATAGCGCGAGCCCACGGCGGTCATGGCGCCCACACTGAGTTTGGTGAGGGCAAACGCACCCGTGTGTGCCTGGCGATTCAGTTCCTCGATGTCCAGCAGCACCGGCTCAACTGGCAGCGGCGAAGGAACCAGACCATGCACGAGCGCGTGAAACGCGAATGTGTCGTTGGGGCAGGGCGAAAAACCGAAGGTCAGTCGGCTCATGCGCGCGGCTCGGCAGCAAGGGCCCGGTCGAAGGCTTCGAGCAGGGGGGGCACGAGGGCGTGTACGACGCCGAAGGCTTCTTCGAAATGCCACTTCGTGCGGTCACGCTCCTCGATGGCATTGGAAATGACGCGAACCTCGAGCGCTGGCACCTTCGCGAGCTGACAGGCGCGCAGCACGGCAAAGCCCTCCATTGCTTCGACCTCGCCGCTCATCATCTCGCCGTCCGTGGTGCCACCCACGCGCGCGCTCGTGCCAATGTCCCGCAGCACGGCGTCTGGCAAGGTGTTCTGTGCGGCCTGCAGCAGAGTGGCGCTGGCCTCCACGATGCGCGGCGCGAAGCGGGCATCGATCACGAGGTCGTGGTACAGCGCACGCTGCCCGATCACCACCTGACCGGGCGCGAGCCCACTCGCCCGTCTGGCCCCGGCAATGCCCACGTGCAGAACGGCGCGCGGTGCGTACTGCTGGAGTGCGGCAGCCGTGTGCGCCGCCGCATCCACCGGGCCAACGCCGCAGCAGATCGCCACCTGCGCCGGAGTCGCAGGTGAGGGGGGCAATTCCATGGCCGTGGCGGCAATGAGCATCAGTGGAGCGGATTGCAGCATGAATCAAAACTAGGGGATGGCTGGGCCGCGCGGTCAATCGCTTAGATTTCCCTTGATGTATCCGAGTTCCAAAGTTCAGGCTGGCCTGCGCCTCCGACGGGTCGCCAGCGGTGGCGTGCTGATGGTGGCGGGCCTGCTTGGCCTGCCCTGTGCTGACGTGAGCGCCCAGGAGCGCGTCTCGCCCTCGCCGCGTGACTCGTTGGCCGGTGCGCTGTTTGCGTCAGCCATGCGTGCCGATTCGCTCGGACAGTTGAGTGAGGCGCTGGCCGGATTCCGTCGTGCGCTCGCCCGGGCGGAAGCGGTGCAGGATGCCCAGACATTGGGTGACGCCTGGCACAATGGTGGTGTGACGCATTGGACGCGGGCCAACTACGACAGCGCACTCGTGTGGCTGCAGCAGGCCCAGCGCTACCGCGAGTTCAGCGGTGACCGCGCGGCCTACGGGCGCACCATGAACACGCTCGGCTCGTCCTACTATCAGCTCGGACAGTACGGACCGGCGCTGGAGGCCTTCTTCCGCTCGCTCACCGTGTGGCAGCAGGCGCACGATTCGGTGGGGGTGGTGCGAACGCAGGTGAACATCGGCAAGACCTTTCAGGACTGGGGCCAGCTGGACCGGGCGCAGCAAGTGCTCAAGGAGGCTGAGGCGCTGGCGCGGCGATTGCCAGGACGGCACGCAACGCTCGGCTATGCGCTCAACAGCCTCGCCATGCTGGCCATTGATCGCGGTGACTACGCCTCGGTCCCGGCGCTGGTGGCTGAGTCCCGCGAGAACTACTCCACCCGTCATGCCGATGTGAGCCCCGCCGACTCGGCCGGAGCCTGGTCGCTCAACACCTCGGCCGAGGGTCTGCTCCTTATCAGGCAGGGTCGCCCGGCCGAGGCCCTGCCGTTGCTGGATAGTGTCTATCGCGTGGCCCTCGAACGACAGAGTGTTCGAGGGCTTGCTCGGGTTCAGCTGTATCTGGGTGAAGCGCATGCGGCGCTCGGGCATACCGATATGGCGCGCGAGGCGCTGCAGGCCTCGCTCGAGGCGTCCGCGTCAGTGAGTCAGCGCATTCTCAGTCTGGCCGCGCTGCGTGAATTGGCCACGTTGGAGGAGCGGACCGGCAACAGTCGTCTCGCCCTGGCGCGCCTGCGCGCGTATCAGGCGTTGCGGGACACGGTGTTCGATCAGGACGCGGCGCAGCGCATCGCCATCATGCAGGCGCGGGTGGAGACCGATCGCGCACGCATGGCCAACGTGCATTTGCGTGAGGCGCAGCAGGCGCAGGACGCCATCATCGCGCGGCAACGTACGGCGGTGGGCATGGGCGGTGTGGTGCTGGTTCTCGCGCTGTCGCTGGCGGGTGTGCTGGTGTCTACCAACCGCCGCGGACGGCAGCGCGAACTGGCGTTGGGTCTCGCCAATATTGAACTCAATGATGCCAACACCAGACTGCGTGGCGCGCTGTCCGAGGTGCGCACGCTCAGTGGTCTCATTCCGATCTGCGCCAACTGCAAGAACGTGCGCGATGACCAGGGCTACTGGGCGGCCGTAGAGACCTACGTCAGTCAGCATTCCGATGCGCGATTCAGCCATGGCATCTGCCAATCCTGTGGTCCGGCGCTGTACGGCGAGCTGTGGGGTGAAACGGAGGGCGGCGGCTCCAGGATGGTGGAGCCACCGCCCTCCCGCGCCGCGACGGACGAGCCGCACGGCGCACATCAATAAGGTCACACAGGCTATTCATTGCCGATTGGGGGCAGTGCTCGCCGCGTGCGGGGCGGCGGAGGTGATGCTGTCGCGGGGGGACGCTGCGCTACCGCTCAGACCTGCGAGAGCTCGCCCATCCAGCGGGCCAGTTCGGCGCGGCTGTGAATGCCAAGCTTGGCGTAGACCCGCTCGGTGTGGCGCTTGGCGGTGTGCACCGAAATGGCGAGATCGGCGGCGACTTCCGGGATGGCCCGGCCGGTGGAGAGCAGGGACGCGATTTCCCGCTCCCGTCCGGTGAGTTGCCGTGCCTCGAACAGGCGCCGCATGGGGTCCGGCGGCTCCGGACTCAGTACCATGAGGATTTCCGAATCGGCATCGGGAGATCCGATTTGTACGGCGCGTACCTTGAGGGCACCGCAGTGCCGGAGCCCAATGCGGGCCTCGGCCGCCCGCGGGCTGGCCCGCTGTGGTGGGATGCGCCAGTGACGCGGGCCGGCTGCCGTATCGCGGGCCAGTTCGGCGAGTTCGCGCAGCACCTGCGGTTCGTCGCCTCCCATTTGACGGCTGGCCGCCGGGGAGACTTCGAGGATTTCGCCGCGCACGGAAGCGCGGATGTAGGGTAGACCGAATTCGGTGAGGATCGTTGCCAGAGCGAGCATGGGCGGGGCCGGAGAAAGGTCCAGGCGGTCATGCGAACGGGAGGAAAGTGCGAGAAACCCCTCAATCCCCCCTCGTCAGGCGATCAATTCGTCATCAATTTTGAGTTTGCGGCAAAATTCTTCGATCAACTCCTCCCATCCGGCCACTCCTCAGGTGTAGATTCGGGCACTTTGACTGAATCGACCCGCCTCAGCTCTTTCGAACTTCGCCTGTTTGACGGCGTCCGCCTTCTGGAAGGCGGCGACGTCGTGCGGTCGAAAGCCACCCAGCGTCGCCGTCTCGCGGTGCTGGCGTACTTGGCGCTGTCCCCGAATCGCACCGCCACGCGGGAAGCCATCATGGGGCTTCTCTGGGCGGAGCTGTCGCCGGATAACGCGAAGCGCAATATGGCTGAGGCCGTCTACCAGATCCGCCGGGAGCTGGATCAGGACGTCCTGCGGTCTGAGGGTGAGGACCTGACGCTGTCGCCGCTGGTCCGCTGCGACGTCGACGCGTTCGAGCTGGCCATGAAGGCTGGAGATCTTCCAGCAGTGGTGGATGTCTACCAAGGGCCCTTGTTCGGTACGTGGTCCGTCGGTGACGCGCCAGAATACGAACAGTGGGCTGAAAACGTGCGCAGTGCACTGCGCCGTCGATTCCAGCAGGTCCTGCAGAAGGGAGCGGAGGAGGCGCTGGCTGCCGGCCAGTTCGAGGCCGCCTATCGCTGGTATGAGCGACTGGCCGTCGATGACCCGGACCTGGTGGCGGCGGTCGAAGGCAAGGCTCGCGCGCTGGTGGGGCAGGGCGAGCCGCGGCAGGCCGTGCGGGTGCTCGACGACTACGCCGCGCGCCTCGAGAAAAACGAGGACGGGCCGGTGCCGGCGGTACTCAAGCTGCTTCGGCAGGAGCTGGTCAACCGGACATCCGAGATGCCGACCTCCGTTCGGCCGCTCCCGGAGAGGCCCCAGCCGGAAATGCCGCGAGCGGCGGATCCATTGCCCGCGACTCCGGTCTCAGCGAGTCCGGCGTCAGCGACACCCACGTTGGCGACACCCTTGCTGGCGACACCCTTGCTGGCGACACCCTCGCCGGCGACGAGCACCAACGTTCCCGCACCCAAACCGCAGGCCGCCCGTGCGCCGAGCTCCGCGATCGGCCGCTGGGGCTGGGTGGGCCTCGCCGCGGTGCTGGTGCTTCTATTGGGAGCCACCCAGCTGTTCCGCGATCGCTCGACGCGTCCGGCGGCAGCGGGTATGGACGAGATGCCCGCGACGCGTGTCGCGGTGCTGCCAGCGCCCCTGCCGGCCGGTGACAGCTCGCTGGCGTATCTGCAGGATGCGCTGCTGACAGGTGTCACTGATCAGCTCACGACCAACTCGCTGTCCGTAACCACGCGCGGTGAGGTTCGCGCAGTGGAAAACGGCCGCGTGTCCTTGGATTCGTTGATCATGCTGCGCCGGATCGGGACGCTGGTGGAACTCGGTATGAGTCGGGTTGGCAGCACCGTGCGGATGACGGTGCGCTTGCTCGATGCGGCAACGCGTGAAGAGCTCGCATCCCAGATTTTCGGGAGCAACGGAAGCGACGCGCTGGCATTGGAAACCGACATCTCGCGCTATGTGGCCCAAGTGCTCGGGCGGCGCATGAACCAGGTGGTCGTGCTCCGCGACACCATGCAATTCAAGCGGGATGCATATGCGCGGAAGCTGCTGGTGGCGGCCGTGCGAACGCGTGAAGATGTCGAAGCTGTGTCAAGAAGCGTAGAAGGTACGGATCGGGACGCGGCTGTGCGTGCGCTCCGAAGCGCAGACTCACTGCTGGTACGCGCGCTGTCCCAAGAGCCTACCTGGTCTGCCCTTCGTGTCGAGCGAGCCCGTCTACGCGTTACACTGGCGCCCTTTGTGCCCTCGCGTGCAGTCCTCGATACGGGCATGAGGCTGATGGATAGCGTCCTTCGCAGCACGCCGGACGATCCGTCCGCCTTGATCGTGAGAGGTCAGCTGCGACTGATGGCCGCCAACCATGAAGGACAGTCCATCAGCGATACGACCCTGTTTCGGCTCGCCGCAGATGACCTCATGCGCGCCAGCGCACTGGCGCCGTATCGTGCGGATGCGTGGCTATCGCTATGGAATCTCTACAACAAGCGCGGCGAGTACGAGATGGCGCGCGGTGCCGCGCTGCGTGCTCTTGAAAACGATGCCTTTATGTACAACAGTGAGCGGGCATATTTCGCGCTCTTCGCGGCTGCCATCGGCACCAATGACCTGGAAGAGGCGTATCGGTGGTGTGAGCGTGGAAGGGTGGCGTTTCCCGATCATGCGACGTACTGGCTTTGCGAGCTCACATTGATGCGCGAGCGACCGCATCGTACTGGAGATGTGCAGCGAGCCCGGTATCTGGTTGCCGTCCTCGACTCGTTGGCTCAGCGGCCACGCGTGCCGACGGTCGACGTATATCAGCCAATCTATCCGCGCGTAGTTTTTGCCGGCGTATTGGCTCGTGGTGGCGATACCGTCGCGGCGCGTCGGGCGCTGGAACAGGCGCGTCGACTTTTGCCGGACGATCGCCGGGTGCCGCGCCAGAATTTCGCCTTCGATGAAGCATGGGTCCATTTGCAACTCGGAGATTCAATCCGCGGACTTCAGCTTTTGAACAACCTTATTCGCGAAGAGCCGCTCGTGCACAAGCGACTCCTGTCGGTACCAATGTATCGGGGCATTCGCGATCGGCTGCCGCCCTTGAAGGCGACAGCCGATGGTGAGTCCGCTACTTCTGCGACGCCAACCACTCGCTGAGTGGGACGAACTTGCCGTTCAGCGTAGCGCCTGCTGACGGCAGCACCAGCACGTGGTCGGTGATGGGGTCAAAGTTGGTCGGATACTCGTGCGCAATGGCAATGATCTCCTCGTTCGTGATGGCTTCACGCAACGTTTGCATGAAACCCTCCGACTGGAAGCGCACATAGTACGGCACGAGAAACTTCTCGATGGCCGCCTCGCCCCAGAATACGGCATCGAACTTTTCCGTATCGATGTAGATCATCTCGCCCGTACCGGGGTGCTGGACATACACCGCCTTGGGGCGTGGCTTGCCGGGCGCCTTGAGCGGCGTCACGACACGAATCTCGCCCGGCGCGGTCGGCGCCTTGGGGTCCACGGGCACAAGGCCAAGGCCGGTACCGCCGTCGCGCAGCGGGGCATTGGCCGACAGCGTATATGTCGTACCACGCAGGCCGTCAGCCGCTTCGGCAACCCGGCGCAAGTCGTTGGCTGTGACAGTCACGGATGGTGTGGTCGAGTCGGGTTCCTGGGGCATCGTCGCTTCTCCGATAGGTGGGCCTGACCTCGGGGTGCGTATAGTATGGACGAGGTCGGCGGAATCGGAGATAGGACGATCGACCTATTGGTGGCGTCCCGGAATGGTGGCAAGCTTCCTTGCACTCGCAGCAATCCATTGGGAGGGCCCATGGCCAAGCATTTGCCTGTGCAGTTGATGACCGTGCCCCTGCTCGCCTGTGTCGTGTCTGGCGCTGCATCGGCTGACCTTTCGCATGCCGCCGAAGACGGGGCATATGGGTCAGCCATGAGCGAGCCGGTCTGCGTCACGGCGGTCTTGTCGCCTACGCAAGCGCAGTGGGTCGACGCCCCCGGAGTGAGTGGGGCACAGTTCGCCGTCGTCTGGGACGCACAATTCCAGACGTACGACATCCTCTGGGCCAATCGCACGCGGGCGCCATTGCGGCTGCACTTTGTGGCTGATTCGCTGGCCCGCACCGACGATGCCGAGACCAGCGCCAAATCGCGTCTGGCTCGCCGTGAGCTGGGGCCGCGTGAGGTGGAGTCGTTGCCCGGGGCCACCGTGGTGCCGTCGCAGGCCAGCAAGTCGGTGTGTGTCCGCACCCTCCGGCCCGCCGACGGAAACAGCCCCTAGCTCGTCGGGGATCTCCGGTCGGGGATTTCCGGTCGAGGATTTCCCGTCGGGGAATGCCCTGCACGCCTACGGCCCGACCGCGATATGTTCCCGGCATGGACTCCAATGCCATTCGCTCGGCGGCGCTGCTCGACAAGTTGTCGGCGCAAGTGCCCGGTGTCATTTACCAGTTTCTGCTCCGGCCCGATGGGACCTCGTGTTTCCCGTTCGCCAGCAACGGCATCGTGGACATCTACGAAGTCGCGCCGGAGGAAGTGCAGCACGACGCGTCGGCCGTCTTCTCGCGACTGCATGCCGATGACCTGCCGCATGTGGCCGCGTCCATCAGTGAGTCGGCCCGCGAGCTGACCCGCTGGCAGTGCGAGTATCGCGTGCAACTGCCACGCGCCGGCCAGCGCTGGCTGCGTGGTGATGCCCGTCCTGAACGTCTGCCCGACGGCAGCACCCTCTGGCACGGCTACATCGGTGACATCACGGCGCAGCGGTACACACTCGAGGCCCTGGCGGAAAGTGAGGCGCGCTACCGGGTGCAGGTGGAGCACGCCCCGGAGGCCATCATCGTGTATGACGCCGACACCGGCGTCTTCACCGAACTCAATGGCAATGCGGTCACGCTGTTTGGCTATCCGCGTGATGTGCTGCTGCGCAAGACGCCCATGGCGCTCTGTCCGCCCGTGCAGCCCGATGGACGTCCCAGTCTGCCGGCCGCGCTTGAAGCCATGCAGGCGGCACTCGACGGTCAGACCGTCGTGCAGCGCTGGACCTATCGGCACGCCGACGGCCACGACATTCCCTGCGAAGTGCGCCTCGTGCGCATGCCGGCCGAGGGACGGCGACTGGTGCGCGGCAGCATCACGGACATCACGGCGCAGCAGCGCCTGCAGGATGAGCTGCTGCAGGCCAAGAAGATGGAATCGGTGGGACGTCTGGCCGGTGGCATCGCGCACGACTTCAACAACGTACTCACCATCATTCGCACCTCGGTGGATCTCGCGCTCAGCGGCCTGGCCGTCGATGATCCGCTACGCGACGATCTGACGCGCGTGGCCGAGGCCACCACGTCGGCCACCAGTCTCACGCGACACTTGCTGGCTTTCTCTCGGCGTCAGGTCATCGCGCCGGTGGTCCTCGACGTGAATCAGGTGGTACAGCGTGTCTCCGGCATGCTTCGGCGGGTGATGGGCGAATCCATCAGTCTGCGTCTGGCCACCGCCACGCGTCCAGCCATGGTGCGCTTCGACGAAGGCCAACTCGAGCAGATCCTCGTGAATCTCGCCATCAACGCCCGCGACGCGATGCCGGGCGGTGGGGTGCTATCCATCGCGGTGGATGTAATGCCGGACGAACTCGAGAGCCGTCATCAGGAATTCGTGCGCCTGCAGGTGACCGACACCGGACAGGGGATGACCGCCGACGTGCGCGAACGCGCCTTCGAACCGTTCTTCACCACAAAAGACGTGGGGCACGGCACCGGTCTCGGTCTCGCCATGATTCACGGGGCGGTGTCACAGAACGGCGGACGCATTCAGCTCGACAGCGAGCCCGGTCACGGCACGCGATTCACCATTCTGCTGCCGCATGTCAAGGCGGTGGCGAGCGGACCCGAAGCGGGTCAGGATGCCATGTTACCGACCGGGAGCGAGCAGGTGTTGGTGGCCGAAGACGACGAACGTGTTCGCACGCTCATCGTGCGGCTGCTCACACGACAGGGCTATGTCGTGCGGGCCTTTGCCTCAGCCGAAGAGTTGCTGGACTGGACCGCGCAGCATCCGGGATCGTTCGATCTCCTGCTGACCGACGTCATGATGCCCGGCATGAACGGCCGCGAACTGGTGCACTATCTGCGGCTGGCGCACCCGGACGTGCCCGTGCTATACACGTCCGGATACACCGCCGATATCATTGGGGCTCATGGCGTGCCATTGAATGGCACGCCCATGAGCGGTGCGTCATTCCTGGCCAAGCCGTTCACGGCGGCGGACCTGGCCGTCAAGGTCCGCGCCGTGCTCGATGAGGCGAAGCGCTGACGCGAAGCGCTCAGGCCGCGACCAGCGAGCGAGCGGACCGGCGTGACCGTCCGGCGTGGCGGTTGCTGCCAGAAATGGCAGACCGCGACGCCGATTCCTGTCCACTCAGCGCAAACTCGCCGATGAGCGCCGTCATGGTCGTGGCCTGACTCGCGAGTTCCTCGGCCGCGCTGGCCGATTCTTCCGCGTTGGCCGCCACCTGCTGCGTGACGCCGTTCATGAGCTCCACAGCCTTCTCGATGGTCGTGATGCCCTCGCGCTGCTGCTGGCTGGCGGTGGCCACTTCCACCATCACCGCTCCGACGCGCGTGACCTGACGATCGATCTCGTGCAGCTGCTCGAGCACGAGTTCGTTGCGTGTCACGCCTTCCGCCGCCGTGGTGACCGCCTGCTCGATGAGGTCCGAGGTTTGCCGCGCGGCCTCGGCGCTGCGCAGCGCGAGGCTGCGCACCTCTTCGGCCACCACTGCGAAGCCGCGGCCCGCGTCACCCGCACGCGCCGCTTCCACGGCCGCGTTGAGCGCCAGCAGGTTGGTCTGGAAGGCAATCTCGTCGATGGTTTTCACGATACGGGCCGTGGCGTCGCTGGCCTGCTTGATGCGCGCAATGGCATCGGACAGACGACCCATCTCCTCCACCCCGCGGCTTGAAGTCTGCTGCGCCTCGTGCGTGAGTTGCTGCGCCTCAGCGGCGTACTGCGCGTTCTGACGCGTGACCGCGCCCACTTCCTGCAGACCGGAGGCCACTTCTTCAAGCGACGCGGCCTGGTCGGAGGCAGAACGCGCCAGACCCTGACTGCCGTCGGCAATCTGCAGCGAGGCGGCGTTCACCTGTTGCGCCGACGACGCGACCTCAGCCAGCGTGCTGTCGAGGGCCTCGGCCGCCGTGTTGAGCGCGGTGGCCAATACGCCATGATCACCCTGCCAGGTGGTGCGCATGCGCGCCGAGAGGTCGCGGGTGGCCAGGCGCTCCAGCGTGCCACGCGCTTCGTTCACCGGCTCGAGCAGATTGTCGAGCACCGTATTGAGACCAATGGCGAGCTCGCGGAAGGAGCCACGGAACTGTTCCGTCTCCGCGCGCACCTGCAAGCGGCCAGCCACCGCGGCCTCCGTGAGTGTGCGCATCTCACCGTCGAGCGCCACGAGCGTCTGTTGCACGCGCGTCATGGCCTGACCAAGCACGTCCCGCTCCGAGCGCACATGCACCGTCACCGACGCATCGCCATCGGCGAGATGCTGCGCCACATCGGCCAGTCGGGCGTCGGCTGCGGCCATGCGCTGCATGGCCACTGCCAACTCCGCCACTTCGTCACGCGCGCCCTGCTGATCGATGGAGACATTGCAGTCGCCCTCGGCCAACTGATCCGCCACGCGCGTGAGCTGCGCGAGGGGGACGGTGATGCTGCGATAGATGAACCAGGCAACGGTCAGACCGGCCACGATGGCCACGAGGCAGAGCGCCACGATGAGCACGATGCCCCGAACCGCCTGTGCCTCCGCGGTGGCCGCCTCGGCGGCCAGCGCCGCGTCCTGCGCGTCGACCAGCGCGGAAATGGCGGCCACATACGTTGACAGTGATGGCAGCACTTCGCTCGTGAGCATGGCTTCGGCGCGGGCGACATCACCGCTCTTGCGTACTTCGGCCGCCGCGTCGAACGAGGCTGCATGTACCTTGCGCAAGGCCTTGATCTCGGCCACCTGGCGCGCCATGGCGGTGTCGGCACTGCCGCCAGAATCCGCCACGACGGAATCGAGACGCGCATAGGCCGCGTTGATGCGTTCGCGTGAGTGCGTTACGCCCTCGGACGAGCTGGCAATCAATTCCTCCGAGCTGGCAGCAAACAGCGCGAGCTTGAAGCGCGCTGCTTCGTTCACTGCGTCGATGAGTTCGTTGGCGGCGCGCACCTTGCCAGCCACGTCGCGCGTGGCGAGATCGACCGTGTGGCGCAACGAGTACACGCGCAACGTGGCGATGCTGCCCACGGCGGCCAGAAGAATGAGCAGAAAGCTGAAGCCGGCAAGCAGCCGGGTGCGGACGGTCCAGTGGCGCATGTGATGCTCTATGAAGAGGGGAGTGATGGAGCGCTCAGAACGTGAAGGCTGTGCCGACGAAGCCCCAACGCTCCGTTCGCGCACCACCCGGTGTGTTTCGCAGGAAGGCGCCCGGCAGCACGAGCGCGCCGCCGAAGATCACCTGCGTGTGTGCGGTGGCCTTCCACACACCGGTCAGATCCAGCTCATCGGCGGCATGCCGCGCCGTATTCCCACTGGCTGCGCGGAACACCGAGTTCTGCTTCGTCCACACCCCGTCGTCGAGACGGAGGCGGTCGAAACGATAGGCGGCAAAGCGCAGGTTCACGCTGCGCACCGGTGACCAGGTGCTGAAGAGGTGCAGCTCACGCACGTTGGTGCGACCGATGACATCGGCATAGCCACCGTGTGCATGCGCGGCCGGATACAGCACGGCGAACGCCTCCTGCCGATCGCCGGTGCTGCGATTCTCACCGCTCGCCTCTTCAATGCCAAGGGCGAGACTGGGTGCGCCACGCAACCTGGTCCAGCGCACTGTGGCTTCACCGACCCAGAACCAGCCATCCAGACGGCGCGCGCCGATCGCCCCGCCCTGTTTCGCGCCTTCGAATTCCAGTGAACGCGCGAGCGCCGACTTCTTGCCCCAATCCCACATCAGGCGGCCGCCGGTGGTAAGGCGGCGAACCGGTGCGCTGGCGGACTCAATCTGCTGCTCATACCAATACGCCTGCCACGTGGCAGGCAAGCCACGCCACAGCGGCGCCGCGCCAGTCGCGTTGCCCAGCGAGAGTGTGCGAAACTGCTGCGTCGTATCTGCGTGATTGCGCGCATACTGGCGCACGACCATGGGACGGGCCTGAATGCCCTCGAGCGCGAAACGTCCACGTTCCGTGTACAAGCGCACACCCTGTGAGCCGCGGCGCGTATTGGACCAGTCGGGTACGCCAAACAGGCGCTGTGCACCGAGGGCGATCTCCTGTCGTCCGACGCGCACGTACGACTTGTTGCTGCCCAGATCGATCCAGAGATTCTGCACGTCGCTGCGGTCGGCGTCATTCGGGCGCGCACCACCAGGCAGCGTACGGCCATAGCTCTGCGCGTCCCGGCCTTCGGCGAAGAGACGCGCGTAGCGCCCCTTGCGCTCACCGACTACGAGATCCGCGCTGATGAGCAGGCGCGACTGGCCGTGATCGTCATCGAGTTCGCCGGTGTTGAAGGCGCGGAAGAACTCCTCGCGCCAACGGGCCTGACCGCTGATGGTGAGGGTGATCGGACGCTCGCCGGCCAGTGGGATGTCCTTGATGACATCATCCCACTGCTCGAGCAGCCGTGCCTTGGGCGCGGCAGCCTCTGACGATACCGGGGCGGTTGAAACCGCCGAGGTCGTCGAAGAAACCGTTGTAGTAGTCGCTGTGGTACGTGATGCTGCTGCTGGCGCCTGGGACGACTGTGCCAGCGCCGGCACCGCCACGACCAACAACAGCGTGCACGCCCACCGGGTCGCTGTCAGCATGTGCTTCCTGACTCCGGGGTGGTGATTCGCTGTCTACGAGGGGCGCATCACGCGCCCATACACAGGGTATCGGCAGCTTCGGGGGAAGCTGTACTTTCCTGTGACTGAAACACTGGCGCCGCGCGCACCGCGTGCGCGTGAGAAATGCCAGTGCCACGGGTGTGATGTTGCGGTGTCACGAAACGGCCACTCATGTCACGAATTCTGATCGCTCTCAACGCGGCGCTGTTGTGGGCTGCGCCGTCGTCGCCGGCTCCCCTGCCGGCGGTGTCGGGCATCTCCCGTAGGGTCGAAACCTGTGACGGGCGACCGGTCACGCGCGTGGAGGTCGTACGCTCGTCGCGACAGGTGCTCGATCGCGCCCGTGTGCCCGGTGGGCTGCGTCAGCTGGTGGCACCACTGTTGATTGGTACCCCGAGCCGTTCCAACTCCATCACACCGTGGCTGTTGCTGCGCGAGGGGCAGGAGTGCACGGAATGGCGACGCGCCGAGTCGGAGCGTCTGCTGCGCACCCTGCCGTATATTGCCGACGCCACGGTGTCCGTGGTGGAAGAAGGCAATGGCGTGGCCATCGTAGTCGAAACCGTCGACGACCTGCGACCGATCCTCGGGCTCGGAGTGCGCGGCGCCGCCGTCACGTCGGCGGAGCTTGGCTCCACGAGTATAGACGGATCAGGGCAGCTCGCGAGTGTGCGATGGCGGGACGGGCGCGCGTATCGCGATGGCTTTGGTCTGCGATATACGCACTACCATGCGTTGGGTGGCCCAAACCTCGCGAGTCTCGTGGCGCAGCGCGCGCCGCAGGGCAGTGTGCTCTCGGCCACGCTGACGCGTCCTTTCGCGTCGTCGGTGCAGCGGCTGGCCGCGTTCACTGGCGTGTCCCGCGAAGATGACTATGTGCGCTTCGTACGCGAGTCTGACGAGCCGCTGGCGGTCGCCGTGCGTCGTGAGCGCGCCGACATTGGCTTCGCTTCACGCGTCACGGCCGCTAGCCGTGAAACCTGGTTGCTTGGCGCGGTCATGGGATGGGATCGCCGGCGCGTGGATGGGCAGGCGGTGTCGCTCACCGACACCGGCCGAGTCGCCGTACCCAATACGGAACTGGACAATCGCTTCGCCGACGGCGAGGCGTTCCGAGTGGGCGTGGTGGGGGGATTGCGGGCCCTGTCATTCGCCAAGGCCCGCGCTTTCGACGGGCTGGAGGCCGTGCAGGATGTCGCGCGTGGTGCCCAGCTTCTGTTGCAGGTGGGGCGCAGTCTGCAGGGCACCGAAGTGGGCCCCTTTGTGCGTGGCGATCTGTTCCTGGGTGTCGGCACGGCGTCGTCGTATCTCGGACTGCAACTGCGTGGCGATGCCCGGCGTGTGGGCAGCGACTTTCGTGAGAGTGTGCTGAGTGGTCGGCTGGCCTGGTACGCTCGCCCCACGGAAAGGCAGACGCGGGTGTGGTCGGCCGAGTACGCCGGTGCGTCGACGGCGCGTGTGCCGTATCAGCTCAGTTTTGGCGATGACGAGACCGGGCTTCGCGGATATCGTGCGTCGCGGGTTGGCGGTGGGCGGCGGCTGGTGCTACGCGCGGAGCGTCGCCTGTTGTTGCCGTCATTGGGCGAATCATTGGCATCCGGTGTGGCCGCATTCACTGATGTGGGGCAATTGTGGGCCGGTGGTGTGCCGTTCGGTGTGAACGCCTTCCGCGCGGGAGCCGGGATATCGCTGCTGGCCGCCGTGCCACGCCGCTCGCGCTCTGTAGCCCGCGTGGACCTTGCGTATCCGCTGGTGCCGGACGCCCAGGCGAAAGGTCTCGATGTGCGTGTGACCTATCGCCTGGCGTCTCGATTGTTCTGGCGTGAGCCCGCCGGTATTTCACGGGCGCGATCGGCGGCTCCCACGAGCGATGTGTTCAGTTGGCCGTGAGCCCTGGTTGGCTACGGCCGTGTGTCGATCAAGGCACGATCTTGCCGGGCGGCACGGTCTTGATGCCGTCGGCGAACGTCGCGGTGAGCAGATAGAGCAGCTTGGTGGACGGCAGCGCCGTTGACGCCAGCGCGTACTCGGTCAGCTGATGTGCGCCATTGGCGCGTGAACCACCAATGGCAATGCTCGGAATCTTGCGCACCACGCCCGGGTTGGCATCGGTGGCACCTGTCGGTACCGCTTCCCGTGCGCCCGGCATGCCCGAGCTGATGCCGAGAAAGCGGTTGATGTCCACGGCCGTCTGCACCAGCGGATGGGCGCGCGCGCCTTCGAGCTGCTTCTCGGTGCCACCGGCCTGATTCTTCTGGTCGACTTCGACACGCAGCCCCACCTTGTGCTTCTCTGCGACTTCTTTGGTGACGCGCGTGATGGTGCGATCGAGGGAGTCGAGCAGCACCGGGTCGGGGCTGCGCAGGTCCACCGTGAAGTACAGCTCCTGCGGCACCGAGTTGAAGATCTCGCCACCGTGGATCTGTCCGATGTTCATGACCGCGCCATCGGGCAGCGCAGGGAACTCGATCTCGTAGAGTCGCTGCACGGCTTCCGCCACCGCGCGCACCGGCGTGGGCCGGCCGCGCGACGCCAGCGTATGGGCACCAGGGCTGGTGAACACGTACTTGGTCCAGAAGATGCCCAGTGCGCCATAGGACACACTGCCAAACGCGCCATCGGGTACGATGAGCAGATCGGGACGCGGGTTGTGGGCCAGCCAGTATTCCGCGCCCTTGAGACCGACTTCTTCCTGCACGGTGCCAATGAAGATGATGTCGCCCTTGTGCGTGAACCTGGTGGCGTTCATGGTGCGCAGCGTGGACAGCATGTTGGCCACTGACGCGGTGTTGTCACCAACACCCGGTGCAAACAGCGTGTCCCCGCTGCGCCGGACCTTCTTGGGCGTGGTGTTTTCGAACACCACGTCCATGTGAGCCATGATGACAATGGTGGGGCCACCGCCGGTGCCCTTGCGCACACCAATCACGTTGCCGATGGAGTCCACCGACGTGCGCAACCCCTCCTTCTCGAACGCGGCCTTCACGTGCGCCGCGCGTGCCTCTTCCTTGCCCGACTTGGCGGGCATCTCGGTGAGGCGGATCCACTCCTCCACCTGCTGCGGGAAGTTCTGTTCAAGGCGCGCCATGGCGGCCTTGATATCGGCGCGCTGCATGAGCGCCGGATCCCAGCTCGTGGGATACTGCGTGGCCGGTTGCGCGGTGGCCGTGGCCGAGAGCGTCAGGCTGGCGGCCACGCCGAGGATCAGGCGATGGGAACGTGTCACGGGAGGCTTGGGCAGGTGGGAACGGACGTGCGGCTACCGAAATCTAACTGGCGGTGCGCGAATGCATGATTGGAACTGATTACCACGGATTTCGCGGACAACCCACGGAAACAACAGGACACTGCGTCGGAATGATCACGCAGTCAGGGCCACTGCGCGGCAACTTGAGTCATGCGATCCCGAAACGAAGAACCCCACTCAACAAGCCAATGCGACTCATCCACGGCGAGGTGACCGACGCGATATTGGCCGTGTACTACGAGCTGTACAATGAACTTGGATGGGGATTCTCAGAGTCGGTCTACGGCAGTGTGATGGCGTCCCTGTTGGCGCAACGCGGGCTCACCGTCGAGAGGGAGCAGGTATTGCGCGTGCGCTTCCGGGGCGAGGATCACGGAGAGTTCAGGGCGGACCTCGTGGTGGCCGGGCGCGTTCTCATAGAGCTCAAATCGTGCAAGCAGATCATTCCTGCTCATGAGGCGCAGTTGCTCAATTACCTCCGGGCGTCGGGCCTGGAGGTAGGATTGTTGCTCAACTTTGGTCCAAAGCCCGAGATCCGTCGACTTGTCTGGAGCCAAACCTCTCGACGACTTGAGGTCTCGTGATTGGCGAGACTGTTCAACTACCTTGTCGCGGATTTCACGGATGAGGCGGAAACAGCACGGATACTGCAACAGCTTGAACTGTTGTTCATCCGTGCTGTTTCCGCCTTATCCGCGTCATCCGCGACAAAGTGGTTCAACTACCTGCCGCACACGAAGTCCTGCCGATGCAGGGCAGGACGTGTTGGCCTCACGCCAGCACCGGCAGCCCCTTGCGGATCTTGTCCTGCCACTCGGCCGGGCCGCTTTCATGGACGTTGTCACCCGCCGAGTCGACGGCCACGGTCACGGGCATGTCCTCCACCGTGAACTCGTAGATGGCCTCCATGCCGAGGTCTTCGAAGGCCACCACACGCGAGTGGCGGATGGCCTTGGACACCAGGTACGCCGCACCACCGACGGCCATGAGATACGCCGCCTTGTGCTTGCGAATGGCCTCGAGCCCCATGGTGCCGCGTTCCGCCTTGCCGATCATGGCGATGAGCCCCGTCTTGGCCAGCATCATCTCCGTGAACTTGTCCATGCGGGTGGCCGTGGTGGGGCCCGCCGGGCCCACCGCTTCATCGCGCACCGGATCCACGGGGCCCACGTAGTAGATCACGCGGTTGGTGAAGTCCACTCCCGCAGGCAGTCCCTCGCCGCTGGCGTAGAGGTCCGCGATGCGCTTGTGCGCCGCGTCGCGGCCCGTGAGCATGCGGCCGTTGAGCAGCAATCGGTCGCCCGCCTTCCACGTGGCCACCACTTCCGGCGTGAGCGTGTCGAGATCCACGCGCTTCGCATTCACATCCGGACGCCAGGTGACGTTGGGCCAGTCGCTGAGGCTGGGCACCGGCAGTTCCGCCACACCGCTGCCGTCGAGCACGAAGTGCGCGTGCCGCGTGGCCGCACAGTTCGGAATCATGGCAATGGGCTTGGAGGCCGCATGGGTGGGGTAGTCCCAGATCTTGACGTCGAGCACCGTGCTGAGCCCACCCAGACCCTGCGCCCCGATGCCCAGCGCGTTGATCTTGTCGCAGAGCTCGATGCGCAGTTCCTCGATCTTGTTCTGCGGGCCGCGCGCCTTGAGCTGCGCCATGTCGATGTGCTCCATAAGCGATTCCTTCGCCATGAGCATGGCCTTCTCCGCGCTGCCGCCAATGCCGATGCCCAGCATGCCGGGCGGGCACCAGCCGGCGCCCATGAGCGGCACCGTCTTCAGCACCCAGTCCACGATGTTGTCGCTGGGATTGAGCATGGCAAACTTGCTCTTGTTCTCCGAGCCGCCCCCCTTGGCGCCAAGCTTGACGTCCACCGTGTCGCCCGGCACCAGCTCCACGTGCACCACCGCCGGCGTGTTGTCGCGCGTGTTCTTGCGCGAGAACGCCGGGTCGGACACGATGGACGCCCGCAGAATGTTGTCTGGCTGCAGGTAGGCCCGGCGCACGCCCTCGTCCACCATCTCCTGGATGGACAGCGTGGCGTCCCAACGCACATTCATGCCCACCTTGAGGAAGACCACCACACTGCCCGTGTCCTGGCAGATGGGGCGATGCCCCTCGGCGCACATGCGCGAGTTGGTGAGGATCTGCGCGATCGCGTCCTTCGCGGCGGGCGACTGTTCCTTGTCGTAGGCGTCAGCCAGCGCGTGAATGTAGTCCAGCGGGTGATAATAGGAGATGTGCTGGAGTGCGTCCGCGATGGACTGGATGAAGTCGGCTTGGGTGATGGTGGTCATACCTGAAAAATAGTGGAGGGGTGCCGGCGGGGCACCGCTCGCCCCCGTGCCGGGGTTGGGCTAACTTGAAGCGCGCCTCATCGACGACAGGTGAGCCGTACGCTGCTCCCGCGGTCCGGTCGCCGATGTTACCAACGCCTCTCAACTTGCGAGTGCCATCCAAGCTCCGGACGCGGTCGCGCCTTGGCGTTTGGCTCGCCACTGTGGCCGTTGCCTATGGGGCGGTTGCACACCCGGCTAGTGGGCAGAGCGCGCCGGATCTGCGGCGGCGCGCAGACTCATTGGCCAGCACGGGCCGGGATGACAAGTCGGCGAGTGCTGCGTACCTGCAACTCGGCCTTGTCCTTGAAAATGTGGAGGACCTCGCGCCGGCACTTGGTGCGTATGACAGCGGGCGGCGATACGCCGACCGGGCAAGCGATTCTCTGGGGCTGGCCGACATCGAGCATCGCATCGGTCTGCTTTTCTGGCGCTCAAATCAGTACGACAGTGCGCTCGTTCACCTCGATCTCGCCAAGCGTCTGCGAATCGCCGTGAATGACCAGCGGGGCCTGTCGTCCGAGTACAACAGCATCGGCGCGTCGTACTATCAGCTGGGCGTGTATGAACCGGCGCTGGAAGCCTTCCTCGAGGCGCTCACGCTGCGTCGCGCCGCCGGGGACTCTGCCGGTGTGGCGCGCACGCTCACCAACATCGGCAAGACCTATCACGACTGGCGTCAATACAGCCGTGCACGCGAGATGTTGGAGATGGCGGTGAACGCGTCTCGCCATTCGGACAGTCCGGCCGCTGTCGGTTACGCCCTCAACACGTTTGCGCAACTCGAGATCGACCTGCGCCGATTCAGCGACGCGCGTCGTCTGCTCCAGCAATCCATCGAGGCGTACAGCCTGCCAGGAGCGTTGCCCCAGCGGGCTGACACGCTGGATGCGTGGACGCTCAATGCCGTAACGAGCGCGCTGCTGCTCGTGCGTGAGGGGCGACCAGCCGAGGCGCTCCCGGTACTGGACTCGGTGCTGCGCGTCGGGGCTGATCGTGGAAGTGTACGTGGTCAGGCACGCACACTGGCCATTCAGGCCGAGGCGCACGCCACCATGGGCCACCGTGATGTCGCCCGCAGGCTGTATGTCGAGTCGCTGCGGCTCGCGCGCAGTGTGGTACAGCGCGTAATGGCACTGGATGCCCTGCAGCATCTTGCCAGCCTCGAGGAACAGGCCGGCAACAGTGCACAGGCGCTGCGCTACCTGCGGGAGTACCAGGCCCTCGGTGATACCATTTTCGATCAGGCGGCTGCCCAGCGCATCGCGTCCATGGAAGCGCGTGAGGAAACCCAGCGGGCACGGGAGGCCAATGCGGCGCTCATGGCCACGCAGGCGGCGCAGGAAGCCGTCATCGCGCGGCAGCGTCTGGTGGTGACACTGGGCTCGCTCATTCTGGTGTTGGTGGTGGCGCTGCTGGCCGTGCTGGTGCGATTCAATCGGCGCGACCGGGCCCGCCTCGCGGTGCTGTCGCAAACCAATGCCGAACTCGAGAAAGCCAACGGCGAGCTGGCGGTGGCGCTCAAGGAAGTCCGGACCCTGTCCGGGCTCATTCCCATCTGCGCCAACTGCAAGAACATCCGTGACGACCAGGGCTACTGGGCGTCCGTGGAGTCCTACCTGGCCCAGCATTCGGGGGCGACGTTCAGTCACAGCATCTGTGAAACCTGCGGCCCGCAGCTCTATGGTCCGATGTGGAAGGACGGGGCGGAAGCCGTCAGCGACGCCAATGCTTGAAGTTTGAAGTATCGGGCCCTATCGTGGCCCCATGCGCATCGTTTGTGTCGGCGGCGGACCCGCCGGCCTGTATTTCGCCCTCCTGATGAAACGGCTCGACCCGCGCCACCACATCACCGTGGTGGAGCGGAATCGGCCCTACGACACGTTCGGCTGGGGTGTCGTCTTCTCCGACGCCACCATGGACACCATGCGGCGCTGGGATCGCGAAACGGCCGACGCCATTGAGGCGGCCTTCGCGCACTGGGATGACATCGAGCTGCGCTTCAAGGGACGCCGTATCCGATCGGGGGGCCACGGCTTCGTGGGCATCGGGCGAAAGCACCTGCTCAACCTGTTGCAGGCCCGCTGCGAAGCGCTCGGCGTGGAACTGCGCTTTGAGCAGGAGGTGGACTCCGATCTCGATTTCCCGGACGCCGATCTCATCATCGCATCCGACGGCATCAACTCGAAGATCCGTACGGCCTACGCCGAGCACTTCCGGCCTGACATCGTGGTACGGCCCAATCGCTTCATCTGGCTGGGCACACCGCGGCGCTTCGAGGCCTTCACCTTCGATTTCCGCCGCACCGAGCACGGTTGGTTCCAGGCGCACATCTACCAGTTCGATGCCGAGACGTCCACATGCATCGTGGAGTGTCCGGAGCATGTCTGGCGGGCGCACGGACTCGATGAAGCCGACCAGGACACGTCGGTGGCCTTCTGCGAGCAGCTCTTCGCCGAGACGCTGGACGGATCGCCGCTCCTCACCAACAGCCGGCATCTGCGCGGCTCGGCCTGGCTCAACTTTCAGCGCGTGGTGTGTGAGCAGTGGTGGCTGCAGAATGCGAACGGCAGTCATGTGGTGCTCATGGGCGATGCGGTGCATACGGCACACTTTGCCATTGGGTCGGGCACCAAGCTGGCGCTTGAGGATGCCGTGGAGCTGGTGCGTCAGTTTCAGCGTCTCGGTGACGAGCCCGCGCAGTTGCCCACGGTGTTGGCGGCCTTTCAGGAAGCACGACGAATCGAAACGCTGCGCATTCAGAATGCGGCCTGGAACGCCATGGAATGGTTTGAAGTGTGCGGCGCGCGGTACTGCGATCAGCTCGAGCCCGAGCAGTTCATGTACTCGCTGCTCACGCGCAGTCAGCGCATCAGTCACGAAAACCTGCGTGTGCGCGACAGGGCCTGGCTGGAGGGCTACGAGCGCTGGTTTGCGGCGCGTCGCCTGAGTCCTGCACAGAACGCCGATGAGTCACACGCGCCCACGCCGCCCATGTTCACGCCGTACACCGTGCGGTCGGTCACCCTCAAGAACCGCGTGATGGTGTCGCCCATGGCCCAGTACATGGCGGTCCATGGCGTGCCCGGAGATTTCCATCTGATCCATCTCGGCGCCCGCGCCTTGGGCGGCGCCGCGCTGATCATGGCCGAGATGACCTGTCCGTCGCCTGAGGCCCGCATCACGCCGGGCTGTCCGGGTCTCTGGAATGACGAGCAGCAGGCGGCATGGACGCGCATCGTGGACTTTGTGCACCGTCATAGCGACGCCAGAATGGCGCTGCAGCTCGGACATAGCGGTGCCAAGGGGTCCACACGCCGTGGCTGGGACGGCATCGATCTCCCGCTGCCCGACGACGGGCCCGAGTCCAACTGGCGACTGGTGAGCGCGTCGCCGCAACAGTACCTCGCCGGTGTGAGTGCCGTCGCACACGAAATCACGCGTGACGAGATGACCGTGGTGCGCGACCAGTTCGTGGCCAGTGCACGCCGCGCTGCGGCCGCCGGCTTCGATTGGCTCGAGCTGCACTGCGCGCACGGGTATCTGCTGTCGAGCTTCATCTCGCCGCTCACCAATCAGCGTCGTGACGAGTATGGCGGCCCACTCGAACATCGCCTGCGCTATCCGCTGGAGGTGTTCACCGCCATACGCGCCGTGTGGCCGGATCATCTGCCCATGTCGGTACGTATTTCCGCGCACGACTGGGTGGAGGGCGGCATCACACCCGCCGACGCGGTCCACATCGCACGAGCGTTCAAGAACGCCGGCGCTGATCTCATCGACTGCTCATCCGGCCAGGTGACCTCACGGGAGAAGCCCACCTACGGACGCATGTACCAGACGCCGTTTGCCGATCGCATCCGGCAGGAAGCCGGAATCGACACCATTGCGGTTGGTGCCATCAGCGAAGCCGATCACGTGAATTCCATCATTGCGGCCGGCCGTGCGGATCTCTGCGCGGTGGCGCGTCCGCATCTCGCCAACCCCGCCTGGACGCTGACCGAGGCGGCGCGCATCGGCTACACGGCCATTGACTGGCCCAATCCCTATCTGCGCGGCAAGCCGCAACTGGAAGCCGGGTTTGCGCGCGCCCAGGCCGCCGCCGCGCCGGCCGCTGCCGATGGGTTCGACGTCTTACGGAGCACCGCATGACGACATCGACCACACCGTTTCTCTCCGTGTCCGATCGCCCGCTCCACGGGCGTCATGCCCTGATCACTGGTGCCAGTCGTGGCATTGGAGCAGCCGTTGCGCGCCGGCTGGCACAGGACGGCGCCACGGTGAGCCTGCTGGGCCGTGATCGTGCCGCCCTGGAGGCGCAGGCGGCGCAGCTTGGCCATGCCGCCGGTCAGGTGCTCGTGTGTGACGTGGCGGATGCCGATGCCGTGAGTGCCGCGCTGGGCGCGCTGCCAACGGTACACGTGCTGGTCAACAACGCCGGACAGGCAGAGAGTGCGCCGCTCGTGCGCACGACCGATGCGCTCTGGGCGCGCATGCTGGGCGTCAACTTGAGCGGCACGTTTCACTGCACGCGTGCGGTGTTGCCTGGCATGCTGGCGGCGGGCTGGGGTCGCGTGGTGAACGTGGCCAGTACCGCGGGGCTTCGCGGTTACGCTTACACGGCGGCCTACAGCGCCGCCAAACACGGCGTCATCGGCCTCACGCGGGCGCTGGCACAGGAGGTGGCCGCCAAGGGCATCACGGTCAATGCCGTCTGCCCCGGCTTCACCGAAACGGATCTGCTGGCCGAAAGTATTGCGCACATCGTGCAGCGCACGGGGCGCAGCGAGGACGAGGCGCGGGGCACACTGGCCGCCCTGAATCCGCAGGGACGCTTCATCACGCCGGACGACGTGGCCAACACCGTCGCGTGGCTGGTTGGCCCTGGAAGCGCCGCCGTGACTGGCGTGGCGCTGCCGGTCAGCGGCGGGGAGGTGAGCTGACATGGCCACCCGCAAGTTCTCGCGTGTCCACGTTGTCAACGACGCGGACATCGGTCAGGAAGCGCGCGCCACGGTGGACGATCATTCGGCCGTGCGCCTGTGGCTCCGGCTCTTTTCCTGCAGCGCACAGGTTGAACGGCTCATTCGCAGCCGCTTGCGTGAGCAGTTCGATATCTCGCTGCCGCGTTTCGACTATCTGGCGCAACTGGAACGCCATCCGGGCGGGCTGCGCCTGAGTGATCTGTCGCGCTATCTCATGGTAACCGGTGGCAATGTCACCGCGCTCACCACGCAGCTCGTGGCGGCCGGATTTGTGGAACGCCTCCCGGATCCGAGTGACGCCCGGTCCGCCCATGTGCGGCTGACACCCAGAGGGCGGCGTCGCTTTCTCCGCATGGCTGCGGCGCATGAACAGTGGCTCGTCGAGTTGTTTGATGGCTTCGAGACGCCACATCGTGACGCGCTCTACGCGCTGCTCGGCCGACTTCGCGTGCAGTTGGCCACGCCACAACCCACCCGTTCCTCCACACCGCGCAAGGCGCGTGCGTCATGAGCACTTCGCTATGAACACGACACTCCATGCAGGACTCGATGCCGGCACCCTGCGGCAGATGGCGTCGTACCGCGCCACGCACTTCGGCTGGTCACTGCATGAGAGCGTGGCCACCATCACGCTCTCGCGACCCGAGCGCAAGAATCCCCTGACGTTCGAGAGTTACGCCGAACTGCGCGACTGCTTTCGGAGTCTGCGGCAGGCGACGGATGTGCACGCCGTGGTGCTGACCGGCGCCGGTGAGAACTTCTGTTCGGGCGGTGATGTGCACGAGATCATCGCGCCACTGGTGGCGCTCGAGGCTCCCGATCTCCTGCGCTTCACCCGGTTGACCGGTGATCTGGTGTTGGCCATGCGCGCCTGTCCGCAACCCATTGTGGCGGCGGTGGACGGCGTCTGTGCCGGAGCTGGCGCCATACTCGCCATGGCCTCCGACCTCCGTGTCGGCACGGCGCGCGCGAGTGTGGCCTTTCTGTTCAATCGGGTCGGGCTGGCCGGATGCGACATGGGTGCCTGCGCCATGTTGCCTCGCATCATCGGGCAGGGCCGCGCCAGCGAACTGTTGTTCACGGGTCGCAGTCTGCGCGGTGAGGAGGCGGAGCGCTGGGGCTTCTTCAATCGGCTCGTGGCTCCCGAAAGCCTGATGGCCGACGCGACCAGCCTGGCGGAGAGCCTGGCCAAGGGGCCCACATTTGCCAATGGTCTCACCAAGACCATGCTGCACCAGGAATGGAGCATGGGCATCGAGCAGGCCATCGAGGCCGAGGCGCAGGCGCAGGCGCTCTGCATGCTGACCGAAGACTTTCGCGCCGCCTACGAAGCCTTTGTGGCCAAACAGCGCCCTGTGTTCACGGGTCGTTGAACCATGGCCGACACTCAGTATCTGCACTGGCCGTTCTTTGCGCCGCATCATGCCCGGTTCGCGTCCACTTTGGATGCCTGGGCTGCGGAGCACGTCGATGCCGCGTCGGCCCCCGAGGCAAATGGGCGAAACGTCGACGATCGCTGCCGGCACTACGTGCGCGTGCTGGGAGAGGGAGGTTGGCTGCGGCACGCGGTGGCCGGTCAGGCGTACGGCGGGGCATCCGATGTCATCGACACCCGCGCGGTATGCCTTGCGCGCGAGACGCTCGCGCGGCATGACGCGCTGCTGGACTTCGCATTCGCCATGCAGGGGCTCGGATCGGGCGCCATTTCGCTGGCCGGAACCCACGAGCAGCGTGTGCGCTATCTGCCGCGCGTGGCAGGTGGTGAGGCAATCGCCGCCTTTGCGCTGTCCGAACCGGATGCGGGCTCTGACGTGGCTGCGCTGCAGTGCGCCGCCACCGTTCACGCCGACCACGTGCTGCTCAACGGCGAAAAGACCTGGATCTCCAATGGTGGAATCGCAGACTTCTACGTGGTGTTCGCACGCACGGGTGACGCGCCGGGCGCCCGTGGCATCTCCGCGTTTGTGGTGGACGCCGATACACCGGGTCTCGAGGTGGCCGAACGCCTCGATGTGATGGCGCCGCATCCACTGGCCCGTCTGCGGTTCACTGATTGCCGCGTGCCGCTCAGGGCACGCATCGGCGCATCCGGTGAGGGATTCAAGATTGCCATGCGGACGCTTGACGTGTTCCGCACCTCCGTGGCGGCCGCCGCGCTGGGCATGGCGCGGCGTGCCCTTGACGAGGCGCTGGCCCGCACCACGTCCCGCCGTCTCTTTGGTGGCGTGCTCTCCGATCTGCAGCTCACGCAGGCCAGTCTGGCGCAAATGGCCATCACCATCGACTCGGCGGCCCTGCTCACCTATCGCGCGGCGTGGCAACGGGATCAGGGGCGGCCGGTCACCCGTGAGGCGGCCATGGCCAAGTATGCTGCCACGGAAGGGGCGCAGCAGGTCATCGATGCCGCCGTGCAGTTGTGGGGAGGACTCGGTGTGTTGCACGACATGCCGGTGGAGCGACTGTATCGCGAGATTCGTGCGCTGCGCATCTACGAGGGAGCTAGCGAGGTGCAACAGCTGATCATTGCGCGTGAGTTGCTGCGTGAGACCGCATCGGCCGGGGCCGCTCCGGCCCCCAGCACCTGAGCGGTGCCCATGCCGAGTGCCCACGTCGATACCTTCGCCCGGGATCATCTGCCGCCGCCCGAGACCCAGCCGGAGTTTCTGTTCGAGCTGCCGGCGCTGCAGTTCCCGCCAACACTCAACTGTGCGGCGGCGTTGCTGGATGCGCCGGTGGCCGCAGGTCGCGGTGACCGGCCGTGTCTCATCGCGCCGGGGCTGCGGTGGACCTACCGGGACTTGCAGGCGCAGTGCGACCGTATCGCGCATGTGCTCGTGCACGACATGGGGGTAGTGCCCGGCAACCGCGTACTGTTGCGCGGTGGCAATCATCCCATGCTGGTGGCGTGCTGGTTCGCCGTCATGAAGGTGGGGGCCATTGCCGTCACCACGATGCCCATGCTCCGGGCCAAGGAGCTCAGCACGATGATCGCGATTGCCGAGGTCACGCACGCGCTGTGTGACGCGGCACTGCGGGAAGAACTGGATGCGGCGCGTGCCGTGACACCGGTGCTGCAGCATATCTGCTGCTATCACGACGAGGGTCCCGACGGGCTCGAGCAGGCCATGTCGCGCCATGAGGCGCCGTTCGTGGCAGTCGACACAGCGGCCGACGACACCTGTTTGCTGGCCTTCACGTCGGGTACGACGGGCATTCCGAAGGCCACCATGCACTTTCACCGTGATGTGCTGGCCATCTGTGCCTGCTGGCCGCCACACGTGCTGCGGGCCACCGAGGACGATGTGTTCATCGGCAGTCCGCCACTGGGGTTCACCTTTGGCCTCGGGGGATTGGTGCTCTTCCCCATGTCCATTGGTGCCTCGGCCGTGCTGTTGGAGAAGGCCACGCCACCGCATCTGCTCGACGCCATTCGTGCATTCGGTGCCACGGTGCTCTTCACCGCGCCCACGTCATATCGCGCCATGGCGGCTCATCCCGAGGCGTTGCAGGGCACCTCGCTGCGCAAGTGTGTCTCGGCCGGTGAGGCCCTGCCTGCCGCCACGCGGGCCCTGTGGCGCAACGTGACGGGACTGGAACTCATCGACGGCATTGGGGCCACGGAGCTTCTGCACATTTTCATCTCGGCCGATGAAGCCCATGCGCGGCCCGGGGCCACCGGTGTCCCGGTGCCCGGCTATCGGGCGGAAGTGGTGGACGAGCAAGGCGTGCCCGTGCCGCCGGGCACCGTGGGACGTCTGCGCGTCAAAGGCCCGACGGGCTGCCGCTACCTGCGCGATGAGCGCCAGCGGCAGTATGTGCAAGACGGTTGGAACTACACCGGTGACGCCTACGTCATGGACGGCGACGGGTATTTTCACTATCAGGCGCGCACCGACGACATCATCATCTCGTCGGGCTACAACATCGCGGGGCCTGAGGTGGAGAACGTGCTGCTGCTGCATCCGGCCGTCGCGGAATGTGGCGTCATCGGAGTGCCAGACGAGGAGCGCGGTCAACTCGTGAAGGCCTTTGTCGTGTTGCGCCCCGGATATGAACCGACACCGGAAACGACCAAGGCCCTGCAGGACTTTGTGAAACAGTCGGTGGCCCCCTACAAGTATCCGCGCGCGGTGGCGTATGTGCCGGCCTTGCCACGCACCGATACCGGCAAACTGCAGCGCTTTCGCCTGCGTGACCTCGAACCTCCCGTCGCCTCATGAACACGCCACTGCTTCCGCCACACTGGCCGCGGCCCCGCGGCTACGCCAACGGCGTGCTTGCCACCGGCCGGCAGGTGCATGTGGCCGGCATGGTCGGCTGGGACGCGCAGCAGGTCTTTCACAGTGACGACATGGCCGAGCAGACCCGGCAGGCGCTGGAAAACGTGCTGGCGGTTCTGGCGGTGGCCGGCGCCGGGCCACAGCACATCGTTCGCATGACCTGGTACGTAACCGATCGGGCAGCGTATCGCGCCGCATTGCCTGCCATAGGAAAGCATTTCCGTGAGCTGATCGGCCACTACGATATTGCCATGACCGCCGTGCAGGTCGTGGCGCTCATGGAAGATCAGGCCCTCGTGGAAATCGAAGTCACGGCGGTCATCCCGGAGTAACCGACGCCGGTTGCCTCCGCGCAGTTGTGGTACGCAGGACCCGACACTCCCCTCCTCTCCCCGTGTTTCCCATGACGCTCGTACTGCGGGCGCTGCTGCTGGCATCAGCGGCGGTGCTGACGCCTGCCGTTCTTTCGGCGCAGCCCAACACCGGCAACGCCACGCCCATTCGTCTCGATGCCGCGGTGGCGGATTCGTTTGCCCGCGCCGCCCGCGCCCGCCCCCTGCCCACGGCTGCCGCCCTGCGCATCACGACGGCGCCCACCATTGACGGCCGTCTCGACGAAGCATTCTGGCGTGAGGGCACACCCATCAGCGAGTTCGTGCAGCGCGAACTCAACGAGGGCGTGCCAGCCTCGGAGCGCACCGAAGTGCGGCTTGCCACCGATGGGGTGAATCTCTACATCGGTGCGCGCATGTACGACCGCGAGCCGCGGCTCATCGTACCCGGCGAAAAGATTCGCGACGTGCAGCTCGCCAACAGCGACTACATCGCCTTCATCTTCGACACCTATCGCGACCGACAGAACGGCTTCGTCTTTGCCACCACACCCGCTGGTGTGGAGTACGATGGCCAGGTCATTCGCGAAGGTGAGGGCGGCGGCGCCAACGTGGCCGGTCAGAACCGCATGATGGCTGGCGCCATGGGCGGCTTCAACGTCAACTGGGACGCCTCCTGGACGGTGGCCACACGCATTGACTCGCTGGGGTGGACGGCCGAGTTCCGCATCCCTTTCTCCACGCTGCGCTACCAGTCGGGTGACGACGAGCAGTCGTGGGGGCACAATGTGTCGCGCATGATCCGGCGCAAGAACGAAGAGTTGTACTGGGCGTTCATTCCGCGGCAGTTCAATCTGTATCGCTTGTCGCTGGCCGGCACGCTCGACAATCTCAAGGTGCCGGTGCGCCGCATTCAGACCATCACGCCCTACGTGCTCACCTCAAGCCAGGCGCAGTGGACCGATGGAGTGCGCGCCACGCGCAGTCCCTCGGACTTCGGTGGCGAGATCAAGTACGGTGTCACGCCGTCGCTGACACTCGATCTCACGTACAACACCGACTTTGCCCAGGTGGAGGTGGACGATCAGCGGGTCAACCTCACGCGCTTCCCGGTGTTCTTCCCCGAGAAGCGGCCGTTCTTCCTCGAGAACGCCGGCGTGTTCAGTGCCGGGACGCCGCAGGCCGTGGATCTGTTCTTCTCCCGGCGCATTGGCATTGCCGAGAACGGTGCGCCGCAGCCCATCCTGGGTGGTGGGCGCCTGTCGGGTCGCATTGGATCGACCACGGTGGGCCTGCTGCAGATGGTCACCGATGCGCCCGATCAGTTCAGCACCGGACAGTCCTTCTCGGTGGGTCGTGTCATCCGCGAGTTGTCGTCGCGTTCGCGAGTGGGTGCGATGTTCGTGCAGCGCATGAGCACGGACAGCAGCGCCGATGTGAATCGCACCTATGCGCTCGACGGCCGCATCGGTATTGGGCAGGCCTGGACCAGTGACCTCTGGGCGGCACGGACGGAAACGCCTGGCCGCGCCGGCGACGAATATGCGTACAGTGCGCGTGTGGCCTACCAGACGAACGTGTGGAACCACAGTGCGCGCGTGGCCCAGGTGGGCGACGGCTTCAACCCCGAGGTGGGCTTCATGAGCCGGCCCGGTGGTTATCGCAGCTACGATGTGTCCATGATGCGCCTGGTGCGCAAGCCGGAGTGGTCCTAGTTCCGTCAGTGGAATCCACACGCCAGCTATCGCGGCGTGTTCGGACAGCGCGACGGTTTCTACCAGACGGGCTACTGGCACATCGATGTCACGGAGATCGAGTTTGCCAACAGCTCGCGCTTCGGGCCCGAGTACAACATCTCGCACGAGGGGCTGCAGGCGCCGTTTGAGATTGCGCCCGGTGTGGTGCTGCAGCCGGGGCAGTACAGCTGGGGCACGCTGGGCTTCGACTATCAGACCGACCCCAGTGAGAACATCTGGGCCAACGGCCGCTTCGATGTGGGTGATTTCTGGACGGGCACGCGGCGCGGCGGATCGGGTACCGTGACGCTGCGGCGTGGCGCGACCTTCTCCGGTTCGCTCACGGTAGAGCACAACGACGTGCGACTGCCCGAGGGGGACTTCAAGCGCACGCTCGAAGCCGTGCGACTCAACTACTTCTTCACGCCACGCGTGTTCGTGCAAACGCTCACGCAGTTCAACAACCAGCAGCGCATCTGGTCCGCCAACGTGCGATTCGGTTGGCTCAACACGGCAGGTACCGGTCTCTTCGTGGTGTTCAACGACGGCCGCGAGGCCAACGGTTTCTTCGACTGGGTGCGGCCGCAGCAGCGCACGGTGTTCGTGAAGTTCACGCGGCAGTTCGGCACGGGCGGATGAGCCAGCGACGTGGAGGTCGCGCGGTCGAGGTCGCGTAAAGGATTCCCCTATGGCGACAAGGCCCGAACGGTTGCACTATGGTCGTGCAGAGTGAGGGCGATGCCTCCACGATGCCTCGGCGGGTCGGGGATCGATCCCGATTCCTCGGGGTGAAAGAGGCGTAGCGAGACGGCACCGCGCGCATCGACCCGCTGCAACATTCCACCGCAGTGTGGAACGCGCCGTTGGCCGGGCTGCATGCCCGCCCAATCGGGTGTCAACGGGGACTCAGATGGCTGCAGGCGCCATCACGACCACAGGTCGTCACGAACCTCCTCGGACGGCACAGAGAAGCGCCGACTCAGCTGAGTCGGCGCTTCTTGCTGTGCGGTCATGGCGTTCTCGGCGCTATCTTTTGGACATGGCCGACATCTCCGCCACCATTCGCGCGCTGCGCAAGCAGTCCAACGCCGCCATCGCATCACTCGACGCGCACTACGTGGTGTCGTTCATGAGTGAAGACATCGAAGTGCAAGTGGCAGGCGGGCCGCTCCTGCGCGGACGTGCCGCCAACCAGGACGCCTGGGAAGCCCAAATGCAGGACCGGGGATTCGGGGGCTATGTGCGCTCGCCCGAGGTGGTACATGTCGCCGCTGACGGCCGCACCGCCAACGAGCGCGGGCAGTGGGTTGGCCGTTGGCGACAAGGCGGGCGCACCCGTGAGCAGCATGGGCAGTACACCGCCGAATGGCGGCTCGGCGCCATGGGCTGGGAAATCACGCGCGAAACCTACATCGAACGGTGATGACGAAATTCCTCTCCCTCCTCGTCGCCGGGCTGCAGGCCACGGCACTCGCCGCCCAGCCGGCCCCGCCATTGGCGGTGCAGGTGGAGGTGCAGCTGCCAGCCGGCAAGGCCACCACGCCACTCGATGGGCGATTGCTGCTGCTCATCTCCACCGACAGCACCCGTGAGCCACGCTTTCAGGTCAGCGACGACGTGGCCACGCAGCAGGTGTTCGGTGTCGATGTGGAAGGATGGGCGCCTGGCGGTACGCGGCTGGTGGACGCCCGCGCCGATGGCTATCCGCTGGTTTCCCTGCGTGAGTTGCCGCGTGGACGCTACTGGGTGCAGGCCGTCCTCAATCGCTACGAGACCTTTCGCCTGAGCACGGGCCACAGCGTCAAGCTGCCGCCCGACAAGGGGGAGGGGCAGCAGTGGAGCCGCAAGCCGGGCAATCTCTACTCGACGCCGCGCTGGATCACACTCGATGCGCGGCAACGCATGCGCCCGCGCGTCGTGCTTGAGCGTGAGATCGCTCCCATCGCGCCGCCAGAGGACACGCGCTGGATCAAGCACGTCACCATCCGTAGCGAGCGCCTCTCGAAGTTCTGGGGGCGCGACATGTTCATCGGCGCCAACGTGTTGCTGCCGGCGGGCTTCGATACACATCCCAACGCCCGCTACCCGCTGGTGGTCTATCACGGACATTTCCCCGCCACCTTCGAGGGATTTCGCGAAACACCACCCGATCCCAATCTGGCCCCGGACTTCTCCGCCCGCTTCAATCTGCGCGGCTACAATCGCATCCAGCAGGAACTGCATCACCAGTTCTACAAGGACTGGACGGGGCCGGACTTCCCGCGTGTGCTGCTCATGGAAGTCCGTCATCCCACGCCCTATTACGATGACTCGTATGCGGTGAACTCCGCATCGCAGGGGCCCTGGGGCGACGCCATCATGTACGAACTCATCCCCGAGATTGAGCGCCGTTTTCGCGGCATCGGTCAGGGGTGGGCGCGCATCACCTACGGCGGCAGCACGGGTGGCTGGGAAGCCATGGCGGTGCAGGTGTTCTATCCCGACGAATTCAACGGCGCCTACATCGCGTGTCCCGATCCCATTGATTTCCGCGCCAACACGGTCTTCAACCTCTACGAAGATCGCAACGCCTACTTTGCCGAAGGGCCGTGGCGGCGCACGCCGCGTCCGGGCCAGCGCAATTGGCTCGGTCAGGTGCGCAACACCATGGAGGAAGCCAATCGCCGCGAGGCCGCGCTGGGCAGCAAGGGGCGCAGCGGCGATCAATGGGACATCTGGCAGGCCACCTACTCGCCCATGGGGCCTGACGGCTACCCCAAGCCCATCTGGGACAAGAAAACCGGGGTGATCGACACCGCCGTCGCCCGCTACTGGCGCGACAACTACGACCTGTCCTACATCCTGCGGCGCGATTGGAACACGCTCGGGCCCAAGGTCCACGACAAGATCAACATCTACGTGGGCGACATGGACAACTACTACCTCAACAACGCCGTGTATCTCACCGAGGAGTTTCTGCGCTCCACCAGCAACCCGAAGTGGACCGGGGAAATTCTCTACGGAGATCGTGCGGAACATTGCTGGAACGGTGACCCCACGCGCAGCAACGCCTACTCGCGTCTGCGCTATCACCAGATGTACATCCCGCGCATTCTCGATCGCATGCGTGCCCGTGCGCCCCGTGGCGCGGACACGCTGAGTTGGCGCTACTGACTTCCACCCTTACCCCTCGCTGAACGTGTCACGCAAGAAACATCCGGATCACCACGACGCCGAGCTGGTCCTCAAACTCTATGAGCTCCGCCGCGAGGCGGTCATGCGCGAATCGCGGCGGGCGCTCGTGGCCAACTTTCTCCCGCGCAGTCTCGACGACGTCATGGCGGTGATGGCCCCTGACCATCCGCTCAACGCCGCCTTCCGACAGGTGTTCTCGTACTGGGAGATGGCCTACGCCATGGCGCGGCACGGCATCGTGAACGCCGACTATCTGCTGGAGAGCAACAACGGCGAAGGCATCCTGCTCTTCACGCGGGTCGAGCCCTGGCTGGCCGGCTATCGTGAGGCCTCGGGCAATCCGGTGGCCCTGCGCAACGCCGAATGGGTGGCCACGGAGTGCGACATGGGTCGCCTGCTGGCCGAGCGATTCCGCAAGCGCGTGCAGGCGTATCTCAAGAGCTGAGTCGGGCGTTACAGAACGGGCGATCTGTCGGTCACTATGACCGCTGGATCGCCCGTTTGTCGTTGGCAGGTCCGGCCTTCTGCAACGGACCGTCCACGGCTGTGTAACGGACCTGTCACGCAAGCCATTTGTGTGTAACGGTCCGTTACGGTTCGGTCGCAGTACGCCGGTGAATCGGTGACCGACCTCAAACCGTGGCCATGATCCGCAAGCGCTCGACTCCGCTCCTCCTGAACTCCAAACAGCCCATGGGGCTGCTCCGGCCAGCCGTGCTCGCCATCGCGATCACCGTAACCGGGTTGGTGCAACCGGCACACCTGCGCGCCCAGACCACGGCGCAAGGGCAGAGCCAGGGAGCCAGGACTGACACCACGGTGGCCGCGCAGGCCAAGCCGGCGAAGGCCAAGGCCTGGTACGAAAACATTCGCATCCGCGGCTATGGGCAGGTCCGCTACAACCGGCTGCTCGAGAACAACCCCCAGTTGCAGTGCGAGCAGTGTGACCGCAGTTGGGGGGAGAACGGCGGGTTCTTCATTCGTCGGGCGCGCATCATCTTTCAGGGGTACGTGCACCCGCAGGTGTTCATCTACCTGCAACCCGATTTCGCTTCCTCGGCCGGCACCACGGGCAACATCGCGCAACTGCGTGACTGGTACGTGGACCTGGGCCTCGACAAGGCCAACGAGTTCCGTCTGCGCGTCGGGCAAAGCAAGGTGCCGTTCAGCTTCGAGAACATGCAAAGCAGTCAGAACCGACTGCCGCTCGATCGCGCCGACGGTACGAACAGCGCCAACGCCAATGAGCGCGACCTCGGTGTGTTCTTCATGTGGGCGCCGCGCGTGGTGCGTGAGCGGTTCGCGCATCTGGTCAACGACAATCTCAAGGGTAGCGGCGACTATGGGGTCGTCACCGTAGGCGTCTACAATGGCCAGACGGCCAACCGGGCCGAGGCCAACGACAATCAGCATGTGGTGGCGCGTGTCACCTATCCCTTCCTGGTGCGCGGACAGATCATCGAGCCCTCAGTGGCCGCCTACACGGGCATGTATCGCATCACCCCCGATCAGCGAACCGCCGGTGTGAAGGGGCGCGCCGACTGGGATTACCGCGACGAACGGGTGCTGGCCACGCTGGCCATCGCGCCACAGCCGCTGGGTGTTTTGGCCGAGTACAACGTGGGCCGTGGCCCGGAGTACAATCCCGCGACGGACAGCATCGAAACGCAGTCTCTCCGGGGTGGCTTCGTCACCGTCACCTGGCAGCACCGGGCGCGTACGCAGGTCTGGTCGCCCTTCGTGCGATACCAGGTGTACGATGGGGGCAAAAAGCACGAGCGCGATGCCCGCAGCTACGACGTGAACGACGTGGAGTTCGGCGTCGAGTGGCAGCCTCATGCCAACTTCGAGCTGGTGGCCGCGTGGTACCAGGGCGATCGGCGCTTCGAAGACAAGACGCGCCCCATCAACGAGCAGGTGGGCCGCCTCATGCGTTTGCAGGCCCAGTTCAACTTCTGAGCGCGACCCGGACGCCTGGGCCTGCCAGACCAGTGACGGAATGGGTCACGCCGGGGTAGCATGGGTATGCTGTCATCCCGCCTGCGTCGTCACATGGTCCCGCTGCTTCTGCTGGGGGTGGTGTCCACCTTCACCGGCTGCGGTAGCGATGCGCCACCCGCCGGTGTGGTGGAGCTGCGGGACCTCGAGCGCGCCGAACTGCTGTGGAAGCAGCGCGGCTTCCGCAACTACCGCATGGTGGCGGCCAAAGAGTGCTTCTGTCTGCGGGAGATGGTACAGCCGGCGCTGGTGACGGTGCACGGCAGTACCATTGTGGACGTGCGCCGCGTCGATGGCACGCCCATCGAACCACAGTTCTGGTCGAGCCGTGTGGTGGTGGACAGTCTCTTCCCGCGCATTCGCGACGCGCTGCGCTCAGACTTCTACGAGCGCGTGGAGCTCAGCTTCGACAGTCGCCTGGGGTTTCCCACCCGCGCCGCATTCTACGCGCCGTCGCGTATTGCTGATGGCGACGTGGTCTATGTGATCTCGGGCATCACCCCGCTGGACTGACCGCGGCGGCGCCTACGCGCTCCCGGCAATGAGCCGCACGAGCTCATCGGTGGCGAACGGCTTGTCGAGTCGCTGCACATCGGCATACGGCGCGAGATGCTCGTCGCTGATGACCGCTCCAAAGCCGGACATGAGCACGACGGGACAGGCATTGCCCGACTCGCGCAGTCGCGTGATGAGCTCAGCGCCCGTCATGACCGGCATCGTGTGGTCGGTCACCAGCACATCGATGTCCGGGAGCCGTTCCAGACGTGCGAGCGCCTCCGCGCCGTTGCTGGCCGTTTCCACCACAAACTCGCGACGGGTGAGCGTGCGTTGCAGCACCTGTGCAATGGCTGGCTCGTCGTCCACGACGAGTACGCGCCGACGTGCACCGACCCGGTCAGTGGAAGCGGGCGTCAGCGGGCCACTGGCCGCCGGGTTGCGGCGGTGCGCGGGCAAACGCACCGTGACCGTGGTACCGCCACCGGGCACGGACTGCAGCGACACGTCACCGCCATGCGCACCGACAATACCGTGCAGCACGCTGAGTCCGAGGCCCGTGCCCTCGCCAACGGGTTTGGTGGTGTAGAACGGCTCAAAGGCGCGCGCCCGTACGTCATCAGTCATGCCGCTGCCGGTGTCGTGCACGGCCAGCACCAGCGTGGCCTGCTCGTCCGGGTGCGCGTTCGGGTGCCCGTTCGGGAGTTGCGAGTCACGGTCTGCCCACTTGAGCGAAACGGTGAGTACGCCGCCCTGCGTGGCCCGCATGGCGTGTTCGGCGTTTGCACAGAGGTTGAGCAGGACTTGCTGCAGTTGCGTGGCGTCACCCGGAACCCAGGCGTCGCCAGCGTGATCGTCCACTGTGAGGGTGATGGTGGACGGAATGGTGGCGCGCAGCAACGTGAGCGTCTCGTCCAGCAGCGTCCGCATGTGAATGTCGCTGCGCCGCGGCGGCGTCTTGCGGCTGAAGGTGAGAATCTGACGCACCACTTCGCGCGCGCGGCGGCTGGCTACCAGAATCTGCCGTAGCGCGTCGGCCGCTGCCGGTACGGACGCTGCCGCCTGCTGCACTTCGTGCGTGGCCAGCTCGGCGTTGCTCTGGATGACCGTGAGCAGGTTGTTGAAATCGTGCGCGACACCACCGGCCAGCGTCCCCACCGATTCGAGACGCTGCGTTTCGCGTACATGGGCCTCGAGTTCGCGCCGCTCACGCGCCAGGCGCTCCCGCTCCCGCAGGTCCTGCAACTCGAGGTGCTCGAGGGTGCCTTCGTCGAGGGGAATGCGTGTGCGCCGGACGTCGAGCGGCAGCGGTTCGCCCTGCGTGGTCCGCCCCACCAGTTCCCGGCGCCACACGTCGGACGATGGCCCCTCGGCCATGCCACCAGGCAGGCCGTCGGCAACGGGAAGCAACAGCTCGACACGGGTGCCGGCCAGCGACCCGTCCTGCGCCAGCAGTTGCTGCGCGGCGGCGTTGGCCTTCCACACCACGCCGTCGAGCACGAGGAGCTGCGGGTTCACCCCGTCTTCGAACAGACGTCGAAACCGCTCCTCGCTGATGGACAGGCGCCGTTCATTGGCTTCGGCATCACGCACGCGGCGTTGCGCCGTGCGCGTGCGCCAGCGCAGAATGCCCAGCCACGTCCCAAAGAACAGCACGCCATAACCCAGCACGGCGCCAGGCGATCGCCACAGCGGTGGCAGGACGCTGAATCGACGCTCGAACACCGGCGAGCGGCGTCCCTCAAAGTCCATGACCTGCACGCGCAGCACGTGCGGTCCGGTGGGCAGCGTGAGCTGTGTATGCGTGGTGCGGTCAGTCCACGGCGCACGGTGCAGCAGCACGCCATCGAGCTCCACCTGATAGCGCAAGTCGAGATCGCGATGGTACGACGTGGCGTAGGCGGTGAGATCGAGGCGCGCTTCATCGGCCGCCACGCGGTCGCCGTCAGCGATGGGTTGGCCCGCTCCGTTGCGAATATCGACCCCAAGCAATCGTGGCGGTGCTCGCTCCATGTTCATGGCGCGCAGGGGAATGACACCAGCGCCGAGCGTGGTGCCAACCCACAGACGCTCCTGGTCGTCGATGCCGCCGATGGTCGAGACAAAGGCATGAGGCAATCCATCGGCATCGGTGAACGACGTCACGATGCGTTCCGGCTCGTTCATGGATGCGCCGAGATCGAGAATCTGCAGACCGTCACCCGTGGCAACAGCCACGCGGCCATCGGGCAGACTGGCGAGGTCCAGCACCTCGCGGCCGGCCACCGTCCACAACCCATCCGCGTCGAGACGTTTCCAGCGTCGGGTACCGCCCGCGAAGCACAGTGCCTCGAGGCCCTCACCCGTCCCCAGCACCAGCACATGCTCACCGGAGGCCAGGCGCACCGCGGTACTGGCCCGGATGAACGACTGGCCCGGGCGCGGTGGCACGTCCGGCCGCGTCCATCGCGCTCCATCGAAGCGATGCATCACGCCTTGTCGGGTGATGGCCAGCACGGACAGATGTGGCGAACCATCGGCGTTGGGTGTGCGAGCCGTGTCGACGTTCACGCTGATGATGTCGACCGGAAAACCCTCCCAGGGCGTGAGCTGATCGCTGTCGCCGACGATCCACGCGCCGCCCGTGCCGATGACCACGGGCCGTGTGACGCCGCCGGGGGTCGGCATTTCCAGCAGACCGTGGATATAGTCGCCCGGGCCAAGGCCGTTGAGGCGGCGCCAGGTGCCCGCGGCATATTCGAAGAGGCGCCACTCCACCGACAGCAGCAGGCGTTGCCGTCCGTTGCGTGTGGGCAGGATGCGCACTCGGCCATCGCCGCCTTCGAGAAACACGTTGTCGGCGCCGAGTGTACGCAGGTCGGGCAACTGCACCGCGCCCACTCCAAGCATCCAACTCCAGAAGCCGCTCTCGCCAACCCCGCGGGTGCGCGCGAGTGCCGTCACCGGATGACCGATCCACTGCGGCGGCACCACCAGACGGCCGGCCCCGCCGAGTTGAAAGCGCAACAGCGATCCGCTGCGGAAGCCCGCGTAGACCGTCACGCGGTCCCGTTCATGGGCGATTGCGCGCAATACCTGCGCCCGCGAGCCACGCGTGCGTCCGCTCAGCTCCACCAGCGTGAACGCCTGTCCATCGATGCCACGATAGAGTTCGCCGCTCAGCGCGCCCAGCCAGGTCTCGCCGCGCCCGTTCACGAGGATGCGCAGGGCGCGCGCGAGATGTTGCTGCGGCCCGATGGCCTGCCAGCGATTGTCCTCCAGCACAAAGGCGCCCGCCTGTGTGGCCACAATCGCCTGCACGCGATCACCAGCGGGCGCTGCCGCCACGTGCTCGATGGTGAGCGCACCAAGGCCATCGTCAGCGTCCCAATGTGTCCAGGCTCCGTCCTCGAGACGCGCCACGCCGCCACCGCGCGTGCCAACCCACAACACGTCGCCGCGGCTTTGTGCACCCGGGGCCGCGTCGACCATCGCATCGAGTGCCGGCATGCCAGCGGGCAGCGGTAGTCGATCGAAACCTGTTGTCTCGCGCCAACGAAACACGCCGCCCCGTGCGCCGACAATGAGTGCACTCTGGCCATTGGCCTCGCGCCAGAGCGTCGCGGAGTAGATGGGCGCAACGTCGGTCTCAAGCGTGTCGGCGCGTTCCCATGCCGTGCCGCGGCGCAACACGACGCCGAACGTGTGCACGTAGTAGCGCACATCGCCGGGCCCCTCCAGGACATCGCGGTATTCGCGGCGGGACACCATCGGGGGCAGCGACTCGGCTTGCCAACTCCGTCCGTTGAAGCGGTATACACCCTGACTGCTTCCGGCCACGAGATGCCCGCTGCGTTCGAGGCGCAGGCTCAGTACCGGTGCGTCCGGCAGGCCGTCGCGTCGTCCATATCCCACATACGCGGCGTCATCGATCTGCCCAGGCCGTGACTGGGCCTGTGAAACTGCGGGGGCGATGGCGACCAGCAGGACGAACAGAGCCCTAAGGCGAGGGAGCATGCGGCGAGGGAGGGGGAGGCACGCCCGGCGTACGGGCTGCGCCGCCCGCTCGTGTAGCATACGTCCCCCACAACGATTCGTCACGCACTGGCCGGCCCGACATTCCGTCAGGCAATCCCGTGACCAGCCCGCTTCGGCGCTGCCAATGGGGGGAACTCGGGCGGACCGCTAACTTTGCGCATAGGCGTGTCCGCTCAACGGCGGGCCCCGCTCGACTCGTACTCCTTTCAGCAGGTGCGCAGTCCGGCACCTGAGGTGTTCTTCATGTCCGTCGCCCCCGAGATGTCCACCACCGGAACCATGCCCGCGTCACGCGCGGCCGCGCTCGCCGTGGCCTGCGGACTGGTGGGCTACGCCATCATCGACGCCATTCCCTGGTTCAGCGCGCGCGGCATTCCGCAAGGCGCGGTGCAGCTGCTGTGGCTCATGCTCATGATGGCCGCGGCCGGCCTGTGCGGGTACCTGTCGCCGGTGAAGGCCTGGCGCTGGGGTGCGCTCGTGCTGGCGGTGCAGCCGCTGTTCATGCTGGGCGTCACGCTGGTTCGCGGAGAGCCCGACGCGTCGCCGGACACCATTCCGGCCCGCACATCCGTGTTCATTGCCTCGGTCTTCATCGCCACCGTGTGCCCCTTCACCCTGCTCGCCGCCAGCGCGCTGGCGAGCAAACGTCGACAGGAACTGAACCAATGACACAACGCGCCGAGCTCCACCACAGCGCGGCAAACCGTCTCACCCGCTTGGGCGTGTTGACGGTTGCTGCCGGCCTCGCGCTCGGCGCTTCAGCGGTTCGAACACCCGCGGCCCCTGGTGCAGTCGCTCCATCAGCCGACAGCGTGTCGTCGCGTGATCCGGTGGCGCGCCTCCAGTCGCAGCTGGCGGCCGGCACGGTGCGTTTGCGTCACGACTCGGTGCTGGGCTTTCTGCCGGCGCTGCTCGACGCACTCAAGATTCCCGCGTCGTCGCAGGTGCTGGTGTTCTCGCGCACGAGTCTGCAGACCGATCGCATCACGCCCTGGTCGCCGCGTGCGCTGTACTTCAATGACGACGTATACGTGGGCTACGTGTTCGACAGCCCCTTCCTCGAGATCGGCGCCGTGGATCCAACGCGGGGCGGTGTGTTCTACACCATGCCGCAGCGTCTGGGATCGGCAGCCACGGGTGGTGTGTCCCTGCAGCGTGAAGGGCGCACCTGTCTCATGTGTCATACCTCGCGCACGGCCACCGGTGGGGTAAGCGGTTTCATGGTGCTGTCCACCGTGGCCGACCGGCATGGGTATCCCGTCACGGGAGTGCACGAGGGCAGCACCACCGACGCCACGCCGTACGCGCAGCGCTATGGCGGCTGGTATGTAACCGGCACCGGAGGACATGCGGCCAATACCTATTCGCCGCTGCTCTTTCAGGACATCAGCGACAAGGACAGCTACCGCGCGAAGTTTCTGGCCGACATCACCGCCCGTCGCAATGACGGCGCTGCGGCGCTCTCCGGCGGCGCGGTGCAGAGCCTCGGCGAACGCTTCGACACCACGGGCTATCTGACGGGACAGAGCGATGTGGTGGCGCTCTCGGTGCTCACGCACCAGACCATTCTGCACAATCTCATCACGGCCACACACGAGGCCGCGCGCCAGGCGCTGCTGCAGGAGGCCATCACGCCGGGCGGCGGAGACACGGTCTTCAGTGATCACCCGGCGCTGCGTGGCGCCGTGGAGAACCTCGTGCGCGGTCTTCTGCTCGTGAAAGCCGCGCCGCTGCCCGCACCCATGCGCGGCAGCACCAGTTTCGCGCAGGACTTCGTGCGTCACGGTCCGCGCGACACCAAAGGTCGATCACTGCGCGACCTCGATCTCGAGACGCGCCTCTTTCGCTACCCCTGCAGCTTCCTCATTCACTCCGAGGCATTCACCGCGCTGCCGCTTGTGGCGCGACGGGCCGTATACGCTCGGTTGTGGGAGATCCTGAATGGTCAGGACAACACACCGGATTTGCAGGACCTGCCGGCAGCGGACCGGCAGGCGGTGACGGAGATACTCGAAGCGACCATCCCGGAGTTCGTCACACTGCGCAGCGCTCAGCGTAGTGCTCAGCGCAGCGCACGACCTCAGGGTTGAATGGCCCGCCGGCGCGCCATGAGCGCCTCGATCTCGTCGATCTCCCTCGGCACGAGTGAGAGGCGCTCAAGACCCTTGTCGGTGATGATGTAGTCGTCTTCGATGCGCACGCCGGTGTTTTCGTAGCGCTTGACGGCCGCCAGCACTTTGGCCTTGAACTGCCGATTGCGGGGCGTGTCGGGCAACACATCGAGCGCCTTGGTGCTCACGTAGATGCCAGGTTCGATGGTGAAGGCATCGCCCTCGTGAAACACCCCATCGCGACGCGCATCGCCCTGCAGCGGATCGTGCACGGCCAGCCCGATTCCATGCGTGATGCCGTGGATGGTCCACAGGTTGGCCTGCTTGCACGACGCCGGTGAGGCCGTGCAGTCCACGCGCCAGGGCGGGTCGTACTGCGCGTCTTCGCTCTCGATGAGCCCCAGTGCGGCAAGACCCTTTACACGTACCGCGACCGACGAGTCGGCGGCCGCACGAATGCTGAGCCCGGGCTTGCTGTTGCGCTCGGCCGCTGCCTGGGCATCGCGCACCAACTGATACAGAGCACGCTGCTCGGCCGTGAAGCGGCCACTCACAGGGATCGTCCGCGTGATGTCCGCCGCATAGCCCCGGTACTCGGCGCCCGCGTCCATGACCACCAGATCGCCCGGCTTCACCGGGTCGCTGTCTTTCATGTAGTGCAGTGTGGTGCCGTTGTAGCCACCGCCCACAATGGAACCATAGGCCGGCCGTTCGGCGCCGCGCCGGGTGAACTCGTACTCCAGCGCCGCGCGCAGTTCGTACTCATGCTGCGGATTGGCTGTCAGCATGGCGGCGCGATGACCCTCGGCACTGATCTCCACGGCCTTGCGAATGAGTGCCAGTTCCGTGGCCGACTTGCGCGCGCGCACCGCCAGCACGTGCGGCATGGCATTGCGAATGGTCAGGGCCGGATGGGCACGGGTAAGCGCCTTCACCGTTTCCTGGCCGCGCGTGAGTGTGTCGAGTCGCGAAAAGTCCGTGGTCTCGACATCAGGGATGTGCCAGAACACCTGACCACTGCCGGCGAGCGAGTCCAACACGCCAGCCAGGGCGGCAAAGCTGCGCGCCGGCATACCCGTTCGTGCCATGCTGCTGGCCGAGTCGGTGCGCTGACCGTAGTAGAACGCCGTGCGAGCATCGAGTGGTGTGAGGAACAACGTGCTCTGCGGCACCTTGTCTTTCACTACCATGACCAGGGCATGATCGGGCTCGTTGAGCTCCGTGAGGTAGCGGAACGACGGCAGTTGATAGAAGGTGCTGAAATCGTGTACCAGCGCGCGCCCACCAAAGGCAATCAACACGCCGTTCTCGAGTCGCTCGGCGAGTGCGCGGCGTCGGGCCGCCGTTTCGTCGAGTGAGACCGACGGTGCGGCGACCGCGGTCCGCGGCCGCTGTTGCGCCGCAAGTGTGGAGCTGCCAGTCGCCAGCAGGGTGAGCAGGGCGGCGGCGGGGACGGAAAGAGAAAGGGCGCGCATCTGTGAAAGATAGTGCGCCCTCCGTACCCCTGCGGACGGGTCAGACCGCTGGCTGCGCGGGTGGCGCGCGCGCGAGTTTGACGGCGTACATGGCCGCATCGGCCCGGCGCAGGCAATCCGCCAGCAGCTCCGGCGCCTGCCACTCGGCGGCGCCCGCGCTGGCCGACAGGGGGCCGGCCTGCTCACGGAACGGCCAGGACAACACCGCAAGCTGGCTGCGGAAGCGCTCTGCCAGACGCTGCGCCAGCGCCAGCGTGGTTCCCGGCAGCAGGATGCCGAACTCGTCACCGCCGAGACGACAGGTCACGTCCCCTTCACCGATGAAGACCCGCGGCATGGCGTTGGCCAGCGTCACGAGCGCGGCGTCGCCCACATGGTGGCCGTGCGCATCGTTGAGGGTCTTGAGGAAGTCGAGATCGATGACCACCACACTCAATGGCTGGCCACTCAACGCGTGCAGTGCGGCGAGTCGCGTGAGTTGACGCTCGAACAGCAAACGGTTGCCCAATCCGGTGAGTGCGTCCGTTTCGCTGTCACGCCGCGCTTCCTCGAGCTGCGAGCCCAGTTGCTCCACGCGTGCCGCCAGTTGCCCGAATGCCTCACGCTGCGTGTGCTGGCGTTGCCGCGTCACCTGCTCGAGATGCTGCATGGCTTGCTGAATCTCCGACTTCACCGCGCCCGTTTCGAGTCGGTCGAGCGCCGATCGCACACGGGCCACCTGTTCATCGGCCACGGGCGAAGACTGCTGCTCCGCCAACAGGGCATGATGCGAACGTTCCACACAGGTCCAGAGTGCATCGCGCAGATCGCTGAGAGCCGTGTCCACGTAGCGCCGCTCATCGCGGCGATGTGAGGCAAAGGCTTGCGTGATGCCGGTCCAGTTGCGCTGCCGGATGCCTCCGGACGCGGGCGCTTCTGCCTCGCCGACCTCCATGGCGGCATGTTCGCCGGTCTCGCGTCCCACGGCAGGCCGCTGCGCACTGCCTGGCGCTGGTGTGCCAAGCAGTGCATATCGACGCCAGGCCTCGAGCTCGTGCTGCACCTCATGGGTGGGACGATCGGGCAGGTCGAGCACGTTTTGAACGTATTGAGCCAATACCTGTCCCAACGCGTCCAGCACCGGTCCCACCTCGTCGGCTGCCGACGTCGTAGAGGGCCCAGATGACGAAGTCGTTGGTGCAGCGGCAGGCTGACGCGAAAAGAACATGAGAAGGCGGCCGATTGTCGGAAGCTGGGCGCGTGGCAGCGCCAATGGCTTCGAGTATCGGCCGGAGTGGGCGCCGGCTTTACGACCGGCGCCTGCGAAATGCCCTTTGGCGGCCTATGCCATCAGCTCGTCACGCAACAGCCACCGCAGTACGTCCGCAGCGTGGTAGGGGCCCCCACGCGCCAGATGTCCCACAGACGCGAGGTCATCGCCGCTGGTTACCAGTGGGGGTTCCACTTCGGCGCCCCGTCGCTGGCCCAGGCCAATGTCCGCCAGCAGCCCGTTGCAGAGGCACTGTCGTCCAACTGTTGCCTCCACTGCGCCACCCTTCTTCACAAAGGCCTCGACCGGCTCGGCGGCGCAGCGATAGACCAATCGTCCGTCATCCAGGCGCACGGGTTCGCGCAGATAGCCCAGGTCACAGAGTCGTTCACGGGTCCCCGACAGTGGCGTCTGGCCGTCTCGCGTGCTGAGCTGGACGACCTTGAACGGATAACCGGTGGGTGACGCGCGTGGGTCGGTGTGCACGGACACCGTGCCTTCGCGAATGCCGTCGCAAACGGCGTGGCGCAGTTCGGGCGCGAGGCCGGACTCTTCGCAGTAGGCGAACAGTGTGCCCACCTGCACACCCGCTGCACCTGCCGCTTCGGCGGCGCGCAGACCATCCGGTGTACCGGCGCCACCGGCCACCCAGAAGGGCAGGCCCAAATCAGCCATGCGCGCCAGATCCACCGCATCCCGTTCGCCATAGATCGGCTGCCCCCGCTCGTCGAGCGTGAGCGGGCCGCGTGGTGGTGCGTTGTGGCCGCCGGCCGTCGGGCCCTCCACGACGAAGCCGTCCACGCGACCCGTGCTCTTGCGCGCCAGGGTGGCCGCCAGCGACACCGCGGACACCACGGGATAGAACGCGGGACGATGCAGGGGAGTCGTGGAGAGCGCGTGGTCGGGCCAGAGTTCTGCCGGATCGAAGCGCAGTACCGCGGCATCGTCACGCGCCGCCCCCTCAATGTCAAAGCGCAGCGTGGCCGGCGCGTGTTCGGCCAGCGCATCGAGGGCCCCGGGAATCTCGCGGGGAATCCCGGCCCCCATGATGACCGTGGTGACACCGGCCAGCATGGCCCCGTAGAGCGTGGGCAGATTGGGCATCTGCACCTTGGTGAGCAGATTGAGACCGACGCCGTGTTCGTGCCCCTCGCGGGCGAGCCAGGTTTCCACGAACGCCGCGGCCACGGTGACACGCTGTCGTGCGCTGCTCACGGCCTGCTTGTACATGGGCAGCAGGTGATAGGGCCCCCCGGCGTCGCGACCGTTCTCTCGGAAATAGCGTCGCAACAATTCGTCGGCCACACCGGGTATGGGGAAATGTGAGAGCGCCCGTCGCACATGGCCCCCCGGGTCGCCGTCCTGAAGGCGCCGCACGAACACCGTGTCAATGGCCGTGCCCGACACGACCCCCAGCTGGCCCAGCCGCGAGACCGCGTTGGCCAGTCGCCAGTTGGAGACGCCAATGCCCATGCCACCCTGGATGACCCGAGGGAGCGGTGCAGGGAGGACATTCGACGGACGCATGACAGCTCGGTGCAGGAGGATGAGTCTTCGTGATGCGCAGTGCGCCGCGCAGTGTGCCTTCGGAATGTGCCGGGACAGCACGGGTCTGCGGTATTCGCAGTTCGCCTGACGGACCTGTCGGGGAAGCGCCGACAGCCACACCGGCGCCGCTGCGGCGCGCCTTCCATGCCGCCATATGGCTGCGTGATGCGGAACACGATCATGCATCGATTCGCTCTCGACCGATCGGTGACGCGCACACAACTTGCCGGGTATTGATGGCAGGTCCTTGGGAGGGATCTACTTTCCTGGCTGCTGAGGGGCGGTCCAGGGAGGCAAGACGGGGAGCGAGGCGCACTCGGGGCAGATATGTTCCCGGCATGCGACTCCTCCCCGTTCTTGTTTCCCGCGCGCTTCGCGTCACGACTCTGCTTGCTGTGTCACTCGTGAGCGCATCGCTTTTCAGCGCCGAGACACTCAGTGCTCAAGCGGGTTCTGCGCGTCTGCGTGCGCAGCTCGACAGCCTGTCCAACTCACATCGTGGTGTGGTGGGCTACCACATTCGCAACCTCGAGACGGGCGAGACGCTCACGCGCCGCGCCGACGAGACCTTCCCCACCGCGTCGCTGATCAAGGTGCCGGTCCTGGTCGCGCTGTTCGACTTGGCTGAGCAGGGACAGCTTTCGCTCGATGATCCGGTGGTACTCACGAATCTCGACAAGGTGGGCGGGGCCGGTGAGCTGCAATATCTGCGCACGCCGCTCACGTTGCGCCTCTGGGATGTGGCCTGGCTGATGACGACCCTCAGCGACAACACGGCCACGAATCTCATTCTCGATCGCATCAAGATTCGCCGGGTCTGGCAGAAGATGGAGGCGCTGGGCCTGCCGCATACCAAGGTGCATTCGGGTTCGATGACCCGCATTGCCAGTGTGGCGCCCGACAGCTCAGCCAAGTACGGATTGGGCGTCACCACACCGGGGGAAATGGCGCAGCTCTTTGCGTTGCTGGCGGAAGGCAAGGCGGTGAGTCCGAAGGCCGACTCCACCATGCTGGAGATTCTGCGTCACAACGGCGACGACACCAAGCTGCTGCGCTTCAACTACGGCGTGCGGGCCGCGCACAAGACAGGTGACGTGGATGCCGCGCGCACGGACTGTGGCGTGCTGTGGCTCCCCGCACGCGTGGTGGCCTGTGTGATGACCAAGGAGAACGCCGACACGCGTTATTGGGCGGAAAGCGAGGGCAACGCCGTCATCGCGCACATTGGGCGGGCCATTCGCGAGGCGTGGGGGGCGGCGCCTCGCTGAACATCCCGACGGACTAACGTGGCGCGAGCGTGTCGCTCGGACTGGGCGACGCGAACTGCGTGAAGAACTGGGACTGACTGACGTCGCCACCCGCCGTGGTGATGATCTCGAGACGGGCGACAATACCTGGGCCCACTTGCAGCGTCGGGCTCAACCAACCCACGCGACCAGCCACCGCGCGAACGGCTACCTGCAGCATGCCGCCCGGTTGCAGTTCGCTCTCGGGTACCATGATGGTGCGCTGCGAATTGCCGTTGATGAGTCCCAAGCGACGATTGGACGCGCCGGTGGCGCGCACCGAGAACACATTCACGTCGAAAAAGCCACGGTTGTTCACGATCATCACCACGCTGCCGCTGCTGTTGGACACGGCGTTTTTGTAGCAGCCAAGGCCAGACAGCACGACCAGCAACAGCGCCAACGGCGCCCAGCGGACGCGTCGCACAGCGAGGGGTGTTTCAGGGAGGGTCACGGTGACTCCAGCAAGCGGTCGATCATGGACTGCGTAATGAGCACCGTACCCTTGGGACTTCGCCGGAACCGGATGGCATCCGATTCCGGATCCTCACCCACCACCAGGCCCGGTGGTATGAGTACCCCACGATCGACCACCACGTTACGCAGTTGGGCGCCACGCCCCACTTCCACGTACGGCTGCAGAACCGCCCCCTCGAGCTGCGAATACGAATGCACCCGGACCCCGGTGAACAAGAGGGAACGGTTCAGCGACGAACCGGAGATGATGCAGCCACCGGACACCAGCGAGCTGAGAGCCTGCCCGCGCCGGCCTTCCTCATTGTGCACGAACTTGGCGGGTGGAGTGATCTCGGCATAGGTCCAGATCGGCCACTCGTGGTCGTAGAGGTCCAGAGCGGGGACGACGGAGGTCAGATCGATGTTGGCTTCCCAGTACGCATCAACCGTCCCGACGTCCCGCCAGTAGGCCTCTCCTTCGGTGTCTGCCTTCACGCAGGAATCCCGGAAGCGATGCGCCACCGCCTTGCCGTGTCGCACCACATAGGGAATGAGATCCTTGCCGAAGTCTCGTGATGAATGCGGATCGGCGGCATCGCGTTTCAGCAGATCGAAAAGGAACCTGGTGCGAAACACATAGATGCCCATGCTGGCCAGCGAAAGCTGCGGGGCGCCGGGAATGCCCGGCGGGTCCGCCGGCTTCTCGAGGAAGTGCACGATGCGGTCGTGGGCGTCCACCTGCATCACGCCAAAGCCGCTGGCTTCCTTGCGCGGCACTTCCAGGACACCCACCGTGACGTCGGCGTCCTCGTTGACGTGCTGCTGCAGCATGAGTTCATAGTCCATCTTGTACACGTGGTCTCCCGCCAGGATGACCATGTACTCGGGATGATACGACTCGATGATGTCGAGATTCTGGTAGACGGCATCGGCGGTGCCGTCGTACCACTGTGTTTCACTGACGCGCTGACTGGCCGGGAGAATGTCGAAGCTCTCGTTGCGTTCGGGCCGCAGAAAGTTCCAGCCGCGCTGCAGATGGCGGATGAGACTGTGCGCCTTGTATTGCGTGGCCACGCCGATGCGGCGGATGCCGCTGTTGATGGCGTTGGAAAGCGCAAAGTCGATGATGCGCGTCTTGCCGCCGAAGTACACGGCCGGCTTGGCCCGCCGGTCGGTGAGCTCGTACAGGCGGGAGCCACGCCCGCCGGCCAGAACATAGGCCATGGACGAGCGCGCCAGGGTGCCGCGGGACGACGTCATGCCGGCGGATGCTCCATTGAAGGGAAAACAACCTGCACGCTGCCATTTTGCGTCGCGTGCGGCTTGTGCGTAAGGTAGGACATGCGAGTTCTCTTCGTGGCGGCCGAAGTCGCCCCGTTCGTGAAGACCGGCGGCCTGGCCGATGTGGCCGGTGCCCTGCCTGCAGCACTCACGGCACTTGGGCACGACGTGCGTGTCATCATGCCGCGCTACCGGGCCCTGCGCGCCCGCTCCGAACCGATGGCCGGTCCGGTTGCCGCCACCTTCCTGCCCATTGGTGAACGTGCCGAGGAGATGCGCTTGTACACCGGTGCGCTGGGTGAGGTGCCCGTGTACTTCCTCGATATCCCCGCGGCGTTCGAACGCGATGCCATCTATGGTGAGCGCGACGACATTCGCCGCTTTACGCTCTTTGCGCGTGGCGTGCTGGCGGCCATGCAGCATCTGCGCGAAGTCGATGGCTGGTCACCCGATGTCGTGCACGGCCACGACTGGCATGCGGCGCTGGTCATCAACTATCTCCGCACCTACTACGCCTATACGTTCGGCCACATCGCGTCGGTGTTCACCATTCACAACCTCGCCTATCAGGGGCAGGGGCACCCCGATCTGCTGGGCGTGGCGGGCCTCACCGAAGGCGGACTGATCGAAAACGGCATGGGGCCGGGTATCGCCGGCAGTTTCAACTGCATGGCGCGTGGCATTGCCTTTGCCGATGTCGTCAGCACTGTGAGTCCACGCTACGCCCACGAAATCCTCAGCATGGAGTATGGCGAGCGGCTCGACGGGCTGTTGCGTCATCGGCAGGACAGAGTGGCCGGCATACTCAATGGCATCGACACGCAGCAATACGACCCGTCCACTGACGTGCACCTCGCCGCGCCCTTTGGTGCCAACCACATGGAGGGCAAGGCCGCCTGCAAGGCCGACCTGCAGGCACGCTGCGGTTTGCCGGTTGACGCAACACGCCCGCTGCTTGGCGTGGTGTCACGACTTGCCGAGCAAAAGGGCTTCGTGCTGCTCGAAGCGGTGCTCCCCTGGCTGTTGCGCGAAACGGACGCCCAACTGGTGTTGCTCGGCAGCGGGGACGCGCGCCTTGAGGGGGTGCTGCACCAGGTGGCGGCGCAGCACGGAGACCGCGTGGCCGTGCGCACGGGGTTCGACGTCGCGCTGGCCCAGAAGATCTACGCAGGCAGCGACGCCTTCCTCATGCCCTCGCGCTTCGAACCCTGTGGCCTCGGGCAGATGATCGCGCTGCGGTACGGCAGTGTGCCCATAGTGCGTGCCACTGGTGGTCTGGCCGACACCGTGCGCGAGGGGCTCGATGGCAATGGCTTCGTGTTTCACCCGTTCGATGCGCGCCACTTTCAGGAGGCCATGGCGCGCGCGCTTGCGAGCTTCCGGGACACGGACGGCTGGGCACAACTCCGTGAGCGCGGCATGCGTGCCGATCATTCATGGGCGCAGTCCGCGCGTCGCTATGTGGAACTCTATGAATGGGCGCGTGCGTTGCGGCGTCGCTGAGTGGCAGCGTTCGGATTGCCACACATGCGCGGAGCTAGCGCGACATGGCCCGCACGCGACGGGCCCGCAGGTCATCCACCAGCGGCACGCCGCCCACCAGCAGCAGCACCAGCGCAATGGGTACGGTAAAGCTGTAACCCACGAGCTTGAATCCCATCGCGCCAACCAGGCCGCCAAGAAAGAACGCCAGCAGCAACCCGGCCAGCACACGCAGGCGCTCCGGGTCGGCGGCCACGTCGGGACCGCGGTCGCGCGAGCGGTTCCAGTACAGCCACTTGCCCAGCTCGATGCCGAGGTCGGTGACAATGCCCGTCATGTGTGTGGTGCGAATGACACGATCGGACAGTTTGGTCACCACCGCGTTCTGCAGGCCCATGAGAAATGACAGCAGCAGCACGGTGGCCGGAAGCAGCAGGGCCTTCGCTTCGGCCAGCCGCGAGCCGGCGAGGCCGAAGAGCAGAATGAGCAGGGCCTCGAGCAGGAGCGGCAGGGCAAACGCGCTCGTCAGCTGACGGCGCTTGGCAAAGTTGACCAGAACGGCGCAGGACATCGCGCCAATCAGAAACGCCACGACGGCGCCGATGGCCGTCAACGCCAGCGATGTGCGACCGAGCACGAGATCATCAGCGGCCGCAGACACCGCCCCGGTGACGTGTGACGTATACGTACCCACCGCCAGAAACCCACCCGCGTTGATGGCACCTGCCACAAACGCGAGGGCCCAGCCCAGCTGACGATCGGCCCGGTAGCTCCGCTCGTGACCCACCAACGCGCGCGCGGTGCGCAGCGGCATCACAAGCGTCCGGCCGCGGGCACATCGCTACCGCGCTGCCCGTCCACCGACGACAGCAACGCGCGTGTGGCGCGATGCCGCGGCTGCGTCAGCACATCCCGCGGCGCACCGACCTCCACCACCTGCCCATCGGCCAGCACCGCCACGTTGTCCGCCACCGCCTCGGCGAAGTCGGTGTCGTGTGTCGTGATCAACAGGCTGCGTCCGTTGCGTGTCAGCTCGCGCAACCCTTCTGCCAGGGTGCGACGCCGCGCCGGGTCGAGCGCGGCCGTGGGTTCGTCCATCAGCAAGACCCCCGGATCAAGCGCGAGCGCCCGCGCAATGGCCACGCGCTGCGCCTCGCCGCCAGATACTTCGCCGGGCATGGCCGTGGCGCGATGTGCCACGCCGAGGTCTTCAAGCAGCGCCATGGCCCGCGACTCGGCATCGGGTCGCGACAGACCGCGCACATGACGCGGCGCCAGTGTGACGTTGTCCAGCACCGACAAATGGGCGAAGAGCGCATGCTGCTGAAACACGAAGCCCACGTGTTCACGCAGTGCACGCAAGTGCCGCTCGCGTGGTACCGGCCCGGGCAGGAGCGTCACGGCCTGTTCCACCACGATGCGTCCATCATCGAACGGTTCGAGCCCCGCCACCGTGCGCAACAGTGTGCTCTTGCCGGCGCCGGATACGCCCATGAGGGCCCACACCTGCCCACGCGGAACGGCCAGCAGCACGTCGTGCAGCACGGCGCGTCCGCCTCGCATGGCGCGCAGCTTCTCGATGTGGACCGCGTAGCCCTCACGGCGCCGCTGGCTGGCCATGCCGCTCAGGTCCAATGGGGCGCTCACGGCAGTCTCCAGCGTGCTTCGAGCTGTCGCGCCACGCGCGCCAGGGGCAGCGAAAGCGCCAGATACATGGCCGCGCAGAGCAGGCCGGGGACGAGCCAACTGCCCACGTTCGTGGCGTAGATGGCCGTCTGCTTGGTGAGCTCCACCACCGTGATGACCGAGACCAGTGACGAATCCTTGAGCAGCGCCACGAAGTCGTTGGTCATGGGGGCGAGGGCCAGGCGCAGAGCCTGCGGCGCACGCACGAGGTGAAACACCTGCCATTCACTGAGCCCCAGCGTGCGCGCGGCCTCGAGCTGCGCGCGCGGAATGGCCTGCAAGGCGGCTCGGTACACTTCCGCCTCGTACGCCGCGTAGTTGAGCCCAAGCCCGAGAATGGCTGCCAGCAGCGCCGGCAGGCGTACCACGCCGGCCAATCCGTAGTACAACACGAACAGCTGCAGCAGCACCGGAGTGCCGCGCACGACTTCCACGTACACCACGAGCGCGGCGCGCATCCAGCTCGGTCCATACACGCGTCCGCTGGCCACCACGATGCCCAGCAGCACGGCCACGGCCATGGCCGCCACGCTGATCACGACCGTCAAGGCGGCGCCTCGGAGCAGCGCCGGCAGATAGTTCGAGTCCGAGTCCGAAAGCGGAGGGGTGGAGGAAACCACCTCACCGACCGCATCGACCCCGCCGGGGGCGGAGGTTGCGGACTGCAGCACCCGCGCCTGAAACGCAGCTTGTGCGCTGTCCCATACCTGCCAACGTCGGAAAATTCGTTCCAGCGACCCGTCGGCCATGCGCAAACGCAACATGACGTTGAGTGAATCCCGCAGCGCTTCGCGCCCCTGCGCCAGCACCCCCACATAGTGGCCAGTCGCCACCGTGCCTGGCTGAATGGCAAACCCCGGTGTGCGACGCTGCGCCTGCTCGGCAAGCACATGATCGAGCAGCACCGCCTCCACTCGGCCACTCAACAGATCGGTGTAGGGATGCACGTTGTCGTCATACGACACCGGCACCACGCCGAGGTCTTTCTGCGCATCGAGCAGGAGCCGATACGCCAGCGTGTTGCCCAGCGTTGCCACGCGCTGCCCCTTGAGGTCGGCCAGGCTGCGATAGCGGGCGGTGTCGGCCGGACGCACGGCCAGCACTTCGCGAAACTCGAAATAGGGATCGGTGACGGCATAACGGACATGCAGCGCCGGGCGATCTTCGAGACCCGACAGACCCACATCCACATCACCACGCGCCACCGACTGCTCGATGGACGCCCAGGCCACCTGCGTGAACTGGGCGGTGCGGCCAAGATGCGCGGCCATGAGCTCGGCCAGCTCCACGTCAAACCCGCGCACCAGTGACGGATCCTGCGCGTCGGCTTCCACGAACGGTGCCCCACCTTCCGCATCGCCGCCCCAGCGCAGCACCGTGTCTCGGTCCGCTGCAGCTCTACGTCCATCAGAATCGGCGGATGGCTGGCAGGCAGACAGCAATACCAGCAACCACAGTCCCGCCACGTTCAACACAGCCGAGGCCAGATGCGCGCGCAGCCGGGGCAGGGGCACGACGGCTCAGTCCCCCAGCCGGCGATCGCCCTGCAGATAGCCCTTCACGTAGTCTTTCACCGCATCGGCCAGCGACGTCACCGGGGCGATGTACTCCGCTGCGCGCAGCTTGGCGATGTCCGCCTGTGTGTGGTACTGATACTTGGTACGAATGGACTCGGGCATGTCGATGAACTCGACCTGCGGCGGCCGTTCCAATGCCCCGAAGAGCGCGGAGGTCAGCGCGAGCCAGGTATTGGCCTTGCCGCTGCCGATGTTGTACAGGCCGCCTGCCGAGGGGGTCATGGCCAGATGCAGCGTCATGGCCACGGCGTCCTTCACATACAGGAAGTCGCGCTGCTGCTCGCCGTCGCGGTAGTCGGGCCGATGGGAGCGGAACAGCCGCACCACGCCGCTGTCCTCGATCTGGCCGTAGGCCTTGTGCACCAGCGAGCGCATGTCGCCCTTGTGCGCCTCGTTGGGACCGTAGACGTTGAAGTACTTGAGCCCCACGAGACGCGGCAGCACGCCGGCGCGCGCCGCATACTGATCGAAGAGGTGCTTGGAGTAGCCGTAGGCGTTGAGCGGACGCAAACGCGAGAGCGCCGCATTGCTGTTGTCGATGTCGCTCATGCCCGCCGCGCCATCGCCATACGTGGCCGCACTCGAGGCGTACACAAAGCGCACGTGTTTGCCGAGTGCCCAGTGTGCCAGTTGCTTGGTGTATTCGAAGTTGTTGCGGGCCAGGAACGTGGCGTCGAGTTCCGTGGTGGCCGAGCAGGCGCCCAGGTGCAATACAAGATCGAACTTGCCGAGCGCCCCTGAATCGAGGCGTGGCAGCAGGTCGTCGGCTTCGAGATAGTCCTCGAAGCGCAGCGGCACGAGATTGCGCCACTTCTCATCCCGGCCCAGGCGGTCGGTCACTACGATGCGCTCGACGCCCAGGGTGTTGAGTGCCCACACACAGGCGCTGCCGATGAAGCCGGCGCCGCCGGTCACCAGCACACGGTTGGGGAGACGGGGTGGTGTGGCGGGCAGTGGCAGCGGTTCGAACATGGGCGGTGTCGAGGTGAGCGATCAGGGGCGTTACGCAAAATATCACCCACCGCACAACTCGGTATTCGATCACTCACGACTCGAAACCTTGACACAGAACCCGAAACTGATCAGTTCCGGGTTCTGTGTTGGAGTTTCGGGTTCTGAGTTCATTCCGCTTGGTGCTGCTCGAAAACCTGCTGCAACTGTTTCACGAGGAAGGCCAGATCCTCGCGGGAGGTAGCCAACGGTGGTGAGAGCCGGAGCACCGTGCCGTGGGTCTCCTTGCACAGCACGCCGCGCCGCTGCAGGGCTTCGGCCCAGGGACGCGCCGCTTCGCGCAACTCAATGGCCCAGATCAGGCCGCGGCCACGCACGGCCACGATGGCTGGGTGGTCCAGCTTCGCCAGCTGTGCACCCAGCCACTCGCCGGATTCAGCCGCGCGCGCGATGAGCTGTTCGTCGTCCAGTACCGCCAGCGCCTCGAGGGCCACCGCACAGGCCAGCGGGTTGCCGCCAAACGTGCTGCCGTGCGAGCCCGGTTCGAAGAGCCCGAGCACGTCACGACGGCCCACCACGGCCGACACCGGATAGCAGCCACCCGACAGCGCCTTGCCCAGCACGTACAAGTCGGGCTTCACGCCGTCATGGTCGCAGGCAAACCAGGCCCCGGTCCGTCCAAGACCGGTCTGAATCTCGTCGGCCAGCAGCAGCACGTTCTGCGCGCGGCAGAGCGCGGAGAGCTCGCGCAGAAAGCCCTCGGGCGGCAGCAGCACGCCCGCCTCGCACTGAATGGGTTCGACCAGTACGGCGCAGGTGTGGTCGGTCATCGCGCGGCGCACGGCCTCGAGATCGCCGAACGGCACGAGCGTGAAGCCGGAGGCAAACGGCCCGAAGTCCGCCCGGTAGGCCGCTTCACTGGAAAAACCCACGAGCGTGGTGGTGCGGCCATGGAAGTTGTTGGCAAACGCGATGATCTGCGCGTGGTCCTGCGGAATGCCCTTCACACGATAGCCCCAGCGGCGCGCGGCCTTGATGGCCGTCTCCACTGCCTCCGCTCCGGTGTTCATGGGCAACACCATGTCCATGCCGCAGCGCCTCGCCAGCGCCTCGCAGAAGGCGCCAAGCTGTTCGTTGCGGAACGCGCGTGAGGTGAGCGTGACGCGCGACGCCTGCCGCGCCATGGCGGCCAGCAGCCGCGGATGCGCGTGCCCCTGATTCACGGCCGAATACGCACTCAGGCAATCGAGATAGCGCCGACCGTCGACGTCGGTCACCCAACTGCCCGAGGCTTCGGCAATCACCAGGTCGAGCGGGTGATAGTTGTGGGCGCCAAATGCGTCTTCGCGGGCAATGAGTGATGCGGTGCGGTCTGAAGGGCCCGAGACGTGTTCGGAGTGGGTGTGCACAGCGGTGGTGGTCATGTGGGGACTCCGACGGGGTCAGAGAATGCGGCGGCCAAAGGCGCTGGCCACCAGATCGGCCGCCAGCTCGGCGGTGGTGTTGCGGCTGTCGAGAATGGGATTGAGCTCGACGAGGTCCATGGCGAGCGTGACCCCGCGGTCGTGCAGGATTTCCATGGCCAGATGCGCCTCGCGTCGTGTCGCGCCGCCTTGTACCGGTGTGCCGACGCCGGGCGCTTCCGCCGGGTCCACCCAATCGAGGTCGAAGGACAGGTGCACCCCAGCCGTGCCGCGCGTGGTAATGTCCAGCGCCTCTTCCATCACTTGCCGCAGCCCGCGCTCGTCGATGTCGCGCATGGTGAACGCGCGGATGCCGAGACGGCGGATGGTCTCCCGTTCGGCGGGGTCGACGTCGCGCAGCCCGACATAGGCCACGTGCTCGGGCCGCACCGCCGGGAATACCGACGCCAGGCGGGCGAGTGGCGGAAACCCAAGGCCCAGCAGGTGAGCCACGGGCATGCCGTGCACGTTGCCGCTGGTACTCGTTTCCGGCGTGTTGATGTCGGCGTGCGCGTCAAGCCAGAGCAAGCCGATGGCTTGTCCCCGCTCGGCCATCGCGGTGGCGGTGCCCGCCACGGAGCCGGCCGCCAAAGAATGGTCGCCACCAACCACCAACGGACAGCATCCGTCGCGAATGGCGGCGGCCGTCCGGCCGGCCAGGTCGCGGCACACGGCCGTAATGGCGCCCAAGCGCGCCTCCGGGGTGGCCGGCAGCGATTCCCGGTCGGGAACGGTGACGTTGCCCACGTCCTGCATGGTTGTTCCAAGACGCGAGAGCTGGGCGACGAGGCTGGACAGACGCAGGGCTGATGGCCCCATGTCGACGCCACGCCGACTGGCGCCAAGGTCCATGGGCACCCCGATCAACTGGATCGGTTGGGAGGCCTGAGGGCCCCTGAAATCGGAACTTTTCGCCATGCTTCTAGCTTACGGCCCGTCCCATGATAGCAACAAGCACAACATTATGACAAAATGTCCGACATACTGAGCAATACGCCAAGACGAAATGGCAGAATGCATAACAACGCATTTGACAGTTACCGGTCCGCCGGACTAATGTCGGCCTATCAGTTCCCACCCACCACCGACTCCCTCCTATGAAAATCAGAGTCCTCACGGCGCTACTCGGTGCCCTGGTCTGGACGACGCCCGCCGTCGCCCAGGACAAGGTCGTCACCGGTAAGGTCAGCCGTGAAGCTGGGGTGCCCCTTTCCGGTGTCACGGTCATCGTGAAGGGCACCAATACCAGCACCCAGACCAACACGAGCGGCGACTACAGCATCCGCGTCAGTGTGGGTCAGACCCTGCAGTACCGGTTGATTGGCTACCTGCCGCAGGAGCGCAACGTCGGCAGCGGCAACATCATCAACGTCATGCTCGACAAGGCGGCGGCGAATCTCGACGCCATGGTCGTGACCGCGCTCGGCCAGCAGGCCGTGCAGCGTAGTCTCGGTGTGTCGCAGCAGACGGTGGCCGGCGCTGATATCGCGCAGACCGGCCGCGAAAACTTCATCAACGGTCTGCAGGGTCGTGTGGCCGGTGTGGAAGTCACGAGCACCTCGGGTCTGCCTGGTGCGTCGAGCTCGATCACCATTCGTGGTGTGAGCTCGATTTCCGGCAGCAACCAGCCCCTGGTCATCGTGGACGGTCTGCCGCTCGACAACAAGACCACCAACACGAATGTGCTTGGCTCCGATGCGCCCGGGTCGCAGACCGCGTTCAACAATCGCGGTCTCGACTTCACGAACCGTGCGGCCGACATCAATCCGGACGACATCGAAAGCCTGGTGGTGCTGAAGGGGCCTGAAGCGGCGGCCCTTTACGGCATTGATGCCGCCAACGGCGCCATCGTCATCACCACCAAGCGCGGTCAGGCGGGCACGGGTGGCTTCACCTACAGCAACAACATCCGCATGGACCAGACGCGCAGCCGCCCGGAGCTGCAGCGCGTCTACGGACCCACGTCGCAGGCCGGTGACCTGCTGGGCTCGTTCTCGTACTTCGGCGCTCCCTACGCGCCCAACACCACGTTCTACGACAACGTCGACGGCTTCTTCCAGACGGGCGTGTCGCAGCAGCACAACCTGACGTTCAGTGGTGCCACCGCCGACTCGCGCATCAACTACCGTCTGGGTCTGGCCATGACCGATCAGGAGAGCGTGATTCCGACGCTCGGCCTCAATCGTGTCAATCTCACGGGCGCCACGGGCGCGCAGGTCAAGGACTGGCTCAAGGTGGACCTGTCCATGGCCTACACGAAGTCCAAGAACGATCAGCTCATTGGCGGCGTGGGCGGCCCGCTCATCGGCCTGCTGCTCTGGCCGCAGACCGATCAGGCTTCGGACTTCCTCACGCCGTCGGGCCAGCGCCGCCGTATCACGCAGCTCGCCGCCGGTGGTGAGACGGACAACCCGTACTTCTCCATCAACCGCAACGGGCGCGAGGACAAGAACGAGCGTCTGGTGGCCAACCTCGGATTCGTTTTCACGCCGGTGAAGTGGGGCAGCCTGCGCTTCAATGTGGGCTCCGACGGCTACACGGCCGAGAACCTGATTCTGCGTCATCCGGAGTCGGCGGGCGCCGGTTTCAACAACAACGGCGTGCTGGATGTGGCGACCGACGTCACGCGCAGCATCAACACGCAGACGATTCTTCAGATCAATCCCATCAAGCTGACCAGCCGTCTCAAGCTGAGCGGCCTGGTGGGCAATCAGATCAACGACTACCGGTCGCAGGTGAATGCCATTCAGGGCATGCAGTTCCTCGACCCGAACTTCGTCTCGATCAACAACACCAGCATGCGCGCCCCGCGCACCACGCTGGCACAGCGTCGCCTGGTGGGTGTGTATGGTCAGGCCACCTTCAACTGGTCCGACTACTGGTTCGTGAACGTTGCCGGCCGAAACGACTGGACGTCCACGATTCCCATCGAACGGAACTCGTTCTTCTATCCCTCGATCAACACCAGCTTCGTGCTGGATGACGCCTTCCCGGAGCTCAAGAAGACGCTCACGGCGCGTCTGCGCGCGGCCTACGCCGAGGTGGGCAAGGACGCCCGGCCCTACGCGTTCCGGCCGGCGCTCGAGTACAAGCTCACGACGGGCGGTGGCTACGGCTACGGCTTCACGGGCCCGAACGTGAACCTGCGGCCCGAGTTCGCGAAGTCGTACGAGTACGGCGCCGACCTCGGCTTCTTTGGTGGGCGTCTCGGTCTCGACGTCACGACCTACCGCAAGGAGACCACGGACCAGATCGTGAACGACATCCGTGGTTCGTATGGTACCGGCTTCATCCTGTTCAACCTGAACGGCGCCTCCACGCGCAACACGGGTCTTGAGATCACGGGCCGCGCCAAGATGGTGAACCGCGCCAACTTCGGCTGGGACATCATCACCAACTTCGACCGCTCGCGCGGCCGTGTGCTCAAGCTGCCCAACGAGCTGCCCGAGTCGTACGTGTCGGACACCTGGCTCTACGGCAACGTGCGCAATGGTGTGCAGCCCGGTCTGTCCACGCGCTCGCTCACGGGCCTGTTCTACCTGCGCAACAACAAGGGTGACCTGCTCATCGACCCGACCACGGGTCTGCCGCTGCGCTCGACGGCCTTCATCGACGCCGGCTACGATCGCCAGCCCGACTGGACCATGGGCATCACGAACCAGGTCCGCTACAAGAACTTCACGATGTCCATGCTGTGGGACATCCGCCGTGGCGGCGACGTGTTCAACGGCACCGAGCAGCTGCTCACCTCGCGTGGTCTCACCAACCGCACGCTCGACCGCGATCAGCCGCGTGTCATCGACGGCGTGCTGCGTGACGGCCGCGAGAACAGCGACAATCCCACGCGCAACAGCATCGTGGTGATTCCGGCGGTGCAGAACGGCTACTACACGGCCATTTCCGAAGAGCTGTTCATCGAGAAGGACATCAACTGGCTGCGCCTGCGCGACGTGACCATCCGCTACGCGCTGCCGGCTTCGCTCCTCAAGGCCCGTGACGCCAGCGTGGCGCTCACGATGACCGACCTGTTCGTGTTCACCAACTACTCCGGTCTCGACCCGATCGTGAACGGCAACAGCGCGGCTGTGGGCGGTTCCGGCGCGGCAGGTATCGACGTCGGCAACTTCCCGATTCCGCGTGGTATCGCCTTCAGCCTGCGGGTGAACTACTGATGAAGACGATGCGACTTTCCGCTGCGCTGCTTGTCGGCGCCCTCTCGCTGTCCGCCGTGGGCTGCGACGACTTCCTCGACGTCAACGAGAATCCCAACGCCCCCCAGACCGTCTCGGCCAATCTGTATCTGTCGCCGATGCTGCACTGGATGGTGACCTCGCCCCAGTTCGACGGCCGCTTCATCGGCCGCTACACGCAGCAGTGGTATCTGCCGGGCACCACGTTCAGCACCTGGGACCGGATGGGCTACGATCCCTCCAGTGACAACGGCGGCCAGCTCTGGCGCGACGTGTACTGGAACATCGGCCAGAACCTCGTGGACATGATGCAGAAGGCCGAAGCCGAGGAGCGCTGGGACCTCCTGGGTGTGGGCTATGTCATCAAGGCCTGGGGCTGGCAGCAGCTCACCAACGTGCACGGCGAGCTGATCATCAAGCAGGCCTTCGACCAGACGCGCTTCACCTTCGACTACGACAGCGAGGAGTTTGCGTATCAGGAGATCCAGCGCCTGCTGGGTGAGGCCATCAAGAACCTCGAGCGCACCGATGGCGCGGTGGATCCGGCGTATCTGGGCCGCACCGATCGCATCTACGGCGGTGACCGCACCAAGTGGCTCAAGCTGGCCTACGGCATGCTGGCGCTCAACCTGAACCACTTCAGCAACAAGTCCAGCTACAAGCCGCAGGATGTCATTGCGGCCGTGGACAAGTCGTTCACGAGCAACGCCGACGACGCGCTGCTGGCCTTCCCGGGCACGGTCAACGACGACACCAACTTCTGGAGCCGCACCCGCAACAACATCACGAACTACCGTCAGACGCGGTTTGTGGTGGGCCTGCTGGATGGCACCGAGTTCGGTGGCGCGGTGGATCCGCGCCTGAGCCGCATGCTCTCACCGTCACCGGACGGGGTGTATCGCGGGCTGGACATCAATACGCTCAACTTCGGCGGTCTGGCCGCGGCGCAGCAGCCACAGAACTTCTTCGGCTATGTGGGAGCGGGCGGCCTCGGCCTGCCCAGCCGCTACATCTTCTCGGAGAAGTCGCGGCTGCCCATCATGACCTACGCACAGCTGCAGTTCATCAAGGCGGAAGCGGCGTACCGTGCGGGCGACAAGGCCACGGCCCTGGCGGCTTATCGCAATGGCGTGGCGGCGCACATCGACTTTGTGAACGCCCGCAACCGCGACGACAACCAGACGCCCACGCAGATCACGGCGGCCGAGCGGGATGCCTTCCTGGCCAACCCGAACATCGTGCCGAGCGCGTCACAGCTCACGCTCACGCACATCATGAGCCAGAAGTACATCGCGCAGTGGGGCTGGGCGCACGTCGAGCTGTGGACGGACATGCGGCGTTACAACTACACCAACATCGATCCGGCCAGCGGCCGTCAGGTGTATCCGGGCTTCGTGCTGCCAGTCAACCTGTTCCCGGACAACGGCGGCAAGATTGCGCAGCGCATCCGCGCCCGCTTCAACTCGGAGTATGTGTGGAACCGTGCGGCGCTCGACAAGATCGGCGGCCTCGCGCTGGACTTCCATACCAAGCCGCTCTGGATCACTCAACCGTAACCCACCATGACCACTTTCTCTTCTTTGCGTACGATGGTTGGTCGGGTGGCCACGGTGCTCACCGCGGCCGCGCTGCTGGCCGGTTGTGAGAAGAACGCGGTGCAGGATATCACCGGCAGCCTGCCGGCGTCCCGCATCAAGTTCTTCAACTTCGGTGTCGGCGCCCCGCAGGTGCACTTCTACGGCAACGACCGCAAGCTCACTGCCACGACCTCCGGCACCGGCGTCGAGTCGACGGTGGGCGTGGGCTACGGCGGCGTGGCAGCTGGCGGCTTCTACTCCGCCATCGAGCCGGGCCAGTACACCTTCACGGCCCGCATCACCGCCACCGTGGACAAGGACCTGCCGGTAGCCACGGTGCAGGGTACGCTCGAAGCCAACAAGAACTACTCGTTCTACACGAGCGGTACGTACAACACGGCCACCAAGACGATGGACGGGTTCTTCGTCGAAGACGCGTTCCCCGAAGATTTTGACTACACCCGGGGATACGTGCGTTTCGTGAACGCCATCGCCAACTCGCAACCCATGGCGCTCTTTGCACGCGACCAGCTCACGGGCACGGAAGTGGCGATCGGCGGCAGCGTCGCGTACAAGGCAGGTGGGGCCTTCACGGCCATCCCGAACGGCGTGTACGATCTCTTCGTGCGCGCGCCGGGGTCCACCACCAACCTCATCACGCGCACCGGTGTGTCGTTCACCAACGGCCGCACCAATACGATCGCCGCGCGTGGGACCATGGGCACCACTGGCACGAGCGCGCCAGCGCTCGATAACACGCTCAATCGGTAAGCTCCGGCCCTCGGAAACCAGGAGACCCCGGCACCCGCCGGGGTTTCTTGTATCCGGCGGTATCGGTTTCACTCTCCGCGCGCCTGCCTGCGCCATGGACGATCTCGATCATCAACTCATCGCTCTGCTGCGCCAGAACGCGCGGGAGAGCGTGGCCTCGCTGGCCAAACATCTGCGAGTGTCACGTGGCACCGTGCAGAACCGCATCGACAAACTCGTGGCCTCACGCACGCTGCTCGGCTTCACGGTTCGCACGGCACCCGATGCCGGCACGCACCGCGTACGCGCGGTCACCATGATTCGCACGGAAGGCGACGCCGACGCGGTACTCAAGTCCCTGCGCGGCTACCCGGAGGTGCGGGCGCTGCACACGACCAACGGACGCTGGGATATCGTGGCGGAATTGGCGACGGATACGCTGCAGGAGTTCGACGAGGTGCTACGGCAGATTGGCAAAGTGCGCGGGGTGGCGAATACGGAGACGAGTTTGCTCTTATCGACGCACAAGTAGGGGTTTGGCGGAAAAAGCAGTCGGGGCGTTCTCGGTCCACCGCTCTGGGACGTGCGCCATGGGTTCTGAGTGTGCGTGGTGCAGCGGCGGCACCGCGCTATCCGGAAGTTGTGGAAAACGAGATCTCGCCCCCGAACCACTCGAACACACAACCCATAACCCACGTCCCACGGCTGTGGATCGCGGCAACTTGCACCGACGGTTGCGAATTCTTATTGTATCAATTGCTGTTCCAATTACCCATCCCATTCCGATCCCATGTTCCCCACCACCGCCGAGTACCCCATTGCCATCCGGGCCTCCGACCTGGATCCATCCGACCACCAGTCGCTGCACGAACCCATGATGCGCTGGGACGCCCTGGTCGTGCTCATCGGGACCGTGGCGCTATCATATCTGGCTTAGGGGCTCAGCCGTTTGGCGGAGCCGACCGGTTCGTCCCTCGTTCCGTTCCGTCATGAACTCCGCTGTCCCTCAACCGGCCTCGGCCGCCGCGCCGCGCCGCGATACGCGCTCCCCACTCCAGCGTCTGCTCAAAGGCATCGAGCTCGCCTGGCGGCGCGGATTCTTTCGTGTGCTGGCCGGCATCATCTGGCTGAGTGACCGCTTGCCGCGGGGCCCGCGCGTGCCAGGGCCGCAGCGCGTGCTGTTCCTGCGCCCCGACCGCATCGGCGACATGATCGTGTCCACGGGCGTCATCCGCGCCATCGGCGGCGCACCTGATACGGTCCTCGACGTGCTCGCCGCGCCGGGAAACGCCACCGTGCTCGCCGCGGAGCCCGCCGTGCGGCGCGTACATGTGCTCAACCGCCGACGCTTCGCCGATTTGCGCGCCGCCGTGCGCACGTTGCGCCACGAGCGCTACGACGTGGTGGTGGACTGCATGCCCACCGCACCCTCCGTCACCATTCTGCTCATCGTGCTGGCTATTGGCGCCCGACGGCGCGTTGGTACACGGGGCCGCGGGCTCGATCACATCCTCAGTCCGGCCACGCCGTCGCTGCCACTCGAGTCGCACATCGTGGACCACCTGTCCCTGTTGGTCCCCCCGTTCCGGCCGGACGCCGCCACGCTCGACCTGAGCCCGGTTCTGGTGCTCACCAGCGACGAACAGGCAGGCGCCGAGCAGGTCTGGGAGGCCGACAAGTCGCGCCAGATGCAAATCACCAAGAACGCATCAACACGACTGCTGGTGAACATCTCCGCCGGCAAGGCTGCGCGTTGGTGGCCGGCCAGTTCCTATGCCGCTGTGGTTGCCGCCGCCCGCAACGCCCGGCCAGACCTCCAGGTGCTCATCATGTGCGCGCCCAACGAACGCGATCGCGCCGAGGAACTGGCCGAACTCACCGGGGCTGGCATTGCTCCAACCGGCAGCCTGCGCAGCGCCATGGCCATTGCCGGCGCGGCCGATGTGGTCTTCACCCCTGACACGTCCATCGCGCATGCGGCCGGCGCGCTGGGAGTGCCGGTCGTCGACATGCTGCTCTTTGGCAAGGAGAGCGGCTGGGGCGTGTACCGGCCGCTCGGCGAAAACATGGAAAGCCCCACTGATCAATTGCAGGACCTGGGGCCTGAGCAGCCAAGCGCCGCCTTGCTCCGTGTCCTCTCGCGCGTGGCCCCGCAGCGCGCACGGGGCCACGCCACGCCGGTTACTTGACGCCCAGCTGCTTCCTGAGGAAGGCTACGGTGCGCGGCCAGCCGTCCTTCGTGGCGGCAATGTTGGCTTCCTCTTCGGCCGGGTTGCGGCCGCGCGGGCTCGGGTCGCCCTGCGCGCGCAGGAAGCCATGGATGGCGCCCGGGTAGTTGATGCCCTCGTAGGTCTTGCCGTTGGCCTTCATGACCGAATCAATGGCCGGCATGAGCGCGGCAATGCGCGCGTCGGCCGTGCCGTTCAGCATGAGCACGGGCTGCGTCACCTTGCGCAGGGAATCGGCATCCACCGTAGCTGGCACGGCGGCTTCTGTGGCGGTGGCCGGACGACCCGGCTTGGTGTACGGCGCGCCGTAGAACGGCACGGCCCCGCTGAAGCCCTTCACGCCCCCGTTCACCGCATGCGCCCAGGCCGTCGTGCCGCCCCAGCAGTAGCCAATGACCGCGTAGCGCGGCGACGCACTGGGCAGGGTCATGGCGTAGTTGGCCGCGGCGATGATGATGCGATTGCGCTCGCCGGTGTTCACGCCACCGATCAGGGCGCGAGCCGTGTCCGAGTTGAGCTCAACGGATGACGGGCCGCCGGGCCGCACACGCGAGAGGAAATCGGGCGCAACAGCAATGAAGCCGTCGGCCGCCACCTGATCGGCCACGCCGCGCACCCAGGTGGAGAGCCCGAAGATCTCATGCACCACGACCACCACCGGGGCCTTCTGCGACGCCGTCTTGCTGAACGGATACACGACCCAGGCCATGACCGAGTCGGCCGAGCCCGGCGCTGAGGGGAACTTCACCCATTCGGCATGCCGCGGGCTGTTCTTCAGACGTTCGGCGGCGGCAGCGTTGCTGGGCGGAAGCGATGCGTCCTGGAAGACGGGCGCTGTGGTGACCGACGGCGCCATCAGATCCTTGGCCATCATGTGCGCGCTGTGGTCGTCGTTGCTGGGTCCACCACGACCACTGGTTGCCGGTTCGATGAGCGCGAGCTGCGCGTCGCTGGCACGCTCCGGTGTATAACGCTGCGTCGTGCAGGCGGCGGTCAGCAGCGCGGTGCCGGCCAGCAGGGGCAGGGGGCGAACAGCCACGCGAGTGGACAGGCGGAAACGGGAGAGCCGCATGAGAGGTCCTGGGAAGGAAGTGGGAGCGTCGAATGTACAGCGTGCGGCGTGGCGTGACACGGGCCCCTGCAGCAGTTTGCGGATATGACGCCTGCTTCGGTTGTTCTGTTCCTCGCCGCCTGGCTGCCTGCCATCGGTTCGTCACACCTTGCAGCGCGGCCGTCTTCCGCGCAGCCGCCTGCCGCACATCCGCTGTGTGTGGACGCCGACGCCTTTCTTCGTGGCGATCGGGCCATGCAGACCATGGTGGAGCCGGATACGGTGAACGACTGGCGTACGCGGCAGCGGCAGTTCGGCTGCAAGGTCACGGCAGCGGGGGCCACCACACAGGGCGTGCAGCGCGAAGCGGTGTACTTCTACGAGCGCGTGCGCGCCACGGGCTGGGTGCGCACGCCCGATCCGCGCGACGCACCCAACGAAGGCGCACTGCGCTTTCGCAAGGGCAAGGCGGACTGTCTGTTCAACGTGTACGGCGACGCCATGCTCATGACCGACGCCGAGATGCTGGTGGAGGACCGGCGTCCGCTCAAGCCGGGTGAGGTGCGCTACCACGTGTACGCCATGTGCATGACGGCGATGCCGGCGGCGGCGCGGGATAGCAGCGCACACTGAACAACCCACTACTCGGAACCTGAACACAGAACCCGAAACTGATCAGTCTTGAGTCAGGCGTGTCCGGTTAGAAGTCGAAGAGTGACAACTGTTTAGCGACATCAAGCGATTCGAGCTCCAGCAACGACGGCGTAAGTAGTTGCTGGAGCTCGACTTTCTCGCCGAGGGAAATACTGAGGATTTGCAGGATGGCGTGCATCGGGAGGGGCGAGGCGTAGCGCTTCTTCGCGAGCGCCACCAAGACGTAAACCGCCAGGGCCACCCAGACTTGCGTGTAGACCGCATTCTCGGACTCGCCGTAGAACGCCTTGATGCGCAGGTGCTGCTTGATCCAGCGAAAGAACAGCTCGATCTGCCAGCGCTGCCGGTACAGGCTGACCACCGTCAGGGCGGGGAGCTGCATGTGATTGGTGAGAAAGCGATACGTGCGGCCCGTCTCGGGATCGCGATAGCGAATGAGGCGGAGTTGTCGCGGATAGGCGCGCAAACTGGCGCGGACCGTGAACTGGATCGTGTGATCGGCGCGGATGGTGGGATCGCTGGGGCGTCGGCGACGCATCACCTGCATCCCGAGATTGCGCTTGGCGCGCACGACGAAGAACGCGTGCGCCTCCGTGAAGCGATAGAGGCCGGCGAAGTCCATGTAGCCGCGATCCAGCAAGTAAACGGCCCCGGGTTCGGGCACGACATGCTGCAGGAACGTCATGTCGTTGTCGCGGCCAGGTGAGAGGCGGACAATCGTGGGCAGCTGACTCCGCAACTCCAGCACCGTGTGCAGCTTGATGCCCGCCGTGGTGCGCCGATAGGTCGCCCATGGAAACACACTGCGACACAGGCGAATCAACGTCGCGTCCAACGCAAAGACCGACCCCCGCAGTGCCGACCCCAACGCGTCGCCGGCATACAACGGGCGGGCGAGCGCGATCAGATGTTCGCCAAAGTCGCGAAAGATGCGCCAATCGCGGCGCTCGTTCGCATCGGCCAGCGTACTCCGCTTGACCGGGGCTCGCCAGCCCATGTGGTAGCGCTTGGCGCCCAACGCGTCGAGACACACGCACACATCGCGCAAGCTTTCCCGATACGTCAGTTGCCCAAAGGCGAGGGCGAGAAACTGATCCAAACATCGCAGGGTGCGCACTTTGCGATCCCCACCATAGCGCGCGGCACACCGATGCAGCGCGCGCAATGGCACCAGGTCCATCAACTGCGCAAACACCGTGCGTCCAACGTTCACAGGCCACCCCGCCGAATTGGGATGGCCTCGAACTTACCGATCAAATTGAAATCGATACACGCCCAACGCGCGGCTAAGTGACCACCGCATATTCACTTACCGAACACCCGCCGACTCTAGACCGGACACGCCTGAGTCTTGAGTTCTGGGTTCAGGTTTGGAGTCTTGAGTTTGTTCAGTGCGTCACCGCCCCTCGGTCCGCCTGCCCCACCACCTGCCGGTACTTGCTCAGCACGCCACTCGCCACCGGCTGCGCACGATCCGGCACTGACGCCAATCGCGCCGCGAGTTCGGCCTCGCCAACCTCGAGCTCAATACGCGCCACACCGGGCCGCGCATCAATGGCAATGATGTCGCCGTTGCGCACGGCGGCCAGCGGCCCGCCAACGGCAGCTTCGGGTGCCACGTGGCCAATGCACAACCCACGCGTGGCCCCACTGAAGCGGCCGTCGGTGACGAGTGCCACCTGCTGTCCCATGCCCTGCCCGTACAACAGTGCCGTGATGCCCAGCATTTCGCGCATGCCGGGCCCACCGCGCGGGCCTTCATTGCGAATGACCAGCACCTCGCCGGCCGCATACTGACGCGCCACCACGGCCGCCTGCGCGTCCTCTTCAGATTCAAACACGCGCGCCGGTCCTCGGTGCACGAGCGTGCCTAGGCCCGCCACCTTGAGCAACGCACCATCGGGTGCCAGCGACCCGCGCAGCACCACCACGCCGCCGTCTGCGGAGCGGGCGTTGTTTGCCGCACGCACCACCTCACCGTCGGGCGCGGCGCAGGTCGACAATTCCTCCGCCAGCGTGCGCCCGGTATAGCTGAGGGCATGACCATGCAGATGCCCCGCTTCGAGCAGCGCGCGCAAGACCACCCCCACACCACCCACGTGGTGCAGGTCGCGCGCGAGAAAGCGTCCGCCCGGCTGCAAGTCGGCAATGAGCGGGGTGCGCGCAAACACGGCCGCCACATCATGCACCGTGAACTCAATACCCGCTTCGCGCGCAATGGCCGGCAGGTGCAATGCCGCGTTGGTGGAGCCGCCCGTCGCACTCACGGCCGCGCAGGCATTCTCCAGCGCCTCGCGGGTGACGATATCGCGTGGCTTTGGCGCATCGTGCATGACCGCACGCATGAGCGCGGCCGCCGCGCGGCGCAGCATGGGCGCGCGCGCACTGTACACCGCCGGTATAGTACTGGAGCCGATGGGCGAGAGGCCCAGCGCCTCACCCACCATGCCCATCGTGTTGGCCGTGAATTGTCCCGCACAGGCCCCGGCGGTGGGAATGCAAGCCGACGCCCGCGCGCGCAGCGCTGCCTCGCTCGCTTCACCGGCCAGCACACGACCAATCGTTTCGTAGGTCTCGCCCACATGCGTGTCGCGGCCCTGCCAGTGACCGGGCAGCGTGGCCCCGCCATGTATGAATACCGACGGGACGTTGCAGCGTAGCATGCCCATGATGAGACCGGGCAGGTTCTTGTCGCAGCCGCCAATGGCAAAGATTCCGTCCCACTGATGGCCCTCGGTGCTGGCCTCCACGCTGTCGGCAATGAGTTCACGCGACACCAGTGAGTAGCGCATGCCGCGATGCGCCACACTGAGGCCGTCGCTCACCGATACCACCGGACACTCGTGCGGCATGCCGCCGTGTGCGTACACCCCCATGCGCGCGTGCTGGGCCTGCTCACGCAACCCGAGGTTGCAGGGGCTCATCTCGCCGCCCGTGTGAAACACCCCGATGTGCGGGCGCGCGACTTCGTCGGCATCCTGCCCCAGCGCCTCGAAAAATCCGTGCGTGACGGCGCGCACGACGCCCTCATGAATGGCCTGCGAGCGGAAGCGACGCGGTCTCGTCATGAATCTGACGCGGAGCTCGTGGCGCGACGCAAGCGGATGAGGCGCGAGGCGTCGGCATCGGGACCTACCTCGGCTTCCACGATCGCGCGCCGATATTCGCTCAGCGCGGCGTAGGTGATGGGAATGTCGGCGCCCACTGATTCCGCCAAACGCACCACCTGTTCGATGTCCTTGCGGAACGTGGAGACCGCACCAAGTCGCGGCTTGTCCACGTTGCCAGCCATGCGCGGACCAAACACCTGCAGCGGTAGCGAATCGGCCCAGCCACCCGCCAGCGCTGCCGGGAGCCGCGACGCATCCACGCCGCTGCGTTCGGCAAAGGCCAGCATCTCGGCGATCACCATGAGGTTGCAGGCCACCAGCTGCTGATTGCAGCTCTTCGCGAGCTGACCCGCGCCGTGTCCACCCATGTGTGTTACGCGTTGGGCGAGCGCATCGAACACGGGGGCCGCGCGTTCAATATCGGTCGCCTCACCGCCGGCAAACACGATGAGCGTGCCCTTGCGTGCTGCCGGCGTGCCGCCGGATACCGGCGCGTCCAGCCAATGCGCACCGCATTCCGCCTGCAGGCGCTGGGCCATGCGCTGGGTCGCGTCGGGAGCAATGCTGGACAGGTCGACAATGAGATGCTGCGCGCCGAGCACCGTCACCAGGCCGTCGTGACCAAACACGACCTCCTCCACGGCGGTCGTGTCGGTAAGGCAGAGGCATACCAGCGCGGCGCCCTGCGCCGCATCGCGGGCACTCGTGGCGGCCTGCGCTCCCGCCTCCAGCAGCGGTGCCAGCTTGTCGCGCGTGCGGTTCCACACCACGACCTCGCGTCCGCACTCGAGCAGACGTTCCACCATGGGCGTGCCAATGAGACCGGTGCCGATGAACGCGATGCGTGCGGCCGTGGGTGTGGTCATGATCAATGCGTGGCGGGGGCGTGCATCAGCCGTTGAGATGCAGGCCGTTGTCGATGCGGATGGTCTCGCCGGTAATGCCGACGGGGCCATCGATCAGAAACAGCGTGAGCGCAGCCACTTCGTCCGGCACCAGCAACCGCTTGAGTGGTTGGGTTTCGAGATAGCGCGCTTCGACCGCAGCCAGTGCGTCAGGGTCGAGAACCCGGCTGGGTAAACCACCCGCCACATACCCTGGCGCGACGGCGTTCACGCGAATGTGCGGCGCAAGCGCACGCGCCATGGAGAGCGTCAGGCTGATGACGGCGCCCTTGCTGGCGGCATACGCCGCCGACGACCCCACACCGGACAGACCCGCAATGGACGAGTAATTCACGATCGCCCCGCGACCACTGCGCTCGAGTGCACCACGGCAGGCGCGGATCATGTGAAAGGTCCCCATGACGTTCACGTCGTTGGTGCGCGTGAACTCACTGGACGGCAGCGCCTCGAGATCGTGATGCGGAATGAACCGTGTCACGCCGGCGCAATTCACCAACCCGTCGATGCGCCCATACGCCGCCTCGAGCTGTGCGGCGGCAGCGCGGCAGGCCGCGTCATCGGTGACATCGAGCGGCAGAACCAGCGCCTCGCTGCCCAGCGAACGGCAGGCCGCGGCCACGTCCTCCGCGTCGCCGAGTGTGGACGGCAGGGTGGCGATGCCCACTCGCCAGCCGCGTGCGGCAAAGGCACGGGCACAGGCGGCGCCGATGCCCGTGGCCGCACCGGTGATGAGCACAACAGGAGACATCGAAACAGCGGACATGGCAGCGGGGAAAGGAGCAAAGTCAGGGAAGACGCGTTACGCGATGCGCATCACGGGACGCGTGTCAACACAAAGTCCCAGGCGCGTGCGGCGCCGAGGTGCATGGCGGTCACGCGCCCGCGGCGGTCACGCGAGAACCACACGGCCTCGCCGGGGCTGGCAAACGCATCGCGAAACGTGGGAATGAGCGTGCGCTCAACGCCTGCGCGAGGACTCACGACCAGACGGTCGTTACGCACCGTCACGAACCATGTAGTCCCGATCTCGTCACTGTGATAGCGACCGGCCAGTGCTGCCAGTTCGGCGGCGGTCGGCGCCCACGGCTGCTCGGCGCGATGACGCCATACCACGGAATCGCCATCGCTGGTCACGAAGCGCAGCGTGGGCGTGCGTCCATCGCTGTCCATGGTGGGGCGCACGCGCAGGTTGCCCGCCTGCAGCGTGCCGTCAGCCAGGGCACGCACCGGTGCTTCGCCAAGTCGCAGCACACCGCGCACCGTATCGAGACGTGTTACCGTGTGCCAGCGGGTGTCCTCATACAAGCCGCGCCAGCGCAGCAGCGCCGGGGTATCGAGTGGCACTGTGTCGGGCGCCGAGGCGCGCGGCAACTCGGGGTGCAGCGCATCCACCAGGGCATGTGAGTAGGCCGTGGCCGACGCACCGGCCGCGTTGCACAGCACGGCGATGGACAGGTTGTTGAGCTCCGGATAGCGCGCGAGATACGTGCTGTATCCGGCCGTGGACCCTGAATGCGCGATCTCCGTGGTGCCCCTGTAGCGCTCCACCGTCACACCCAGCGCGTAGGCAATGTCGAGCCCGTTGTTGAGTCGCATGCGTCGCGTGAGCGAGTCGGTCACGGCGGAGCCCAGAGCCTTCGTGGTCAGCGCTTCGTTCCAGCGCAGCCAGTCACCAACCGTGGTCCACAGGCCCCCTGCCGCAATGATGTGATCGAAGGGCATGTCGAGTCGCCACGTGTTCCCCACCCGGCGATACGCCTGCGCCAGCCCCGGCACCACGCGCGTGTAATCGTCGCGCCAGGACGTGTGCTGCATGCCCAACGGCTCGAAGATGCGCGTGCGCGTGAAGTCGCTGAACGACTGCCCGGCCACACGCTCCACGAGCGTGCGCAGCAGCAGGAAGCCCGAGTTGGTGTACGAGTAGTGCGCACCAACCGGGTAGTTGAGCGAGCGCTGCGCGGTGATGAGGGCGAACACGTCAGGCTGCGTGTGCACCCGCGTGCCACGCGGCCAGCCCTGCCAGGCTACGAGGTTGCTCCATTCGCGCAGACCGCTCGTGTGTGTGAGCAGATGCCGCACGGTGATGGGACGGTCGTACACCGGCAGCTCAGGGAGCCAGGTGCGGGCATCGGCGTCCAGCGAGAGCTTGCCGTCTGCGGCCAGCAGCAGCACCGCCGTGGCCGTGAACTGCTTGGCCACCGAGCCCGACTCGAGCACGGTACCCGGGGTGATGGCGCGCGCGCCTGCCAGATCGGCCATACCGTAGCCGCGTTCGAGCAATACCGTGCCGCCGCGCGCCACGCCGACCGCGCAACCGGGCGACTGCGTGGTGTTCCACGTCGCAAATACGCGATCACTGGCTGCCACGAGGTCTGACGGTGGCAGCGCCATGCGCGGCAGCACACCGGGCAATGCGCGAGCCGTCGCGGGCTGCACTGACGTGCGCTGTCCGGACGCGCCCTGTGCATGAACAACCCGCGCGTGGGCAAGGTGTGCCACAGCCCAGAAGGCCAGCGTGGCCGACTGCGCACGCGAGGACCAACCGTACCGCGGGGCGAGGAGAGTGCGGGTGGTGGAGAGCATGCGCGAATGTACCGCCTCGTCGCGCCGCCGCCACCTCGCCTAGCCGTTACTCCGGACGTCGCATGACCGCATCCACCACGGCCGAGCGCCCAACGTGCTTGCGGCCCTCATTGAGGATCGGTTCGTGTTCGATGAGGTGCAGGATCTCCCAATCCGCAAACCATGCGCGCAACAGATCCTCGGTCCACAGCTGGGCCGGGTTCGAGGGGCCGCCGGTCTGATACTGCAGTTGTCGTGGTGAGTACCCCTCGAGCAACACCAGACCACCGGCGCGCGTCGCCCGTTTCATGCCGGCAATGATCTGCGCTTGTTCTGCCGGCTGGCCGAATTGAAAGAAAATGCCGGCCACCACATCGAAGTCGGCCTCCGGCCAATCCCAGGTCAGCACATCGGCCTCCTCGATCTGCACCGTCACGCCGCGCGTGGTCGCCAGACGTCTGGCCTTGGCGATGGCGTTCGGCGCCACCTCCACCGCATGCACCTCGAGCCCCTGCTCGGCGAGCCACACCCCGTTCCGGCCTTCGCCGTCGGCGACAGCCAGCGCACGCTGGCCGGGCCGCAGCCGGTGTGCCTGTGCCGCCAGAAAGGCGTTGGGAGCCGTGCCGAAGATGTACTCCGGGGTGTCGAATCGCGCGTTCCAGAACTCACTCATGATGCAGTAATTTAGTCCCATGCCCATCTACGTCTACGAAACGATTCCCGCCGCGCCCGATGAACCCGTCGAGCGCTTTGAACTGCGGCAGTCCATGTCTGACGCACCGCTCACCCAACACCCTGAACGCCCGGTCCCGGTGCGGCGCGTGCTGAGCGGTGGACTGGTGACCTTCATGCCGAATAGCGCCGACGCCTGTGCCGCACCCGGTGGCTCGCGCGGTGCCGCGCCCATGGGTGGCTGCGGTGCCAGCAGCTGCTGCATGAACTGAGTGCGCTGATGCCCGCAAAAAAGAAGGTTCCCAAGTCCGCGCCCTACGAAAAGGGCGCGTGGGCCCATGTGTTCGCGCCACGCACCAAGGGCGAGCGGCGGTACTGGCTCATCAAGTCCGAGCCGGATGTCTTTTCATACGACGACCTGGTGGCTGCGCCCAAGCATACAACCTGCTGGGACAGTGTGCGCAACAGTGGCGCGCGCAACTTCCTGCGCGACGGCATGAAGAAGGGCGATCGTGCGTTCTACTATCACTCGAACGCCGAGCCGTCGGCCATTGTGGGCATCTGCGAAATCGTGAAGGAAGGCTATCCGGACCACACCGCCTTCGACCCTTCGCACGACTACTTCGACGCAGACTCCGATCCCGCCCACCCGACCTGGTTCATGGTGGACGTGAAGGCCGTCGCCAAGTTCAAGACACCCGTTACGCTGCCCGACATCAAGGCGGACCCGGCGCTCGCCAACATGGCGCTGATCAAGGTGAGCCGACTGTCCGTCGTACCAGTCAGCGCCGCCGAGTGGGAACACATCTGCCAACTCGGCGGCGTCGCACCCTGACCCTTAGTATCTGACCGAGGTCAGATACTGTTCGTCAGCTGGCCCTGGTCCCCTTGATCTCCGAGGGGGCCGGCGTCGCGCTGACGAAGGGCATCTCGCGCAGCATGCTGCCACGGAGCTCATTGCCGTTGGCGTTCAATGTCCACGTGACCGTAACTTCACGTGTGGTCTCTTCGCCGTTGAGGTTCATGCGCACGGTTTGCTTCTGCACAAACTCGGCGCCGCGTGCGGCGGCCTTGCCGCTCAGTGTCACCGGACTGGTCGGCGCCGGGCGTCCATCGCTGCGCTTGGTGACGAGAATGCTGGCCACCAGCGAGTCGCCCCGGGACTCGATGCTGATGACTCCACTGGCCATGACCGGTGTGACCACGTCGTTCTCCACCACGCGACCCAATTCCCACTCGGCGTTCCACTTGCCGAGGAGGGCGGACACGGACAGAGCAGACTGGGCGGAAGCGGACACACTGCACAACGCCGACGCGGCGGCGATGAAAAGAAAGCGGCGCATGGTAGGCTGGGGCTGATGGTGACGCGCGGCCACACACAGCGTGGCCAGGATACGACTGTGTCACCGACCGGAGCCTTCAGGGTTGCCAAGGCCGCCGGCGGCCCAGCGCTGGCCTGCCGCTGCCCTGCCGAGGGCTTATCGCCGACGCCGCGCCCGCAGATACTGATCGGGCCAGGGGCCGTCCTCGCCGAGTTGGTTGGCAGCCTCCAGTGGCCAGCGCGGATTGCGCAGTAGCTCCCGCGCCAACAACACCACGTCTGCGTCACCATCGCGCACAATTTGTTCGGCTTCCTGCGGCTCGGTGATGAGACCGACCGCTGCCGTGGGCACGGCAGCCTCGGCACGGATGCGCCGTGCGAACGGCACCTGGTACAGGGGCTTGACGTCGATCTGCTGCGCCGACGTGAGACCGCCCGATGATACGTCGATGCAATCGACGCCAAGCGCGGCAAGCTCGCGACTGAGCGTGACACTCTCGTCGATGCTCCATCCGCCCTCTGCCCAATCCGTGGCCGAGATGCGCACGACAACGGGCAGATCCTCCGGCCATACCGCGCGCACGGCGCGCGAGACCTCGAGCGTGAGTCGCATGCGATTGCTCAGCGAGCCGCCCCACGCGTCGGTGCGGGAGTTGGCAAGCGGCGAGAGAAACTGGTGCAGCAGGTAGCCATGCGCCGCATGGACTTCCGCCACCACAAACCCTGCTGCGAGGGCACGGCGTGCGGCGTCAGCAAAGGCCGTTACCACCTGCGCGATGTCTGCCTCGGTCATCGCGCGTGGCTGCGGATAGCTGGCGCTATAGGCCACGTCATCTGGCCCCACCACCTGCCATCCACCGTCTTCGGCTGACACGGCCCCTTGACCTTCCCAGGGTCGCCTGGTGCTGGCCTTGCGACCGGCGTGGGCCAACTGGATACCGGGCACCGCCCCCTGTGCGCGCACAAAGTGAGTGATGCGCTGCAGCATGGGCACGTGCTCGTCTTTCCAGATGCCCAGATCGTACGGCGAAATGCGTCCCTCGGGCAACACACCCGTGGCTTCGCAGATCACCAGGCCGGCGCCACCGGTGGCGAAGCCCCCCAGGTGGACCAGATGCCAATCGGTCGCAAACCCGTCGACACTGGAGTACTGGCACATGGGCGAGACGCCAATGCGGTTGCGCAGCGTGACCGAGCGCAACGTGAAGGGCGAGAACAGAGCGGACATGGCTGGCTGCCTGGTAACGAACGGACCGATCCCTGCACTCGGATGGCAGGGATGCATTGCACAAATATGGCCGGCCATGCAGCATCAACGACACCGCTGCCCGTTGCCGCCTTCGCGCCTGTCATGACCGACCATTCTCCAATTCTTGCCGGTATCGCATTTGTCACGCTGGTCGTGGCACTGACGGCGTTCGGCCGACGATTGCCGGTCCCACCGCCGGTGCTGCAGGTGCTTGCTGGCCTTGGTCTTGCGGCGCTGCCCGGTGTCACGGTGCCGACGCTGCAGCCGGATCTGGTGTTCTTCGTTTTTCTGCCGCCCATTCTCTGGGCGGCGGCGTTCTTCACGTCGCTGCGTGAGTTCAAGGCCAATCGGCGCCCGATTGGTTTGCTCGCCATTGGCCTCGTGGTGGTGACGACCGTGAGCGTGGCCTTCGTGGCGCGCTGGCTGTTCCCTGACATGCCCTGGGCCGTGGCCGTGGCCCTCGGTGCCATTGTCTCGCCGCCCGATGCCGTGGCTGCCGCCGCCGTTGTTTCACGATTGCCCGTGCCGCGCCGCGTGATCGTGATTCTTGAGGGCGAGAGCCTCGTGAACGATGCGTCCGCGCTCGTGCTCTATCGCACCGCGGTGGCCGCCGCGGTCACCGGTGTGTTCAGTGTGGCCGAGTCGATGGTGCGGTTCTTTCTCGACGCCGGTGTGGGTGTGCTGATCGGTCTGGCCACGGGTTGGCTGCTCATTCAGACTGCGCGGCGCACACGCGACGAAATGGCCGAGGTGCTGCTCACGCTGGCCGGGCCGTATGTCGCGTGGCTGGTGGCGGAAGAGCTGCACGTGTCGGCGGTGCTCGCCTGTGTGGCCGGCGGTTTGTACACGCGTCAGTATCTGTCGACGGCGGTGGGGCCTCGCTCGCGTGTGCAGGCGCGCGCCGTGTGGGACCTGCTCGTGTTTGCGCTCAACGCGATGATCTTCGTGCTGCTGGGCATGCAGTTCACGGCGCTGCTGTGCTCGACCACGATGGCGACCTTGCCGACGCTGCTCTACCCGGGCTTGATCATCAGTCTGGTACTGGTGGCGGTGCGTCTGGTGTGGGTACCCGTCGCCACCTGGTGCCCGCGCTTTCTGTCGCCCACGATCGCGCGCAATGAACCCGTACCGTCGGCCAAGGCGGTCTCGTTGGTGGCCTGGACCAGCATGCGCGGCATTGTGTCGCTGGCCACGGCGCTTGCTCTGCCGCTGACTCTCGCCGACGGCTCGCCGTTCCCGTACCGCCAGGAGCTGCTGTACATCACCATGACCGCCATTCTGTTCACACTGGTGGTTCAGGGCTGTACGCTGGCGCCGCTCATCCGCTGGTTCCGATTCGCTCCCGAAACCCATCACCTGCATGAGGAGCGCCTGGCGCGCCTGGAAGCGGCGCGTCGCGCGCAGGATGAGCTCGAGGACGCGGTGCGCGAGGGCACCGTATCAGCAGAAGACGCCCGGTGGTTGCGCGCTGAGCTTCGCGAACGCGTGGAACGCTCCCATACCACGGGCACCAGCGGCGACGCCGCAGGGCGGGCGCGCTCACGCGATGCGTTGCGCACCCGCATGCGTGAAGCCGAGCGGCGATTGCTGCTGCGATTGCGCAACGAAGGCGCGATCTCGGACGAAGTGCTGCGCACACTCGAGGAGGAACTGGATCTCGACGCCATGCGCGGGCACAGTCACGCGCACTGACGCCGCCTCGTCCTGGCTCAGGGCACCATGGGCCCTTCAGCCGCAGGGGCGAGGCGTGTGCTGCCCTCCGGCAGTCTGTCCAACCGGCTCAGGCGCTCCACATCGATGGCCAGCGCTTCGTCCATGGACTCGATGAAGATGCTGGCGAATCGGGCATCCCAGGTCACGTCCTCCCAGGTGAAGGAGTGACGCACGGAAATGCGTGTGGAGAAGGTCTCTTCGTGGGCCGTCACGAGAATGAGAATCTCCGCGTCGCCATCACGCAGGCGTTCGGGTGTCACGCCTCGCAGGGGGCTGTCGGCCGTGAGCGGATGCACGACGGTCCAATGCAGCGGAAAGAAGGCCACATCGTCGCGCTCGAGTGTGAGGCGATGGAAGTTCCGCTCGCGTACCCCATCGATGGTTTCGAGCCAGGTGACGTACACGGCGGCGTGCACATTGGTGAGCTCACTCATGGACTCGTTGACGAAGCGGAACATGAGCCCGCGTCCGCCCTCGTACGGCGCAATGACAACCGAGTCGCTGAAGCGCAGCTCGGCGCGTGGCCGGGTGAGGCGCGCAATGACGAGACCGGCAATGACCATACCCACCAGCGGCCCCAGTAGCGCCTGCACGACGGTGAGCGAGTGCGCCGCAGCTCCCACGGCGTGCATGCCGTCGACACCCGTCGTGGTGAAGATGCTCACGCTGTAGACCAGCGCCGCAAGAAAGGGGTCGTCCAGGCCCAATGTGTCGCTGCCGGACAGCGCACCGGGCCCCAGTGACCGATAGGCGAGGGCAAACAGCCCATTCACCAGCAGGACGATACCCACCGTCCATACGAGAAAGTCGCGCCAGGTCGCGCCGAGGGCCGCCAGATAGGCCCGGCCGGTGCGTGCGCCGCGCAATCCCAGTTTTCGGGCCGTGGGCTGCCCGGCACGCGTGAGAAAGCGCCCGCGCGCAGTGTTGGCCACCACCCGGCCGAAGCCGAGGTCGCTGTCCTCGGTGGAGGTGGTGGCAAAGGAGCCGCGCTCGCGGTCGCGCTCGCGTGCCGCGTTTTCGTGAGATGTGGAGGGCATGGTCATGTGCTGCGCAGCATGGACACTGGTGAAATGAGGCCGTTGGTCCCGGCCAGGCGGCGAGGTCCGGCCCGTCACGCTATACTCGGGTCATGACCATTCGAACGGAAGAGGAGCTGAACGGCATGCGGCGGGTTGGGCAGCTGGTGGCGCGCACGCTCGATGCCATGGAGGCTGCCGTGGCGCCCGGTGTGACCACCGCGCAGCTCGACACGATTGCGCGTGACCTGGCCACGGCACACGGTGCCCGTTCGGCGCCCCAGCTCACCTACGATTTCCCGGGCTTCACCTGCATCAGTGTGAACGACGAGATCGTCCACGGCATCCCGGGCGCGCGGGTGTTACGCGAGGGTGACCTCGTCACGCTCGACGTGACGCTTGAGCTGAACGGCTACATGGCCGACAGCGCCCGCACCGTGGCGGTGGGCACGCCGCCCAGGGGTGGCGCGCAGCTGCTGCGCATGGCACGCGAGGCACTGGAAGCCGGCGTGACCGCTGCGCGGCCGGGGCGCCGGGTGCGCGATGTCGGGGCTGCCATCGACCGCTGCGTGCGCAGCCATGGCGGGCGGGTGTTCCGTGAACTCGCCGGACACGGCATCGGTCGGCAATTGCACGAGGAGCCGACCGTGCCCAACTGGGACGACCCCGAAGCGGACATGGTGCTGCACGAGGGACTGGTGTTGGCGGTGGAACCCATGCTCGCCGGCCGCGCGGCCCGCGTCGTGGAGGATGACGACGGCTGGACCTACCGTACGCACAACGGCGCGCTGGCCGTACATCAGGAACACACCATCGTGGTGCGCGCCGGTGGCGCGGAGATTCTCACCCTCGCCTGAGCGGCATCATGCAACGACGGGACTTCGTGCATCAGGCCCTGCTGGGCGGTGCGGCCTTGGCGGCGTGGCCGCGACTTGGCGGGTCGCTACCTGGCGGGTCGCCACTTGGCGGACGGCATGCCCGCGATGCTGCTGCGTCGCAATCGCTGCGGGTCAACGGGCAACGGCTGAACGGCTGGCTTGCAGCCTTCGATCGTGTGGGGCGCACGCCGACCGGCATCAATCGTGTCGCGTACTCGCCTGCCGATCTTGAAGGACGGGCCTTCACGCTCGACCTCTACCGCCAGAGCGGACTCGCGCCGCGCATTGATGCCGCGGGCAACATTGTGGCGCGCGTACCTGGCACGCGTGCCGACGCCAAGCCCATTGTGATCGGCTCGCACGTGGACTCGGTGACCGACGGCGGCAACTTTGATGGCCCGGTGGGCTCGTTTGCCGCCATTGAAGTGGCGCGCACACTGGCCGAGAACGGGCGGCGTCTCGCGCATCCCCTCGACGTGGTGGTGTGGCAGAACGAGGAAGGGGGCACCTACGGCAGTCGCTTCTGGGCCGGTCTCGTGTCGGAGGCAGACCTGGACAAAGTCGCGCGCAGCGGCAAGACCATTCGCGAGGGCGTTGGGCTCATCGGTGGCGATGTGGCGCAGGTGGCGTCCGTGCGCCGTCAGCCCGGCAGTGTGCATGGCTACCTCGAGCTGCACATCGAGCAGGGCGGATTGCTGGAGAAGGCCGGTCTCAAGATTGGCGTGGTGCAGGGCATTGTGGGGCTCCGTTGGTTCGAGATCACCATCACCGGTTTTGCCAATCACGCCGGCGCCACGCCCATGGACCAGCGGCAGGATGCCATGCTGGCCGCGGCGCGTTTCACCGTGGCGGTCAACGAGGCCATCCGGCGTGTGCCTGGACGACAGGTGGCCACCGTGGGGCGCGTCAATGTGACGCCCAACACCACGAACGTCATTCCCGGTCAGGTGGTGCTCACGGTGGATCTGCGCGACATCGAACAGCGCACCATCGAGCAGTTTACGCAGACTTTCGAGCAGTTGGGGCGCGAAATCGGCGAGGCCACCGGCACCCAGTTCCGCTTTGCGCGTCTCACCGACAGCAAGCCAGCGCTCGCCGATCCGCGGGTCATGGACCTCGTGCAGGGGGCGGCCACGTCCCTTGGCCTCACGCATCAGCGCATGCCCAGCGGGGCGGGGCACGACGCCCAGGAAATGGCGCACCTCGGACCCATGGGCATGATCTTCATTCCGAGTGTGGGCGGTATCAGTCACTCGCCACGCGAGTTCTCACACGCCGCCGACATCACCAATGGCGCCAACGTGCTGCTGCACGCGGTGCTGGCCGCCGACCGCGCGCTCGACTGAACCGAATGGCCGGACTGCACCTCGTCACCGGTGACGCACCGGCGGCGCTGCTCGCGCATCTCGACGAGCAGCTGCGCGACACGCCGCTCTCGCCGTTCGACGATGAGACGATCATCGTACAGAGTCTCGGCATGGAGCGTTGGGTGCGGCAGCAACTGGCCACGCGTCGGGGCTGCGCGGCCAGTCTGGCCATGCCCTTTCCGGCGGGGTTCTGTCGCACGCTGGCTGACACCCTGCAGCGCGACGCCGCCTTTGCCGGGCACGCGCCGACACCGCTCGACACGCGCTTCGAAGAGGCGGCCCTCACCTGGCGTCTCTACGCCGCGCTCGGTGAACCGGAGCTCCTGCAGCACGCCGCCTGCGAGCCCCTGCGCGCGTATCTGCAGGGCGCCGACGATCGCAAGCGGTTTGGACTGGCCCGCAGCATCACGGCACGGTTCGACGAGTATCGACTGTATCGTCCCGAGGTGATGCTGGCTTGGGAAGACGGTCGGCTCACCACGAAATCGGCGGCCGAAGCCTGGCAAGCCGTGCTCTGGTGTCATCTCCTGCGCGGAGAGCGACCCATGCATTTTGCCCGCTGGTTCACCGGCACCATTTCGCGACTCGAGCAGGCCACGGTTGCCCCAGCGGGCCTGCCGCCACGTGTGGTGGTCTTTGGCGTCTCCACCCTGCCGCCCGTTTTTGTCCGACTGCTCAGGGCCGTGGCTCGCTTTGTGCCGGTGCATGTCGCGGTGCTCTCGCCGGGACAGGACAGTTGGCGTGAACATGGCGCACGCCATCCGCTCGCGGCGCGTTTCGCTGCGGCGTCCCGCGAGTTGCTGCAGGATCTCTCGACGCCCACACCGGGTGTGCCCGTTGACGTGGTGCACACCCACGTGTCGGTACTCGGTGCTGAGGACGCGCGCGCACAGCCCGCCAGTCTGTTGCACCAGCTGCAGCGCGCATTGCGTGCCGGGACCGCCGACGCAACCGCCACGATGCTGCAGCCCGGCGATCGTTCGCTCACCGTGCAGGATTGTCATTCGCCGCTTCGGGAACTCGAAGTGCTGCGCGACCAACTGCTCGATGCCTTCGCCGCTGATCCGACGCTCAGGCCGCACGACGTGCTGATCATGGTGCCGGACGTGGAGACGTACGCGCCGCTGGCGGAAGCCATCTTTGCCAACGAACACGATGGACTCGCACGCATCCCGTTTCGTGTCGCCGATCGGGCACTGTCCCGCGATGTGACCCCGGCGCGAGCGCTGCGCGAGTGGCTGGACCTGGTAACGGCGCGCGGCACCGCGAGCGAGCTGCTCAACCTGTTGTTCATTCCGCCCGTGCGCCGCGCTGCGGGAGTGTCCGGTACGCAACTCGACCGCATTGCGGGCTGGGTACGCCAGGCCGGCATACGATGGGGCGAGAGTGGCTCGTCGCGCGCTGCCGAGTTTGACGTGCCCGGGGTGGACGACCATACCTGGCGGCAGGGGCTCGATCGCCTGCTGGTGGGCTATGCGGTGGGCAACGTGGCCGCAGTCCTCGGTGATGTGCGTCCGGTGGGCGGCGATACCTCCGGTGATACGGCGCTGCTGGGGAGTTTCGTGGAGTGGGTGGAGCAGGTCTTTGACTGGCGTGGCCGGTTCAAGGCGGCGCGTTCGGCGCGTGAATGGTCCGAAGTCCTGCAGGCGCTGCTTTCCTGGTTGGTTGAGCCCGACAGCGACGAGGAGCGGCAGGCGGTGGATGCGCTCCGGCGCAGCATGGCGACGCTATCCGATGCCGCGCGGCATGTGGGCGACTTGCCGCTCTCATTCGAAATTGTGCGCGAATGGCTGCGTGCCAGCCTTGAAGATGGGGAGCAGGCCAGCGGATTTCTCACGGGCGGCATGACGCTCTGTGCCATGAAGCCCATGCGTGCGGTGCCCCATCGGGTCATTGCCATGCTCGGCCTCAGTGACGACGCGTTCCCCAGGCGCCAGCGGCGCACGGCGTTCGATCTCATCGCAATTGAGCCGCGGCGAGGAGATCGGGAGGTGCGTGTCGACGACCGGCAACTCCTGCTCGACACGCTGCTCTGTGCTGAAGACCGGCTGCTGCTCTCCTACGTGGGGCGCTCCCAGGTGGACAACGGCGAGCTCGCGCCGTCCATCGTGGTGGCCGAGTTGCTGGACTATCTCGATGCCACCGTACGGGCGACAGACGAGCCTTTGGTGAATGGGGCAGGCCGCGTTGGGTCCTCACGCACCGCGCGCGCGCTACTGCATGTCCGTCATCAGCTGCAGCCGTTCAGCCCCGCCTACTTTTCAGGGTCTGCCGGCAACGACGGAGCGCTGTTCACCTTTGATGCCAGCATGGCGCGCGGTGTGCGGGCGGCGCAGCATCGCAGCGAACATCCCCCCGCGTTTCTCGATCCGCTGCCGACCGTGCCGCTTCTCGCGCGCGATGCCCTGCGAGCGCCCGAGCCCTGGCTGCGGGTCAGTGTAGAGGAGTTGGTGGACGCCTGGAGTCATCCGTCGCGCTGGTATTGCCGCCGCGTTCTGCAAATGGATGTGCGACGCGGCGCTGATCGTCTGGACGACGTCGAGCCACTGACGGTGGACCCGCTGCTCCGCACGCGCATGCAGCAGCAATTGCTTCAGCATACTCTGCACGGTCAGCAGGTCACGGCACCGTTCCTGGCCTACGTGCTGGCCGGAGGCGAGCTGCCGCCTGCCGCCTTGGGTCAAAGCTGGATGCAGCGCCTGCATGATGACGTCCAGCCTCTGCTCGACCGACTGAATGCGTCGCTGCGGCAGCCGTCCATGGCCGTGGATATTGCGGGCGCTGACTGGCAACTGCAGGGCACCCTGGATCTGCAGGTGGCCGGCGGGCAGTGGTGCGTGCGCGCGGCCAGGCTCAAGGCGCGCGATCACCTGCTGGCCTGGGTGCTGCACCTGGTGCGCGCGGCGGCGGCAGAAGGTGGTGTCACCTGGCTCTACGGCACCGACAGTGCCGTGAAGCTGTCCCCCCTGACCGCCGTCCAGGCCATGGCGCGCCTGGATGCCCTTGTGCAGGGCTTTCGCATCATGAGCCGCATGCCGGTGCCGTTCTTCACACAGAGTGCGTGGGCGTATCGGGAGATGCTGCGCAAGGGCGCGGTGGATCAGGACCGGCTGCTGCGCGATTTCGAGGCCAGCGGAGAGTACGCCATTGGCGCCGACGGCAGTGACGATCACGTGCGGGCGCTGTGGCGTGGCGTTCGCCCGCTCGAGGTCCTCTGGCCCGAGTTCAGTGCGTGGTGCGACGTGTTCTGGCAGGACCACGAGGTCACGCCGGCATGATGGCAAAGCCAAGCGTGTCATCAGCTACCCGCGAAGCCTTTCGCGCCGATCGTTCGCCGTTCCTTCCCGGCATCGCGCTCATCGAGGCCAGCGCCGGTACGGGCAAGACGTTCAACATTGCCAAGAGCATGGTGCGTCTGCTGCTCGAGCGACGACCCGATGGCGCGTGGATGGTGGACGGGCTGGCAAACGTTCTGGTGGTGACGTTCACCAAGGCGGCCACCAACGAACTGGTGACACGCATTCGCGAAGAATTGCGTCTCGCGGAACGCGTGTTCGCCGCGCCAGACATGGTGGACACGGCGAATGCGAGTGTGCAGATCCTCCGCGCCATGGCCGCTGGCCGTGAGGATGACGCGGCGATGCGCCTGCGTGAAGCCGTGGCCACCCTCGATGCCCTGGCGGTGTTCACCATCCACGGCTTCTGCAAGCGTGTGCTCGATGAGTACGCACTGGAAAGTGGCACCCCATTCGAAGCAGACCTGCTCGAAGACGAGCAGGATCTCGAGCGGCTGGCGCTGCAGGATTGGTGGCGGCGTTGGGTGTACAGCGACCGCTTGCTCGCCGCCCTGGTTGTGAGTGAGGGATGGAAGCCCAACCGCTTCCATGCCGACTATCGCCTGGCGCGGCGCGTCGCTGACGTACGCCTCGATCCTGACGAGGAGGCCAACACCGTCCGCACGGTGTTGCTCCACCAGGCCACGGCCTTCATGCGCGCATGGCAGCACCTCGGTGCGTCGGGTGCCGAGCAGTGGTTGGGCAACAAGCCGTTCAACACCAGCACGTCACTTGCCACGCCCGATGGGCGACACGCGTTGTTTGCGCAGATGGACGAAGCTGTACGGGAGTCCGACGCCACCGGGCTGCCAACGGTGAGCCTGCTGACGCTGGCCCGTCGATTCAGTACCGAGGTGCTGAGCAAGGACTTCAACAAGCGCAGCAACGCAGGCAAGGCCGCGGTGGCCGATCTGGCCTTGCAGCCACTGGTGCAGGCAGCCGACAGTGTGCTGGCGTCTACCGCGCGCATGGAGCAGGCGCTGCGTGCCGACTGTGTGCACTTCGTCGATCGATGGATCGACACCGAGAAGGCCCGCCGCGCGTCGCTGGGCTTTGATGATCTGCTGCAGCGTCTTGCCGACGTCTTGGAGCGGCAGGGACCCGAGGGACTGCTGGCGCACGCGGTACGCTCGCAGTTTCAGGCTGCACTGATCGACGAGTTTCAGGACACCGACGCGCATCAGTTCGCGATCTTTCGCACGGCGCTGCACGGCTGCCCGCTATTCCTCATCGGCGATCCCAAACAAGCCATCTATGGCTTCCGTGGCGCCGACGTACAGGCCTATCTCACCGCCGCCGACACGGCAGAGCGGCAGTTCACGCTCGAGCGAAACTTCCGCAGCACGCCACGCATGGTGGAAGCGGTCAACGCCCTGTTTGCGCGGCGACTTCAACCCTTCGTTGACGACGGGATTGCCTACCATGCCGCGCAAGCGGCCACACACGCAGCGGAGCCGGCCCGTTTGCCTGGCGGGCCGCACGCCTTGCACTGGCTCTTCGTGCCACCGGCAACCGGGCGTGGTGGCGCACCGGCGTTTACCGGAGCCACTGAGGCCCGTCGTCTGTTGTTCGCCGCCTGCGCGCGGCACATCGTGCGCAACATCGAAGACGGCTGGACGCCCGGCAAACTCGCCGTGCTCGTACGTTCGGCCAGTGAAGGCATCGAGATGGCCACCGTGCTTCGGAACGCACGCGTTCCAGCCGTCGTGTCAGGTCTCGGCGATGTGATGCAGTCCGAAGAGGCCGCCGAACTCTTGCTGGTGCTCGAGGGCATAGCCTCACCGCGACACGTGGCACGACTGCGCGCGGCGCTCGGTACAACGCTCTGGGGGCTTTCGCATGCGGATCTGTTGCGGCTGGCAACTCCGGAAGCCGAGTCGGCGTGGACCGCCATCACCGACAGCGTGGATGGACTGCGCGAACGCTGGACCACACGTGGACTGCTGCCCATGCTGCAGCAGTGGTACGCCGAGTGCGGTGTAACCGAGCGACTGTTGAGTGAACCGGAGGGTGAGCGTCGTCTCACCAATGTGCGACATCTCGAAGAGTTGCTGCATGCCGCCGTGCTGAGTGAGCACCTGAATGTGGAGGGCACGCTGCGCTGGCTGCGCACGCAGATGGCCGAGGCCGAGGAGCGGGGGGACCGTCCCGGCAACCGCCCGGTCACGGAGCTGCGGCTCGAAAGCGATGCCGATGCCGTGCAGATCGTAACCGTGCACAAGAGCAAGGGGCTCGAATACGACATCGTCTACTGTCCCACCCTGTGGAGCGCCTATCCGGTGCAGCCTGATGCACCGGTGCTCGTGCACGAACAGGACGGCGTCGTGCTTGATCATGGATCGCCACAGCGTCCTGCCCGTCAGGCACCTGCAGATCGTGAGCGCCTCGCAGAGGAGAGCCGACTGCTGTATGTGGCGCTCACGCGTGCAAGGTTCCGCACGGTAGTGGGCTGGGGCCCCATCACGCATCGGCAGCGAGGTGATGTGGCGGCGCAGAGCGCGCTGTCGTGGCTGCTGTTCGATGCCGCGGCAGGCGGCGTACCGGATACCGGTGCGGTGTCGGCCCCGCTCATGGCCGATGCACTCGCAGCCGGTCCGCAGACGTGGCAGACGCATCTCGAGGCCGTCGTCGCCATGCATCGCGATCTCATGGCCATGGAGACCGCGGACTCCACGCTCGTGCCGCCACTGTCCCTCACGACGGCACGTGCCCGGCCGGTACCCGTGGTGCGCACTTTGCCCGACGAGCCGCCACCCGCCCGACGCTTCGACACCTATCGCATCGCGAGCTTCACGTCGCTGTCCCGGCCTCTGGCCGGCGCCTCGGCGGTACGTGATGTCGATGACCCGAATGAAGACGCCGGCATGGCGCCCAGCGAAGAGGGCCCGGCGCTCTCAGCGCGCGATCTGCCACGTGAGGACTTTCGCGCCTTTCCTGCGGGTAGAGAGGCCGGCATTGCCCTCCACGCGCTATTCGAACACAGCGCGTTCGATGCCACACCCGCCCAACTTCGTCCGATGGTGGTGCAGCGTTTGCACGAGGCCGGATTGCTGCAAGCCCCTCCGGAAAGCGACCTTCGTGTGGACGCAGTGGTCGACATGATGCAGCGCACCCTCGGTACACCCATCCCTCTCGACGCGTGCGGACTGCCGAGCTTTGCGTTGCGCGACGTGCGCGGGGACCGCGCGCGGCACGAGTGGCAGTTCCTGTTGCCCATGGGTGCGCAGGACGCCGTGGTCACACGCGAGCGTTTGGCGCTGGCCTTTGCGCAGCACGGCGTGGGTCCGGTGTCCGAGTATGCCGAGGCCTTGCGGACGCTGGGTCCCACGCAGCTGCACGGGTATCTCACCGGCTTCGTCGACCTGCTCTTCGAGCACGATGGGCGCTGGTGGGTGGTGGATTGGAAGTCCAACCAGCTTGGCACCACGCCAGCCGCCTATGCGAACCATGCATTGACGGCAGTGATGGTCGACCATCACTACATCCTGCAGTACCATCTCTATCTCACGGCGGCCTATCGCTTTCTGCAGCATCGTATGCCGGATTTCGACTACGACCGCCACATGGGCGGTGCGGCGTACGCATTCCTGCGGGGATTCGGAGTGTTCAACCCCGCGCCGGCCCAGGGCTGGTTTGTGGACCGGCCACCACGCGCGCTCATTGAGGCGCTCAGTGCCGCCTTTGGGGAGCAGACACTCTCACGGAGACGCGAATGAGCACGCATGTCGGCGTGGCCACTCCGGTCGAAGTGATGTGTCAGGCCATCGACCGGGCCTTTGCGCGGCTTGTGGCACGGCAGGCGTCGGATCACGCGGAACAGGCCCTGTTGCATGACACGGCGTTGCTGCTCAGCACTGAGCGGGCCCAGGGACACAGCTGCATCGAGTTGAGCGCATGGGCGAAAACCACCGTACGCTTCATGCACGATCGCGCGGCCGAGTCGCATGACATCACCTGGCCTGCGCTTGACGCATGGCAAAGGGTCCTTCGCGATAGCCCGCTGTGCCGTGTCGCGCACGAGACAACATTGCGTGATGAGTCTGCAGCCTCGGCCATGCTGGTGCTCGACGGCGCGCGTCTGTATCTCGCGCGCTACCATGATGCCGAGTGCCGGCTGGCGTTGAGCATCCGGCGGCGTGTGCAGCACCCTGCGCCGGTGGAGGCGCCCGGACTCGCGGCGGAGTTCGCCCGTCTGTTTCCACCCGACCCTGAGAAGACCGATTGGCAGGCCGTCGCGGCGCAGACGGCACTTGACCTGCCTCTGGTCTTTGTCACCGGCGGACCGGGCACGGGAAAGACCACCGTCGCGGCGCGCATGCTGGCGCTGCTGCTGCATGCCGACCCGTCACGTACCGTAGCCATTGCCGCGCCCACAGGCCGCGCGGCCGCTCGTCTGGTGGAGTCCATTGGCGCGGCGGCGGAGCGCGAGCAACTGTCGGCTGCGGTGCGCGCCCAACTCCCCACCACCGGTGCCACGCTGCATCGCTTGCTGGGCTATCAACCGTGGAACGAAACCTTCCGCCATGATGCCAGTCATCCGCTGCCGCACGATGTGGTGATCGTTGACGAGGCCAGCATGGTGGATGTGCTCATGATGGACGCGCTGTTTCGTGCGGTGCGTCCGGGCGCACGGCTCATTGTACTTGGCGATCCGGATCAGTTGGCCAGCGTGGACACCGGCTTTGTACTCGGTGACGTGGTGCGTGCGTCCGCCGCCGCCGCAAAGCGCGCAACGGGGGCGCACGCTGGTGACGCCCCGCTGGCCCGCGCGGTGGTGCGCCTGCGCCATTCCTGGCGATTCGGCGCGCAGCCCGGTATTGGAGCACTCGCCACCGCCATGCAGCAGGGCGACTGGCCTGCGGTGGCGCGTGCGCTGGAGCCTGGCCAATATCGCGACGTGAGCATGCGGGACTGGTCGCCAGCCACCTTGCATGCGGCGACGATCGATGCCTTTGCGGCGTACATCGCCAGCGACACCCCCCGCGACGCTCTGCAAAACCTGTCACGTTTTCGTGTGCTGGCCGCCACGCGCGAGGGGCCGCGTGGTGTGCAGGGACTCAATGCCCTTTTCGAGCGTCAACTGCGACGTGCCGGTCGGGCGACCTCGGGGTGGTACGATCATCGGCCCGTGCTCATCACCGCCAACGATCCGTCGACACAGCTGTTCAACGGCGATATTGGCGTGACGCTCCGTGTGAATGGCGTGGTGGGCGTGCATTTCCTCCAGAGCGACGGGCAGGTGCGCAGTCTGCCGCCTTCGCGTCTGCCTGCGCACGAGACGGCATGGGCCATGACCATTCACAAGTCGCAGGGATCGGAGTTCGACATGGTGGTGCTGGTACTGCCCGAGCAGGATTCCCCGCTGCTCACCCGGGAGCTGCTGTACACGGGCGTCACCCGGGCGCGTCAGCGTGTGGTGCTGCTCGGCGAGGCCCCGCCCCTGCGCAGGGGAGTGGAGCGAAGCGTGGTCCGCAGTTCCGGCCTTGTGGATCGACTGCTGGATCCGCTGACCGTCTGACGGGTGCCAACACAGGGCCGGCAACTCGCTGGGGGCGTGGGCAGGGACTAGCTTCAGGGGGTTCCTCTCCCTCCTCCACGATCCGCCGCGCCATGACGCCGAATCGCCCGCAGTCCATCCTGCCGTCTGGAGCCGCCCGCTCCCTGATGGCGCTCGCCACGCTCTCGCTGCTTGCCGCGCCAGCGGCCGCGCAATCCGATGCCTTCTTGCGCGTGCGTATCGACGAGGCCCGAAACCGGGCCCTGCTCGAGATTCCACGGGCACAGCTCAACGTCCCCTTCCTGCACCAGGTCACCCTGGCCACCGGATTGGGCAACGGCAATCTCGACCGCGGACAGACCGGGCCGAGCGGCATCGTGAAGCTCGAGCGCCGCGGCAATCGGGTGCTCATGGTGCGCGACAACTACACGGCCCGTGCGCCGCGTGGTGATGCCGAGAATCAGCGCGCGGCCAGTGATGCCTTCCCGCGTTCCATCGTGGCATCGCTTCCCATTGAGCGCGATACCAACGGCGTCATTACGGTGGACGCGTCGAGCGTGTTCCTTGGCGATGCCTATGGTGTGGCCGACGGTCTGCGGCAGGGTGGTGGCGCGGGCGGTACAGCGGCGGTGGCGCCCGGCAGCGGCAACTATCGTCTCGATGTGCAGCGCAGCTATCTCGACCCGGAGCGCACCAAGGCTTTTCCGCGCAACGTCGAAGTGCACGCGGTGCTTACCTTCGTCACCGATCAGGCGCCGCGCGGACGTGGTGGATTGGCGCCCGATGCGCGCGCCATGACGTTCGAGCAGCATCACTCGCTGGTGGTGCTGCCGGATACGGCCGGCTACCGCCCGCGCGCCTACGATCCGCGCTTCGGCTACGGTGGCACGCAGTTCTTCGATCTCAGCAAGGGATTTGAGGGCGACTACCGCGGTGGCTTCATCAACCGCTGGCGGCTCGTGCCCAAGGATCCTGCGGCATACGCGCGCGGCGAACTGGTGGAACCGGTCACGCCCATCATCTACTACTTGGACCCCGGTATCCCGGCGCCGTATCGCGAGGCCTTCCGCGCGGGTGGCAACTGGTGGAGCAAGGTGTTCGAGGGCGCGGGCTTCAAGGACGCGTTCCGCGTGCTCGACCTGCCGGCCGGAGCCGACCCCATGGATGCGCGCTACAACATGCTCATGTGGGTGCATCGCACGGGGCCGGGCCCCAGCGTGGGGCCGAGCTACAGCGATCCGCGCACGGGCGAGATCATTCGCGCCGTCGTGCGCATGGATGCCTGGCGCTCGCTGGTGGACTACAACATCTGGGCGGGCACGGTGCCGGCGTTTGGTTCAGCCGGCCCCAATGTGAGTGCCGAGGCCTTTGCGATGGCGCGTCGTCGTCAGCACACGGCGCACGAGATCGGGCACACGCTGGGCCTGTCGCACAACTACATCGCGTCGGCGCAGAATCGCTCAAGTGTGATGGACTATCCCTTCCCGCTCATCCTGGTCACCGACAAGGGGACGCTGGATCTGCGGCAGGCGTACCGTGAAGGACCTGGCGCCTGGGACTCGCTGGCCATCAATCTCGGCTACCACTGGTACGCCGACTCGGCGGCGGAGGCCGCGGGCCTCGCGGCCATCATGAAGGACGGCCTGACGCGCAATGTGCGCTTCATCAACGACACCTACGCGAATGCCAACGGCTCCATGCCCTGGGTGACGCGCTGGGAAGAGGGCGCCACGCAGTTCGAGGCGGTGTCGCGAGGCCGCGCGGTCCGCCGCATCATGATGGACGCATTCGACGAGCGCGCCATCAAGCCAGGCGAACCCATGGCGCTGCTCAACATGCGCTTCGCGCACGTGTATCTGCATCATCGCTATTCACTCGAAGGCCTGGCCAAGTACATCGGCGGCATGGACTTCACCTTTGCGCTGCGCGGAGATGGACAGACACCGTCCACGCTCATCCCCGCCGCCGACCAGCGCAAGGCACTGACTGCCGCGCTCGATGCCATTTCGCCTGCCGAGCTGGTGGTGCCGGAAAAGGTCATCAAGCTCATTCCGCCGCCACCACCGGGCTTCAACACCGACCAGACGTGGATTGAGGGCAGCGGTGGCACGACCTTCGATGCCATTTCGCTGGGTGGTGGACTGGCCACCGAGGTGATCGGCTACCTGCTCGATCGTGAACGGGCCGCGCGCCTGGTGCAGCAGGTGGCGCGTGATCCGCGGCAGCTCTCGCTCGACGAGGTGCTGACGGCCGTGATGCAGCGGACCTGGCTGGCTGTCGCTCCCACAACGGCCGCCGAGCGGGCCATGCTGCGTGCCTCGCAGCGTGCGGCGCTGGATATCGTCATGGACCTGGCTGGTGATGCGCGCGCCATGCCCGATGTGCGTGCGGCGGCGGTCATGCATCTGCAGCGGCTGCAGACGCGGGTCGACAAGGACTTCTCAGCTGATGCCGCGCAGATGGCGCACATCGTGGCGGCGCGTCACGATCTCAAGCGCTTCTTCGAGGGCAACGATCAGCCCAACTTGCGTCCGCGCTATCCGGTGCTCACGCTGCCCTGGCCGTGAGTACCTTGTCCGCTGGTTGTTGAGCATTCGACCGGCATCGTCAACAGCTCACGCAGAGAACAGCAAGAGAACCGCAGAGAACGCAGAGGCGCGTGGGTACAGAACTCAAAAGAGACTCAGACCGCCGTTGATCCGTGTTGTTTCCGCGGCATCCGTGTCATCCGCGTCGAGGCCCTTTGCTGCAGTTGACTGCAGTTGACTGCAGTTCTCTGCGTTCTCTGCGGTTCTCTGGTAGTCCTCTGCGTGAGCTGTTGACG